>NZ_JBIBFR010000027.1:100470-108500 GCF_042956125.1 Streptomyces sp. NPDC008313
CTGCCCGCTTTTCCGGGGCCCGGGGGGGGGGCGGCCGCGGGGGCGCCCCGGGGGGGGGGGGGGCGGGGGGGGGGCGCGGCGGGGGGGGGGCCCGGGGGGGGGGGCCGGGGGGGGGCCCCCCCCCCACCGGTCGGTGTTCAGCGGAGCCATCCACTGTGGCGGACGAGCGGCAGGCGCGCCCACAGCCGTCCGAGACCGAGGGTGTCCCCGGCCGAGAAGAGCGCGAGGGCGACGAGCACCACGGCGTAGACCACGTGGTAGTCGGCGAAGGGATTCGTCGACATGCTCGCGGAGCCGTCCGACAGGTGCCGGGCCGGCGGCCACTCGGCCATCCACATCAGCGCCATCATGACGGTTCCCGCGAGGGCCGCGAGGCGCAGGAACACTCCGGCGGTCAGCGCGAGGCCGATGCCGAGCAGACCCAGCATGAACAGCCAGTCCGCCCAGGCCGCGCCGGCCCACGCGTGGAAGGTGGACTCCATCGGCCCGGCCGCGACGTGACCGAGGAAGCCCTCGGTGGGCGAGCTTCCGTCGATCCAGCCTCCTCCGGACCGGGTGGCGTATCCGAGGCCGAAGGTCTTGTCGAGGAAGGCCCAGAGGAAGACGAAGCCCATGAGCAGGCGGGCCGCGGCGAGGACGTGAGCGGCCGCGGTGTGCGTGTCGCCGACCGCCGGTACGGCGGCGGTGCCGGGGGCGGCGGTACGGCCCCTGCCGAAGTGCGTGAAGTGCAAGCCGGTGGAGCGGTGGGAGTGCTCGTGGACAGCCATGACGGGGTCCCTTCGGAACGGTCCGGTCGGTCGGTTCCTGACAGCACTCAGTCTCGGCGAGGGGACGGGCCCGCGCCGGATGCCGTTGGGCCGCGGTCGTGGGGCCCAACGGCCCTGTTTTCGCGGGCCCTTCGGACACACACCGGGGGCGGGTGCCGTCCGGCGCCCCGCGAAATCGCGCGGCGCCTCGCCCACCCGCCCCCGTCCGGGCGCCCCGGCCGGCGGTCAGCCGTCCCAGGACCAGTCGGCGACCTCCGGCAGATCGGTGCCGTGGACCCGGATCCACTCGTGGTGGCGCAGCCGGGCGTCCTCCATCCGCTGGCGCACGGCCGCGGCGCGCACCGCGAGGCCGGGGACGCGGTCGATGACGTCCATGACGAGCCGGTAGCGGTCCAGGTCGTTGCGGACGACCATGTCGAACGGCGTGGTGGTGGTGCCCACTTCCTTGTAGCCGCGCACGTGCAGGTGGGGGTGGCCGGTGCGGCGGTAGGCCAGGCGGTGGATCAGCCACGGGTAGCCGTGGTAGGCGAAGATGACCGGCTTGTCGGCGGTGAACAGGCCGTCGTACTCGAAGTCGGTCATGCCGTGCGGGTGTTCCTCGCTCGGGAGCAGCCGGGCGATGTCGACGACGTTGACGACGCGGACCGCCAGGTCCGGCAGGTGGAGCCGGAGCAGCTGGGCGGCGGCCAGCATCTCCTGTGTGGGGACGTCACCGGCGGCCGCGAGCACCACGTCCGGCTCCCTCTCGCCGCTCTCGGTACCGGCCCATTCCCAGATTCCGGCGCCGCGCGCGCAGTGGGCCTTCGCCTGGTCCATCGTCAGCCAGTCGAAGCAGGGCTGCTTGCCCGCCACGACGACGTTGACGTAGTCCTTGCTGCGCAGCGCGTGATCGGCGACGGACAGCAGCGTGTTGGCGTCCGGGGGGAAGTAGACCCGTACCGCCTCGGGACTCTTGTTGAGGATGTGGTCGACGAACCCGGGGTCCTGGTGGGAGAAGCCGTTGTGGTCCTGCCGCCACACGTGCGAGGTCAGCAGGTAGTTGAGGGAGGCGATGGGCGCGCGCCAGGGCAGCCGGCGTGTGACGCGCAGCCACTTGATGTGCTGGTTGACCATGGAGTCGACGATGTGGACGAACGCCTCGTAGCAGGAGAACAGCCCGTGCCGGCCGGTCAGGAGGTATCCCTCCAGCCAGCCCTGGCAGGTGTGTTCGGAGAGGATCTCCATCACCCGGCCGTGCCGGTCGAGGTGTTCGTCCACGTCGAGGGTGCCGGCCTGCCATGCCTTGCCGCTCGCCGCGTAGACGGCCTGGAGGCGGTTGGAGGCGGTCTCGTCGGGGCCGACGAGGCGGAAGTCCCGTCGGCCGGCGGTGCTTCGCATGACGTCTTCCAGCAGGTCGCCCAGGACGCGGGTGGGCTCGTGCAGGGACGTGCCGGGCTTGTCGACGGGGACGGCGTACCGCTCCAGCGGGGGCAGGGGCAGTTCCCGCAGCAGGAGGCCGCCGTTGGCGTGCGGGGTCGCGCCGAGCCTACGGGCGCCTTCGGGGACGCAGGCCAGGACCTCCGCGCGGGGGACGCCGTGTTCGTCGAACAGTTCCTCCGGGCGGTAGGACCGCAGCCACTGTTCCAGTTGCCGCAGGTGGTCGGGGTTGTCCCGGACGCCGGACAGCGGAACCTGGTGGGCGCGCCAGGTTCCTTCCACGGGCAGCCCGTCGACCTCGGCGGGGCCGGTCCAGCCCTTCGGGGTGCGCAGGACGATCACCGGCCAGCGCGGCCGCTCGGTCGCGCCGTTCTCACGGGCGGCGTGCTGGAAGCCGGCGATGCGGTCCAGCGCGGTGTCCATGGCCGCGGCCATCGCCCGGTGGACGGCGGCGGGGTCGTCGCCCGTGACATGGATCGGGTCGTGGCCGTAGCCCTTGAGCAGTGCGTCCAGCTCGGACTCGGGAAGCCGGGCGAGCACCGTCGGGTTGGCGATCTTGTACCCGTTGAGGTGCAGAACGGGCAGGACCGCGCCGTCGTGGACGGGGTCGAGGAACTTGTTCGAGTGCCAGGAAGCGGCCAGTGGTCCGGTCTCCGCCTCGCCGTCGCCGATGACGCAGGTCACGAGCAGACCGGGGTTGTCCAGGGCCGCCCCGTAGGCGTGGGACAGCGAGTACCCGAGTTCGCCGCCCTCGTGGATGGAGCCGGGCGTCTCGGGCGCGACGTGGCTGGGCACCCCGCCGGGGAACGAGAACTGTTTGAACAGCCGCTCCATTCCGTCGGCGTCCTGTGTGACGTCGGGGTAGGTCTCGGTGTACGAGCCCTCCAGCCAGGAGTTGGCGACGACCGCGGGGCCGCCGTGGCCGGGCCCCCAGAGGCACAGGGCGTCCAGGCCGCGGGCCCGGATGGCCCGGTTGAGGTGGGTGTACACGAGGTTCAGCCCGGGTGAGGTGCCCCAGTGGCCGAGCAGCCGGGGCTTGACGTGTTCGGGGCGCAGCGGCTCGGTCAGCAGCGGGTTGGCCATGAGGTAGATCTGGCCGACGGCCAGGTAGTTGGCGGCGCGCCAGTGGGCGTCCAGCCGCCTCAGCTCGTCGTCGGTGAGGGGGACGGGCACCTGCTGTGTGTCGACGGACGTCATCGGTTCCCTTCCGGGTCGGAGTGCGGTCGGAGGTGCGTCGGGTCCGTACCTTCCTCACCTTCCCCGGCGCTCCGCGCCCACGACAGGGCCAATCGGGCCCCACCCGGTGCACCGGCGTGCTCGACGCCGGCCGCCGGGCACGGTGTCCCGGGCGGTGGAGGGCGTGGGCGTGGCGAGCAGGCCCCGCCGTGTCGCGGCGGGGCCTGCTCGCCACCGTCAAGCTCACCGTCACCGACGACAAGGGCGCCACCGCCACCCGGACCGTCACGGTCGGCAGCGGCGGCGGAACCGTCACCGAGTGAGCATGTACCGGACGGCGAGGTAGCCCCAGCGGTAGATATGCGTGGTGTGAGTACACCCACTACCTCGACGGCCGCTTCGACATGTACGGCGACCGCGCGCCGACGTCCGGGCGGGCCGGGGGCCGATCGCACAACGTGACATTGTATAGTGGGCCAACAAATCCTCGGAGGGCCATACATGAGCGAGCTGAAGCCCCGCAAAGTCATCGCTGTGCAGGAGCATCTGCGTGACCAAGTGGCCAACGCTCTCCGCGCGGCACTGATCGCGGGCGACCTGCAGCCCGGAGTCATCTACTCCGCTCCCACCCTCGCCGCCGAGTACGGAGTCTCCGCGACCCCCGTACGCGAGGCCATGCTGGATCTGGCGCGCGAAGGTCTGGTCGAGGCCGTCCGCAACAAGGGATTCCGCGTCACCGAGCTGTCCGAGCGCGACCTGGACGAGTTCACCGAGATCCGCGCCCTCATCGAGATCCCGACCGTCGGCCGGGTCGTCCGGTCGGCCTCACGGGATCAGCTGGAGGCCCTGCGGCCCGTGGCCGAGGAGATCGTCACCGCCGCTCGTGCGGGCGACCTCATCGGCTACCTGGAGGCCGACCGCCGCTTCCACCTCGGCCTGCTGGCTCTGGCCGGCAACTCCCGCCTCGTCGAGACCGTGGCCGACCTGCGGAAGCGGTCGCGGCTCTACGGCCTGACCGAACTGGCGGAGGCGGGGGCACTGGTGGCGTCCGCGGAGGAGCACACGGCGCTGCTGGACCTCATGCTGTCCGGTGACGTCGCCGCGACCGAGGAACACATGCGGCACCACCTGGCCCACGTACGGACCCTGTGGGCGGCGCGGCAGCGGGAGCAGGCTGCCGGGAACAGGTCCCGCGCACGCAAGCTGGGCGTCCGCTGACGCCCGTCACCGGCGGCCGGCTCCGGTCACGTGCGGCGACGGGGCGACAGCACGCGGCCGGACTCCTTGCCCCGTCGCAGTGCCTCAGCCGGTCCGGCTCACGTGCCGGAACGTCGCGGGGACCCGGTGGTCAGCCTCGTCACGAAAGGGCGAGGACGCAGAACTCGTGGCCCTCCGGGTCCGCCAGGCACGTCCACGGGGCGTCGCCCTGGCCGACGTCGAGGTCCGTGGCTCCGAGGGCCCGCAGCCGCGCCACCTCCTCCGCTCTGTCGTCACCGGGATACGGCAGCAGGTCCAGATGGACGCGGTCGGGCACGGTCCTGGCTCCGGGCGTGCGAAGGAACTCGAGATACGGGCCGACGCCCCCGGCGGAGCGCAGCACCGCCTGATCATCCGTCACCTCGTGGACGGCCCAGTCCACCGCCTCGCCCCAGAACCGTGCCATGGCCCGCGGATCCTCGCAGTCGACCACCACCGCGGCGACCGGCCCGGTGTCCCGGTAGACGTCCCGGGGCTCCAGCACACAGAACTCGTTGCCCTCCGGGTCGGCGAGGACCTTCCACGGCACCTCGCCCTGGCCCACGTCGACGGACGTCGCACCGCGGGCCCGCAGTCGCGCGACCAGTTCCGCCTGATGGGCCGCGGAGGTGGTGGCGAGATCGAGGTGCGTCCGGTTCTTCGTCGCCGTCTTGGGTTCCGGGACGGGAACGACGTCGATGCCGACGGCGACCGGGTCCGGCCACACGAGGCCGCCCCCGGGCCCGACGTACGTGGTCACGCCGGGGCTGTAGGCAGTCCAGCACAGCGCCTCCGCCCAGAATCGCCCGATCGCCGGGGGATCAAGGGCCTTGATGTTCACATGCACAGGTCGCAGCGCCATGCCGGCGATCCTATGCACGGCGGCACGTCCGCACGGCGGCACATCTCCACGGCGGCACGGCGGCACGTCCGCACGGCGGCACGGCGGTGCCGACAGGCCTCGTCGCGAAGCAGGAATGCCGTGAGACAGGGACGACCTCATTCGCCCACCACAGCGCTCAGCGCGACCGGACATGCCCAGCATCCTGAAACGGGCGCCCTCTGCCGCGGTCGAAAATCAGTGGAGCGGGGTCGCGCCGTGCCACTACCTTTCTGCCGACCCACGTTGTCCAGGCCAGGACGTGCCGTTGTACACCCTGTGAGACCTCCCGAGCGCTGATCTGTCGCGCGTCGCGCATGTGCGCCGCGCTGCCTTTTGTTGCGGACTTCTCACTGAAACCGGTGTACTTCTGTGCTCACCACCTGGGTGATCGCTCCCACCTGCCCGCCACTCGTTCACCGCTGTTGCCATGTCTGCGCCTCCGGGCGCTTCCGGGCGAACGGCAAGTTCCGCGTCAACGCGCATCACAAGCGTCTCGACGCCTGGCTCCTCGTGCTCTGCACCTCCTGCGGGGACACCGCGAAGCTCACGCTCCTGGAGCGGATGAACGTGCGCGCCCTGCAGCCCGGACTGCTGGACCGGCTGCACGACAACGACCTTGCCCTGGCGGCCGAGTTGCTCCAGGACCCGGTCCTGCAGCGGCGTAACCGCATCGCCCTCGACTGGGACAACGCCTGGCGCCTCGACACGGACGGGTCGGACGGGTCGGACGGGTCGGTCGGGTCGGACCACCTGGACCACGAGGTGATCGACGTATCGGTCCGCTTCGCGGCACGGATCCCGGTCCGGCCGGTGCGGCTGATCGCTGACGGTTGTGGGCTATCGCGGGGCGAGGTCGAGAGGCTGATCACGGAGGGCAGGCTCGTGTCGGCGGCCCGGCTGAGCGGCAGGCTCTCCGGCGACTTCACCTTCACGCTCAAGCGCTGAGCCCTCCCACAGGCCACCGGCGCCACGCTCGACGCCTGCCTCCGGGAAGCCCGCCGTGGTGAGGCGTGAGCGCCGCTTGGCCGTGACACACGTGTGAGGCCTCCGCGTTCGGCGCACGGAGATCGGCGACCGGCGGACCGCCCCCGAGCGGAGGCAGGAACCCTGGTCCAACGCTCGCACCGCAGCCCGCGGATCCACGACGTGGTGCGCGAGGTCAACGACGTGGTGCGACCGGCGACCACACGCCAAACCACTGCTCGGCGCCGTACTCCTCGAACCGCTCCACCTCGGTGAAGCCCAGCTTCTCCGAGAGGCGCATCGAACGCTCGTTGGCGACCTGGGTGCAGAGCACCACCGACTCACCGGGGCACGCTCCCGCGAACCAGTCGAGCGCCGCCGCGCACGCCTCCGCGGCGTACCCGCGTCCCCACGCCTTCGGCAGCAGCATGTAGCCGAGGTCGGCCTCCCCGCCATCCGGACGGACGCGTCCCGAAGGCCCCGCCCGGCGCCGATCGAGCGTGACCGTCCCGATCATCTCGCCGTCGAGTTCGATCACGAAGAGGCCGGGGCGCCGTCCGGGCACCTCGGGTACCTCGCGCTCCAGCCCTGCACGCGGCCGGGGGCCACCGATGTACGTGCCCACCTCGGGCGAGGCGAACAGCTCGATGAACACCGCACGGTCCCGGGCCTCGGACTCACGGAGCACGAGCCGCCCGGTCCGGATCGGGGTGGGCGGCCAGGGGACGGGGCCGGGCTCGGTCATTGCGGAAACGTATCGCACGGCACGCTCCAGGGCGGGAGTTGCGGAAAGCCTGCCCGGGGCCGGGGCCGGGGCAGGGGGCCGCGGGGCTGGTACGGGTTCCACCGTGACCGGACGCGTTCGGGCATGACCCAAGTACCAGTGTGCCCCGGCCTTCGGGACCGGGCGCGGGCCGGAAAATCAGGTGGCCTCGGCTCACCGGCTCGGTAGGGTCGGGCGATGCCCGAGCTGAAGCGGCTGCATTCCAGCCACGCCCCGGCGGTCCTGGCCTTCGAGCTGGCGAACCGCGCCTACTTCGCGGCCTCGGTCTCCGACCGCGGCGACGACTACTTCGACCGGTTCGCCGACCGGTACGACGCGCTGCTGGCCGAGCAGGAAGCCGGTGTCTGCGCCTTTCACGTGCTCGTCGCCGAGGACGGCTCGGTCCTCGGCAGGTTCAACCTGGTCGACTTCGAGGACCACGCCGCGGAACTCGGATACCGCGTAGCCCAGCATGTCACCGGCCGGGGAGTGGCGACCGCGACCGTCCAGGAACTGTGCCGACGGGCGGCGACCCGCTACGGGCTGCGCGTACTGCGGGCGGCCTCCTCCCACCAGAACGTGGCGTCCCGGAGGGTGCTGACCAAGGCCGGTTTCATCCCGGTCGGTCCGGCCGGCCCGGCCCACCTCGGCGGCAAGTCGGGTACGTGGTACCAGTGCGACCTGGAGCGCCGGCCGTCCTGAGCCGAGACCGTCCAGCGGTTCCGCTGCCCGGGGGGTGCCCCTATCTGTTTCGTCAACCCCGGTGGGGTCGGCTTGTAGGGGTTGATCCTGGTTTCGGGAACGTCCCGCGAAGCGGGATGTTCCC
>NZ_JBIBFR010000028.1:0-99371 GCF_042956125.1 Streptomyces sp. NPDC008313
CCTCCTGCGCCGACGGCGACAGATGCCGCGCGTCCCCCACCAGATCGCTCACACCCGATCCAACGACCCAGAACCCAAACCGTTTCTGATCAATAGAAGGCGACGCCGACCATGATGGAGGCGAGGTTGGTGAAGAGGACCGGGCGGCGGGCCGTGGTGCGCAGGTCCACCAGCGGGGCCTTCACGCGCAGCTCCATGACGCCCCACAGGACGAGGACGACGGCCGCCGCGCCGAACAGCACGAGCGTCGTGCCGGAGGTCCAGCCCCAGTCGCTGCCCTTGGTGATCGGCAGCAGGAACAGGACGAGGCCCGCGGAGAGGCCGAGCGCGCCCAGCCCGTCGAAGGTGCCCTCGGCGCGGGTGCGGGACTCGGGCACGAAGGCGAGCGTGAGGACGATGGAGAGGGTGCCGAGAGCGGCGGAGAGGAAGAACAGGGCGTGCCAGTCGGCGTGCTGCGCGACCAGGGCGGCGACGGGAAGCGCGAGTCCGCCGCCGACGCCGATCGAGGAACTCATCAGGGCCATCGCCGAGGCGAGCTTCTCGCGGGGCAGCTCGTCGCGCATCAGGCCGATGCCGAGCGGTATCGCGCCCATCGCGAAGCCCTGGAGCGCGCGGCCCGCGATCATCACGATCAGGTCGCTGGTGAATCCGCAGACCAGCGAGCCCACCACCATCACGGCCAGGCTCGCCAGCAGCATGCGCCGCTTGCCGTAGAGGTCGCCGAGGCGGCCCATGATCGGGGTGGCGACGGCTCCGGCGAGCAGGGTGGACGTCATGACCCACGTGGCGTCGCTGGGCGCGGTGTCCAGCAGTTCCGGCAGGTCCTTGATGACCGGGACCAGCAGGGTCTGCATCACCGCGACGACGATGCCCGCGAAGGCCAGGACAGGCACGATCGCGCCGGTCGGTCTCGTGGGCCGGTCGGTCGTCGTGTGCGTCATTGCGTGAGGCCTCCTGGCCATGAGGAAGAAGCGACGGGCTCGATGCGCCGTACGGGATAGGTGCAGGTGGAACCCGGTCTCCCGGGGCAACTATTCCGATGCTTCGGCGTACTAACGAAATCTTGACCGACTCATGGGAATCTGACAGACCATCAGATAACACGTCATGTGAGGGTGCGTCAGGTCTTGGGCCGGTGCGGCCGGGGGCCTCCGGCGCTCGAAACGGGCGCGGTGGCTCAGAGCCAGCCCTGCCGGCGGGCCTCCCGCACCGCTTCCATCCGGTTGCGGGTGCTCGTCTTGCCGATGGCGGAGGAGAGGTGGTTGCGGACCGTGGACTCGGACAGGTGCAGTCCCGCCGCGATGTCGGCGACGGTCGCGCCGTCCACCGAGGCCGCCAGCACCTCGCACTCACGGGTGGTCAGCGGGTTGGGCCCGGCGCTCAGCGCCGCCGCGGCGAGCACCGGATCGACGACGGTCTCCCCCATGAGCACCCGGCGGATCGACGTGGCCAGCTCCTCCACGGGCCCGTCCTTGACGAGGAACCCGGCGGCTCCGGCCTCCATGGCCCGCCGCAGATAGCCGGGCCGGCCGAAGGTGGTGAGGATCAGCACCCGGCAGCCGGGCGCCTGCGCCCGCAGCTCGGCCGCCGCGTCCAGTCCGCTCATCCCGGGCAGTTCGATGTCGAGCAGCGCCACGTCGGGCCGGTGGGTCAGCACCGTGTCGACGATCACGTCCCCCGCCGCGACCTGCGCCACGACCTCGATGTCCTCCTCCATGCCGAGGAGCAGAGCGAGGGCGCCCCGCATCATTCCCTGGTCCTCGGCGAGCAGGACCCGGATGGACGGGGCGGGCCGGTGGTCCCGGGGCATCTCGTTCACGGCCCAAGGGTAGGGCGCGTGCCCGCGCCCGGATCCGGGCGTCCGGCACCGTCCGTGTCACAGTGCCCCGGACTCGGCCGGCAGCTCGGCGGTGACCAGGAAGCCCCCGCCCTGCGCGGGCCCCGCCTCCAGGGAGCCCCCGGCCGCCGCGAGGCGTTCGGTGAGGCCCTTGAGCCCGGTCCCGCCGATGACCGCGAGGGGCGGACCGGCGAGGGGACCGGCGGCGGGCGGCGGACCGGCGGGCGGCGGACCGTCGAGGGACGGACCGTCGAGGGACGGACCGGCGCCGGGGCCGGTGGCGGGCGGCCCGGTGAGCGCCTCCGCCCCGTCGTCGGAGACCTCGAGGCGGACGCGTTCGGCCGTGCCGTCGACGGTGATCCCGCACCGGGTCGCGCCGCTGTGCCGTACGACGTTGGTGACCGCCTCGCGGACCACCCAGCCCAGCAGCGCCTCGGTGCGGGGCACCAGGGGCGGCCCCGACCGCCGTACGACGGGCTCGACCCCCGCCGCGGTGAGCGCGGAGCATGCCCGGTCGAGCTCGGTGGCGAGGCTGCCCTCCCGGTAGCCGGTGACCGCCTCGCGGATCTCGGTGAGCGCCTGGCGTCCGACCGACTCGATGTCCGTGACCTGGACGAGGGCGGCCTCCAGATCGCGGTGGGCCAGCCGCCGGGCCGCCTCCGACTTCACGACGACGACGGAGAGGGTGTGTCCGAGCAGGTCGTGCAGGTCGCGGGAGAAGCGCAGCCGCTCCTCCTCCACGGCCCGGCGGGCCAGCTCCTCGCGGGCGGCGCGCAGTTCGCGGACCGTCTCGGTGAGCGAGAGGATCGCCGCGGTCACCATCGTGGACAGGAACGTGCCGTACGCGACGTTCACCGCGGCGGCCGTCCCGCCGCGCAGCTGGGCGACGGCGGCGCCGAGCGCGGTCAGCGCGACGGCGGTCCAGCCGAGCCACCGGCCCCGTACGACCGCGCCCGCGGCCAGTCCGAGCAGCGGGAAGAAGTAGAGCCAGTTCTCGCCGTACGCGAAGGCGAGCCCGCTGGTCACCGCGGTCATCAGGACGAGGGCCACCCGGGTCGAGCGGGCCTCCCGCGTGACCTTCAGGAAGGCCCGGAAGATCACGTACACATAGAGCGAGTTGAAGGTGAGCAGGCCCAGGGCGCCGATCCACGGGTTCGCCGTCCCGCCCCGCAGCAGGTTCGAGCAAGCGCCCATCCCCAGCAGGAGCCAGGGCAGCAGCGAGAAGCCCGTGGGCGAGGGCCCCGTCCGTCCGAACCTCCTCGGGGCCCGCTCCCCGGCCGGACGGGCCGGACGGGCCGGACGGGCCGGACCCAGGCGGCACAGCCGGCGACTCGTCGTGCGCATCCAGGACATGGTGGGGGTCTCCGATCAGGCGGTCCGCGCCGCACGACGGTACGACGTCGCGGCGTACGCGCCGAAGAGCAGCAGCCAGAGGGTGAGCACCGTGACCGCGCCCGCGGCGGGCGCGTGTCCGTCGGCGACGGACGTGCCGAGCTGCGCGAAGCGGTTGGCGGGGGTCCAGCGGGAGAGGGAGTGCAGCCACGCCGGGAACAGGTCGACCGGGAACCACAGTCCGCCGACGATCGAGAGGCCCAGGTTGCAGACCATGTTCGCCACACCCGCGGTCTGCGGCGTCAGCCGGTAGCCGTTGCCGAGACCCAGCAGGGTGAAGGGGACGGAGCCGAGCCAGAGCAGCACCGCGATCGCCGCCCACTGCCAGGCGTCCAGGCGTACGCCGTTGAGCAGGCCGCCCGCGGCGAGCACCGCGGCGATGGCGGGCAGCACGGTCACGGAACCGGTCAGCGCACGCCCGAGGACCACCTCGCGCGGTGTCATCGGCGTGACGGCGAGCTGCCGCAGCCAGCCGGTCCCCCTGTCCTCGGCGACCGCGCCGCCGGTGCTGAGGGCGGAGCCCACCGCGCCGTACGCGGCCATGCCGACCATCGCCATCGTCTTCCAGGCGCCGTCGTTCTCGCCGAGGTTGGTGAACAGGAGGTACATCACGACCGGCATCGCGACGCCGCCGATCACGAAGCCGGGGTCGCGCAGCGTCCGGCGCGCTTCGAGTCTCAGGTAGGCGAACATCACACCGTCTCTCTGTCCGGTCGAGGCGCGCGGGTGGCGGTGCGAGCGGCGGTGCCGATGCCGGCCTCGGCGCGGGTGCCGGCAGGGGTGCGGGTGCCGGCAGGGGTGCGGGTGTCCGCGTGGTGGTGGGGCGCTCCGGGGCCCGTCAGGGCGAGGAACGCGTCGTCCAGCGACGCCGGGGCCACCTCCAGGCCGCGTATCGCGCCCCGCTCGGCGAGGGCGACCACGGTCGCGTCGGAGTCGTCCGTCCGCAGCCTGGCCCGGCTTCCGCTCATCTCCACGGACACCACACCTGGCAGCAGCGCCAGCGTCCGGGCGACCTCGTCGGGCGAGGGGGCCACACCGCCCGGGCCGGCCGGGCCGACGGGAGCCTCGACGGAGACCAGGCTGCCGCCCGCGGCACGCCTGAGCTGTTCGCCCGTGCCGTCGGCCACGATCCGGCCGCGGTCGATGACCAGGATCCGGTCGGCGTGCGTGTCGGCCTCCTCCAGGTAGTGCGTGGAGAACAGCACGGTGTGGCCCCGCCGCGCGTGGGAGCGCATCGAGTCCCAGAAGGCGAGCCGCGCCTCGACGTCCAGCGCGGCGGTCGGCTCGTCGAGCACGAGCAGCGCCGGGTTCCCGGCGAGCGCCACCGCGAACCGGACCCGCTGGGCCTGTCCGCCGGAGAGCCGGTCGGCCCGGCGCCCGGCCAGTGCGGTGACGCCCGCCAGCTCCAGCACGTCGTCCACCGCCATCGGCGCCGGGTAGCGGCTGGCCACGAAGGCGACCAGTTCGCGGACGGTGACGCGGGGCACCGGCCGCGTGTCCTGCAGCATGGCGCCGACCCGCCCGGCGCGTACGGCCCGCTCCGGGGCGGCCCCGAACAGCTCGACCCGGCCCTCGTCGGGCTCGTCCAGGCCCAGCAGCAGCGAGATCGCCGTGGACTTGCCCGCGCCGTTGCGCCCGAGCAGCGCCACCGTCTCCCCGCCCGCGATCTCCAGATCGACTCCGTCGACGGCGCGCACGGCGCCGAAGGTCTTGACCGCCCCCGTGAAGGACACGGCCGGAGGTTTCCCACCTGTCTGTGTCATGGGTACGACGCTAGGGCGCGGCCCCCGGAGCCAGGAAGATTCGGTTGTCCGGACTCCGGCAGGACAAATGTCCCGGGTCGCCGCCCGCGAAAACCAGAGCATCCCAGGACCGCAGCATCTGAAGACCAGAGCATCCGAGGACCAGAGCATCAGGAGAACCATGCCCATCGACGCAGCCGAGGCCGTCGCCGCCGCACCCCGCGTCGCCGAGATCGCCTGGGACCACAAGGACGTCCAGCTCTACCACCTCGGCATCGGCGCGGGCCTGCCCGCGACCGGCCCGCGTGAGCTGCGCTACACCCTGGAGTCCCGGCTGCGCGTCCTGCCGAGTTTCGCGACCGTCGCGGGCGGCGGCGCTCCGGGTGTGACCGCCGCGCTCGCGAGGCCCGGGATCGACGTGGACCTCGCGCACGTCCTGCACGGCGGGCAGGGCCTCGTCCTGCACCGCCCGGTCCCGGTCACCGGCCGGGCCGCGGCCACCTCGCGGATCACGGCCGTGTACGACAAGGGCACGGCGGCGGTCCTCGTCATGCGCACCGAGGTCGCGGACGCCGAGGGACCGCTGTGGACCGACGAGGCCCACGTCTTCGTCCGGGGAGAGGGCGGCTGGGGCGGTGACCGCGGCCCGTCCGCGCGCCCCGAAGCACCGGCCGGGCCGCCCGTACGGACCGTGGAGCGGCACGTACGGGAGGACCAGGCGCTGCTCTACCGGCTCTCGGGCGACTGGAACCCGCTGCACGCCGACCCGGACTTCGCCCGGCGCGCCGGGTTCGGCCGGCCGGTCCTGCACGGCCTGTGCACGTACGGGATGACGCTCAAGGCCGTCGTCGACACGCTGCTGGACGGCGAGGTGGCGCGGGTGCGCGCGTACCGCACGCGGTTCGCCGGGGTCGTCGTCCCCGGCGAGACGCTGAGCGTACGGATGTGGCGTCCGGACTCCGCCGGGCGGGTCCGGGTGGCGGTGAGCGCGGCCGACCGCGACGACACGCCGGTGCTGGCCGACACGGTGGTCGAGCTCGGCTGATCATCGGGGGCGCGAGGTGCTTGTGCCGGGGCCGAGGCCGCCCGCCGCCGGTACTCGTGCCGGGGCCGCCCGCCACCGATGCTCATGCCGGGGCCGGGGCCGGGGCCGCCCGCCGCCGGTGCTCATCCGGTCCGGCGGGACGCACCGCCGGGCGATTCCTACGGGCCGGTACAGTGAGTGGGTCGTCCTCACACCCGTACGGGGGAAAGCCGGTGCGATTCCGGCGCTGACCCGCAACCGTGAACCGTCCTCCGGGACGGTCAGCCGGACCGCTCCGTACGGGGGTGAGCGGCTCGCGTCACCGGCAGTCCGCCGGTGGCCGGCACCGTCGAGGAATACGGGGCCGGAGCCGCCCGGTGCCCGAGGGTGCCCGTGCTGCCCGGCTCCCCCGCAGGGAGAGGCACCCGCCGATCATGAACGTTCGCCGCAGCGCAGCGGTACTGGCCGCCACCGCCGTGATCGGCGCGGCCGTCGCGCCCGCCGCCCACGCCGACGACGCGTCCCCGTCTCCCTCCACGGCGCTCCCGTCCGGCCTGTACGGCACGGGTGATCCCACCTACGACGGTGTCTGGCGGCAGTCGCTCGCGCTGCTCGCCCAGGACACGATGGGCGTGAACCCCGCCGCGAAGGCCGTGGACTGGCTGACGGGGCAGCAGTGCGAGAGCGGGGCCTTCGCGCCGTACCGCGCGGACGCGTCGGCGAAGTGCGACGCGAAGACGATGGTCGACACGAACAGCACCGCCGCCGCCGTCCAGGCCCTCGAAGCGCTCGGCGGCCACGACTCCGTGACCGGCGCGGCCGTGAAGTGGCTGAAGTCCGTGCAGAACAAGGACGGCGGCTGGGGCTACACCCCGGGCGGCGCCAGCGACACGAACTCGACGGCCGTGGTCATCGGGGCCCTGGTGGCCGCCGGCACGGACCCGGAGGACGTGCCGTCGAAGGACGACAAGACCCCGTACGACGCCCTGCTGGCCCTCACCGTCCCCTGCGACGAGGACGGCGGCGGCGCGTTCGCCTTCCAGCCCGACAAGAAGGGCAAGGTCGCCGCCAACGCGGACGCCACGGCTGCGGGCGTGTCCGGCAGCCTCGGCAAGGGGCTGGCGCCCGGGGCCGGGAAGGCGGGCGCGGCGGCCCAGGGATCCGAGTGCTCCGACGGCGACTCGTTCACACCCCGGATCGCGGCCGGCAACGGCGCGCGGTACCTCGCCGACGCCCTCGCCGAGGACGGCCGTCTGACGACCCCCCTCGCCGGCGCGAAGGTGGACCAGCCCGACTACGGCAACACGGCGGACGCCGTCGTGGCCCTGGCCGCCGCCGGTTTCGTGTCCGAGACGAAGAAGCCGCTGGCCTGGCTGGAGAAGAACTCCGCGAGCTGGGCCGAGAAGTCCGGTCCCGCCGCCTACGCGCAGCTGATCTTCGCGGCGCGCGCCGCGGGCGCCGACCCGCGTGACTTCGGCGGCGCGGACCTGGTCGAGCAGCTGAACGCGACCGGTCCGGCGCCCGCGGCGGCCGGCTCGGCCGCCACGCCCTCGGGCGACGAGAAGAAGAAGGACGAGAAGGACGAGAAGGACGACGACGGCGGCATGGGCGTCTGGTGGTTCGTCGGCGTCTGCCTGGTCGCCGGGATCGGCATCGGCTTCCTGATCTCCGGCCGCAACAGGAAGAACCGGCCGTGACCCGCGTCCGCGGCGGACGGGGCGGCCTCCCGGGCACCGCTCTCGCCCTGGCCGCCCTGCTGCTCCTCCTCGCGTGCGCCGGGCAGGCGCGGGCGGCCGGCTACCGCTACTGGTCGTTCTGGGACCTCGACGGCGGCAGCTGGACGTACGCCACGCAGGGCCCGTCGCTCACCCGGCCGTCCGACGGGGACGTGCAGGGCTTCCGCTTCTCGGTGAGCGAGAACTCGCAGGACGCGTCGAAGCCCCGCGGCAACGCCGACTTCGCGTCCGTCTGCGGGGACACCGAGCCGCGCGACGGCCGCAAGCGGGTGGCGCTCGTCCTGGACTTCGGCACGGCGGCGGACGCCCCGGGCGGCGAGACCCCGCCGCCCGCGCGCACCGCCTGCGCGAGCGTCGGTCCGGACGCGACGACCGCGGAGGCCCTCGCCTCCGTGGCGAAGCCCCTGCGCTACGACACCAACGCCCTGCTGTGCGCGATCGCGGGCTACCCGAGGACCGGCTGCGGCGAACAGGTCTCCGGTTCCGGACGGAAGGCGCCCTCCGGGGCGAAGGGGTCCTCGGCCCCCGCGGCGTCCGCGAGCGACGACGACGGCGGTCCGTCGGTCGGCCTGCTCGCGGGCCTCGGCGCGGTGGCCGTGCTCGGCGCGGCGGCCGTCTGGCAGACACGCCGCCGCCGCGGCTGACGGGACGCAGCGTGACGACGATGCCTCCACCCGCGCCGACGGCGACGCGGCCGCCCCCGGCCCCCGGCGTGTCCGCGACGGCCGGGGCACCCGGCACGCGCGGGGCACGCGCGCGGCGCCGCCGTCACCCCCTCGCCCCCCGCGCGCACCGCGGCAACGCGCTGCACCCGGGGGCGTGGTGGGTGTGGGCCCTCGGCCTCGGCACCGCCGCGTCGCGGACCACGAACCCCCTGCTGCTCGCCCTGCTCGTCGGCACTGCCGGATACGTCGTCGCCGCGCGCCGCACGGACGCGCCCTGGGCCCGCTCGTACGGGGCCTTCGTGAGGCTGGGTCTCGTGGTGCTCGGCATCCGGCTGGCGTTCGCCGTGTTCCTCGGATCGGCGATCCCCGGCACGCACATCGTCGTCACCCTGCCCGAGGTCCCGCTGCCGCACTGGGCCCAGGGCGTCCGGATCGGCGGCCGGGTCACCGCCGAGGGGCTCGTCTTCGCCCTGTACGACGGGCTGAAGCTGGCGACGCTGCTCATCTGCGTGGGCGCGGCGAACGCCCTCGCGAACCCGGCGCGGCTGCTCAAGTCGCTGCCGGGCGCGCTCTACGAGGCGGGGGTCGCGGTCGTCGTCGCGCTGACCTTCGCGCCGAACCTCATCGCCGACGGCCGGCGGCTGCGCGCCGCGCGCCGGCTGCGCGGGCGCCCGGACCGGGGCCTCGGCGGGCTGCTGCACGTCGGACTGCCGGTGCTGGAGGGGGCGCTGGAGCGTTCGGTCGCACTGGCGGCGTCGATGGACGCGCGCGGATACGGGCGCACCGTGGAGGTGTCGCCCGCCGTACGGCGGACCACGGCCGTGCTGACCCTGGGCGGTCTGCTCGGCGTCTGCGTGGGCACGTACGGGCTGCTGACCGCCGACGGCGGCCGGTACGGGGCGGCGGTGCTCCCGGCCGGTCTCGCCGCCGCGCTGGGCGGGCTCGCGCTCGGCGGGCGCCGGTCGCCGCGCACCCGGTACCGGCCGGACGTGTGGGGCGTACGGGCGTGGCTGGTGGCGGGTTCGGGCGTGGCGGTGGCGGCGCTGCTGATCGTGACCGGCGCACACGATCCGGCGGCGCTGCACCCGGGGGTCGTACCGCTGACGGCGCCGTCGCTGCCCCTGTGGCCGGCGGCCTCGGTCCTGCTCGGCCTGCTCCCGGCCCTGGTCGCCCCGGCGCCCGCGCCCACTCCCACTCCCCCGACGCCCCCGACCGCCCCGCCTGCCCCGACAGCCCCGACTGCCAAGGAATCCTCATGATCCGTTTCGAGGATGTCTCCGTGACGTACGACGGTGCGGCCGAACCCACCGTCCGGGGCGTCGACTTCGAGGTGCCGGAGGGCGAACTGGTCCTGCTCGTCGGCCCTTCCGGGGTCGGGAAGTCGACGGTGCTGGGCGCGGTCGGCGGACTGGTCCCGCACTTCACCGGCGGCACCCTGCGCGGCCGGGTCACCGTCGCCGGGCGCGACACCCGCACCCACCGACCGCGCGAACTCGCCGACGTGGTGGGCACGGTGGGCCAGGACCCGCTGTCCCACTTCGTGACCGACACCGTCGAGGAGGAGCTCGCCTACGGCATGGAGTCCCTGGGGCTCGCGCCGCACGTGATGCGCCGCCGCGTCGAGGAGACCCTGGACCTGCTGGGCCTCGCCGGTCTGCGCGACCGCCCCATATCCACGCTCTCCGGGGGCCAGCAGCAGCGCGTCGCCATCGGCTCGGTCCTCACCCCGCACCCCGCCGTCCTCGTCCTGGACGAGCCGACCTCCGCCCTGGACCCCGCGGCAGCCGAGGAGGTCCTCGCGGTGCTGCAGCGTCTGGTCCACGACCTGGGCACCACGGTCCTGATGGCCGAGCACCGTCTGGAGCGCGTCGTCCAGTACGCCGACCAGGTCGTCCTTCTGCCGTCCCCGGGTGTCCCGCCGACGCTCGGCCCGCCGTCCGCGCTGATGGCCGTCTCCCCGGTGTACCCGCCGGTGGTGGACCTGGGCAGGCTCGCCGGCTGGTCCCCGCTCCCCCTGACCGTCCGCGACGCCCGGCGCCGCGCCGGTGACCTGCGGGAACGGCTGGCCACGACCGCACCGGAGGGCGCCGCGCGGTCCACACCGGACGCCGCGCTCCCGCTCACGGTCACCCCCGTCCCCGGCGCCCGCCCCCGCAGGCAGGGGCCCTGGTTCCGGCGCGGTCGTGCCACCGCCGGCACCGACGCCGTGGACACCGCCGCCCCGGCCGCCGAGGTGCGGGGTCTCGCCGTACGGCGCGGCCGGATCGAGGCGCTGCGGCACGTCGACATGACCGTGGGCGCGGGTGAGATCGTCGCGCTGATGGGCCGCAACGGGGCCGGGAAGTCCACGCTGCTCGGCTCGCTCATAGGGCTGGTCGAACCGGCCGCCGGTTCGGTCCGGGCCGCCGGGGCGGTGCCGCACCGGACGGCGCCGCGCGACCTCGTACGCCGCGTCGGTCTCGTACCGCAGGAACCGCGGGACCTGCTGTACGCGGACACGGTGGCCGCCGAGTGCGCGGCGGCCGACGGGGACGCGGGCGCCGAGCCGGGCACCTGCCGGACGCTGGTGTCGCGGCTGCTGCCGGACATCGCCGACGGCACGCACCCCCGGGACCTGTCCGAGGGGCAGCGCCTCGCGCTCGCGCTGGCCGTCGTGCTGACGGCCCGCCCCCCGCTGCTGCTCCTCGACGAGCCGACCCGGGGCCTCGACTACGCGGCGAAGGCCCGGCTCGTGGCCGTGCTGCGGTCGCTGGCGGCCGACGGGCACGCCATCGTTCTGGCCACCCACGACGTCGAACTCGCCGCCGAGCTCGCCCACCGGGTGGTGATCCTCGCCGACGGGGAGATCGTCGCCGACGGCTCCACGGCGGAGGTGGTGGTCGCGTCCCCGTCGTTCGCCCCGCAGGTCACGAAGGTGCTCGCGCCCCAGCGGTGGCTGACGGTGGCCCAGGTGAGGGACGCGTTGTCATGACCGCACCCCAGCCCGAGGCACAACCCCAGGCACAGCCCCAGCCCCCGGCACGGCCCGAGCCGCAGCCGCAGCCGCAGCCGCAGCCGCAGGCGAGGGCCGTCCGGCTCGGTCTCCGTTCCACGGCCGCGCTCGTCCTGGTGAGCCTGGTCGGGGCCGCCGGCTTCGGGTGGCCGCTGTTCGCGGGGCCGGGCTCACAGGTCGCGGCGCACGCGCAGGACGCCCCGTGGCTGTTCGCGGGGCTGCTCGTGCTGCTGGTCGGGGTCGTGTCCGCGACGATCTCCGAGTCCGGGCTCGGCCCGAAGGCGGTCGCCATGCTGGGCGTCCTGGCCGCGACCGGTGCGGCGCTGCGGCCGATCGGGGCCGGGACCGCGGGGATCGAGCCGATGTTCTTCCTGATGGTGCTGAGCGGGCGGGTGCTCGGGCCCGGGTTCGGTTACGTCCTCGGATCGGTGACGATGTTCGCGTCCGCGCTGCTCACCGGGGGCGTCGGCCCGTGGCTGCCCTTCCAGATGCTCGCCATGGGGTGGTTCGCGATGGGCGCCGGGCTGCTGCCGGGTCCCGACCGGCTGCGTGGGCGCGGCGAGCTGGTGATGCTCGCCGGGTACGGGTTCGTCGCCGCGTTCGCCTACGGCACCGTGATGAACCTCGCCGGGTGGCCCTTCATGGACGCGCTGGCCTCCAGCGTCGCGTACGACCCGCACGACGGCGTGGGCACCAACCTCGCCCGGTTCCTCGCGTACTGCCTGGCCACCTCGCTCGGCTGGGACCTGGGCCGGGCGGTCGTCACCGTGGTGCTGACGCTCACCCTCGGCACGACGCTCCTCAAGGCGCTGCGCCGGGCCACCCGCCGGGCTGCCTTCGAGGCCCCGGTCTCCTTCGGCCCCGAGTGAGGCGGCGGCCACCCCGCCGACCGCCTCCGGGCCCTTCGCCAGACGCGGCGAGGCGTGGCCCCCGTCACCTTCGCCCCCAGACCGCCCCGTGGTCTCCGTCACCTTCAGCCCAGACCGCCCCCGGACCGTCCGTGGCTCCGGTCACACGCGAGCGTGACCCCGTACGGGCACTCGTGCACGGTCGGTCACGCCCGGCGTGAACCACCCCACAGGGCCCCGGCCCTCCACTATCCGGGGCCGTAGTCCTCAGCCCCTGTCATGCCCTCGTCGATTGCCCGTCTGACCTGGGCGTTGAGAGCCACGTCACACCACAGGCGCCACCGCCGGATGCGACCACCACTAGTAAAAGGGGTCATTGCGGACAGGCTTCCGGCCTGTTTCTCTGGAGGAGTCGCACGGCGCCGACGTGCCCACCCGGGCCGCGGCGCCGACGCGTTCCCCCGCCACCTCCCGCGTGGCTCCGGCACGCCCGCGACTTCCCGTCCCCGAAGAAAAGGCTGCTTCGTGACCGTCTCCGTCATCCGCCGCATCGCCTCCCCGAAGAAGGCCCTCACCGGTGCCGCCGTGGCCGCCGCCACGACCGGCATGGTCCTGGCCGCTTCTCCCGCCCAGGCAGCCACCACCTCGGCCTCCTCGGCGCAGACGATCGCGCACAAGATGATCCCGAACGCGGCGCAGTACAACGCGTTCAGCCGGATCGTCGAGCATGAGAGCGGCTGGAAGGTCAACGCCACGAACTCCTCGTCCGGCGCCTACGGGCTGGTCCAGGCGCTGCCCGGTTCGAAGATGGCTGCGGCGGGCGCCGACTGGAAGACGAACCCCAAGACCCAGATCAAGTGGGGCCTGGACTACATGAACTCCCGCTACGGCAGCCCGGCCGGCGCCTGGAACTTCTGGCAGAGCCACGGCTGGTACTGAGCCCTCTCCAGCCACTCCCCGGCGCCCCGCGCAGGCGCCCCCCGTACGCGAAGGCGGCGGCCCCCGATCCCCGGGGCCGCCGCCTTCGCCATGTACGGATCCCACCGGGTCAGCCCGGTGTACGGTCCTTGGCCGCGCCCGTCCCGGTACCGGCCCCGGCCTCCCCGTCGCCACGGTCCTTGTCGCCACAGTCCTTGTCGCCGCCGTCACCGCCGTCCCCGTCACCGCCGTGGCGCGTGACCGTCCGCCGGGTGCCCCCGGCGCCCTCCGTCTCGCGGGCCTCCGCTCCGGCCGTGGCCAGCTCCCGGGGCCGGGGCCCCTGCAGCGCGTAGGTGAGCGCGAAGCCCGCCGTGACGACGGCCGCGCCGCCCACCGCGTCGAGGACCCAGTGGTTGCCCGTCGCCACGATCGCGGAGACGGTGAACAGCGGGTGCAGCAGGCCCAGCGCCTTCATCCACCACTTGGGCGCGAGGACCGCGATCACCAGACCGCACCACAGCGACCAGCCGAAGTGCAGCGAGGGCATCGCCGCGTACTGGTTCGTCAGCGCGGTGAGCGTCCCGTAGTCCGGCTTGGAGAAGTCCTGCACGCCGTGCACCGTGTCGACGACGCCGAGGCCCGGCATCAGGCGCGGCGGGGCGAGCGGGTAGAGCCAGAAGCCGACGAGCGCGAACACGGTGGCGAATCCGAGCGCGGCGCGGGCCCAGCGGTAGTCGGCGGGCCGGCGCACGTAGAGCACGCCGAGGACCGTCAGCGGCACGACGAAGTGGAACGATTCGTAATAGAAGTCGAAGAAGTCCCGCAGCCACCCGACCTTGACCACGGCGTGGTTGGCCCAGTGCTCGATGTCGAGGTGCAGGAAGCGCTCGACGGACAGGATCTGGTCGCCGTGGTGCTCGGCCCGGGCCCGGCCCCCCGAGTTGGTGCCGCCGGTCGCGGCGAGCCTGACCTGTTGGTAGGCGGAGTAGCCGACACGGATCAGCAGCAGTTCCAGGAGCAGGTTGGGGCGGGTGAGGACCCGGCGCAGGAACGGCAGCAGCGGGACGCCGCGGAAGCGGGCGGGGACGGGCGGGGCGTGGTCGGTGGGGATGGGCGCCCGGTAGTGGGGTGAGGCCGTGGAGAGGAACGGCACGGCCACGGCGGCGGCGAGGGCGGCGAGCAGCACCACGTTGTCGCGCAGCGGATACAGCGAGGACATGTTCGGCAGCATCATCTCGGCGGGCAGCGTCATCACGAGGACGACGGCGACGGGCCAGACGTAGCGGTCGGAGGCGCGCCTGCCGACCCGGCCGACCACCGCGAGGAGGACCCACAACAGCTGGTGCTGCCAGGTGGTCGGCGAGACGACGACGGCGACGCAGCCGGTGACGGCGACGGCGAGCAGCAGCTGTCCGTCGCGCGCGTAGGTGACGGCGCGGCGCAGGCCGAGGACGGCGACGGCCGCGCCGAGCACCAGGAACAGGCCGGTCTCCGGCGGTCCGCTCAGTCCGGGCCGCAGCAGCCCGCCGTGCAGGGACTGGTTGGCGAGGCCGTCGGCCTTCCCGCCGAGGCCGACGCCCGCCAGGTGGTGCACCCAGTACGTGGACGAGTCGTGCGGCATCGCCGCCCAGGCGAGGGCCGTGCAGGCGGCGAAGGTGACGGCGGTGGAGAGCGCCGCGCGGGTTCGCCCGGTGAAGCGCAGCAGCGGCACGAACAGCAGCACGGCGGGCTGCAGGGCCGCCGCCAGGCCGATCAGGGCTCCGCTCGCGCGCTCGCTCCGGACGGTGAAGCAGCCGAGCAGGACGAGCAGGACCGGGATGACGCTGGTCTGGCCGAGCCGGAGGGTGTTGCGGACCGGCAGGGACAGCATCAGCAGGCTGATCGCCACGGGTGCCGCGAGCAGGGCGGTGCGCCGGGGCACGGGCTGCGGCAGGGCCCGCGCGGCGACCAGTCCGAGCGCGACGACCAGCAGCAGCGTGCCGAAGGTCCAGCCCCAGCCGAGGGCCTGTTCGGCGGCCCGGGTGAGCGGCTTGAGGACGAGCCCGGCGAACGGGGTGCCGGTGAACGCCGTCGAGTCGTACAGCGAGCCCTTGACGTGCAGAACGCCGTTCTCGCCGACCCACGTCTCCAGATCCGTCAGCCGGTCCCCGCTGGGCGTGCCGAGGACGACGGCGACCTGCCGCACCGCGAGGAAGGCGGCGATCACCCACAGGCCGATCCGGACCGCCGCCAGCCGCGCCGTCACCGTCCCGGCGGCGTCCGCCGCCAGGGCCTCGCCCGATAACCCGCCGTGCTCCACGTCCGCCACGCCCTGCCGGCCTCCCGCCCCGTTCATGCCGCCGCCCGTCTCCGTCCAGACCCAAGAGGCTCGCACCGCCCCCCGTGGAAGACGTGCGCGACCCTCCCTGTGCCTGACACCCGGTTCACTTTTGTCCGGATGACGATAGTCCGCGGCGGGTTCGGTTCCGTCCTCCTGGCGCGAGATGGATCACAGAGCGGGGTCAGCGGACACCACCCGGGAGAGCCGGACGTTCCTGCGCACAGGGCATTCAGGTGCACTATGCATCGACTCGCGCACCGCACGTTACCGGGGCAAGTCGCCCTATCGTCGCTTTCTCGGCCCGCACGATCCGCGGGCCGCCGCACGGCCCGCCGACGACGACGGACCTGCACACCCCCGCCCCACCGCGGCGGCCCGGCACGGCCCGCCGCACCCCGGCGGCCCCGACGGCCGCCGACGCGGGCGGCCTGTCCCTGTCCCCGTCGAAAGGCAGGCGAGCGGAATCTTGGCGACCGTCGCTACCACCTCCCCCGTCGCACCCTTGTCACCGTCCTCGCGCGCCCCGGCCTCCCCGGCCCCCGGAGCGCCGCGGGCCACCGTCACCGATCCCGCCCTGGTGCGGCGCGCCGTCAAGGCCGCCGCACTGGGCAACGCGATGGAGTGGTTCGACTTCGGCGTCTACAGCTACATCGCGGTGACGCTCGGCAAGGTCTTCTTCCCCTCGGGCAACCCGACCGCGCAGCTGCTCTCCACCTTCGGCGCCTTCGCCGCCGCCTTCCTCGTCCGCCCGCTCGGCGGCATGGTCTTCGGGCCGCTCGGCGACCGCGTCGGCCGCCAGAAGGTCCTCGCCCTGACCATGATCATGATGGCGGCGGGCACGTTCGCGATCGGTCTGATCCCGTCGTACGCCACCATCGGCGTCGGCGCCCCCCTGCTGCTGCTCGCGGCCCGCCTCGTGCAGGGCTTCTCGACCGGCGGCGAGTACGCGGGCGCCACGACCTTCATCGCCGAGTACGCGCCCGACAAGAAGCGCGGCTTCTTCGGCAGCTGGCTGGAGTTCGGCACCCTCGCCGGATACATCGGCGGCGCGGGCCTGGTGACCCTGATGACGGCCCTGCTCTCCACCGAGGACCTGCTGTCCTGGGGCTGGCGCGTGCCGTTCCTGATCGCGGGCCCGATGGGAATCATCGGCCTCTACCTGCGGATGCGCCTGGAGGAGACCCCCGCCTTCGCGGCGGAGCTGGAGAAGGCCTCCCGCGAGGAGAAGGACCGCCCGAAGCCGCCGCTGCGCCACATGATCACCGGCCAGTGGCGGGCCCTGCTGCTCTGCGTCGGCCTGGTCCTGGTCTTCAACGTCACCGACTACATGCTGCTCTCGTACATGCCGAGCTATCTGACGAGCGAGCTGACGTACGACGAGACGCACGGCCTGCTCGTGGTGCTCGGTGTGATGGCGCTGATGATGGTCGTACAGCCCTTCGCGGGCGCGCTCACCGACCGGATCGGCCGCCGTCCGGTGATCGCGGCGGGCTGCGCCGGGTTCCTCGCGCTGTCCGTGCCGGCCGTCCTGCTCATCCGCCAGGGCAGCCTGCTCGCGGTGACCCTCGGCATGGGCGCGCTCGGCCTGCTCCTGGTCTGCTTCACCTCCGCGATGCCGGCCGCGCTGCCCGCGCTCTTCCCGACGAAGGTCCGCTACGGATCGCTGTCCATCGGCTTCAACGTCTCCGTCTCGCTCTTCGGCGGCACGACCCCGCTGGTCGTCACGGCGCTCATCGGCGCGACCGGGAACATGATGATGCCCGCGTACTACATGATGGCCGCGGCCGTCGTCGGCGGCGTCGCCGTCTGGTTCATGGCCGAGTCGGCCGGCCGTCCGCTGCCGGGCTCGGCGCCCGCCGTGGAGCCCGACCGGCGCTGACCAGGAGTGCGAGCCGCCCCCGGGGCTGCGCGGAGCAGGCCCGGGAAACGGGCTGGTAACCACCCGGAATCGTCTGGAACCACAGCCTCCGTCGTGTCGTCTGTGCCCCTGTCCGCCCGCGAGAGGCGAGCGGGCGGGGCCGAACGGCACGACGGAAGGGCCATCAGGGATGTTTCGGGGGAAGTGGCGCGGCGGGCCGGACGAGCGGAAGCCCGGCGGCGCGCGGCCTGATCGCGGGCTGCCGGCCGGTTCCGCACGGCGGCGGGGACGGGGCCGCGTCCTGGCCGTCGTCGTCGCGCTGCTCGGGCTCCAGCTCGGGTCGCTGGTGGCACCGGCGTACGCGTGCGGCTGCGGGGCGATGGTGCCGGACGCCGACCGGCACGTCAGCGTGGACCGCGAGGTCTCCGTCGTCCGCTGGGACGGGCGCGAGGAACAGATCGTGATGAGCTTGACGGTCGCCGGGGACGCCCACGAGGCGGCGTGGGTCATGCCGGTCCCGCACCGGGCGACGGTACGGCTCGGCGACCGCGCGCTGTTCGACCAGCTCGACGCGGCGACCGCGCCGGAGCACCGCACCCGGCACCACTTCTGGCCGGGCGACGGCGACTGGCCCTTCGACGGCTCCGACACGGTGGGCGACGGCGCCGCTCCCGGAGGCGCCGCCCCGTCCGCCGTCGGCGTCGTCGGCCGCGAGCGGCTCGGCCCCTTCGACGTCGCCCGCCTCACCGCCACCGACCCCGACGCCCTCGGCGACTGGCTCGCCGACAACGGCTTCGACCTCCCGGACCGCCTGAACACTGCACTGCGGCCGTACGTCGACCAGGGCTGGGAGTACGTGGCGATACGGCTGGCCCCGGAGACGGGCGGGGGCGAGGGCGGGGCCGCTTCCGGGCCCGGGGCCGCTTCCGGGTCGGGGGCCGCTTCCGGGTCCGGCGAGGGGCGGAACGCCAGCCCGGACGCCACCGGGGACGCCGGGAACTCCGGGAACGCTGGGAACTCAGGAGGCACCGGAAGCTCCGGGAACGCCGTGCTCGGCGGCACGCTCGACCCGCTGCACCTCACCTTCGCCAGTGACGAACTCGTCTACCCGATGCGCCTGTCCCGCCTCGCGCGGACCCCGCAGTCCCTGAGCCTGTACGTCCTGGCCGCCCACCGCATGGAGCCCGTCTCCGCGATCGGCGGCGACCGGCCCCGGGTCCGCTACGCGGGCCGGGTCCCGGCGGCGACCGGCGCGCTGGCCCGGCTCGCCCACGGCACGGACTTCCTGACGGCCCTGGACCAGGAGTTCCCCCAGCCGTCGCGGATCTCCGCCGACCACGAACTGCGGCCCGCCGCCTCGGACACCCCGTACCGCGAGGTCGTCTACACGGACCGGCTGCTCATGATCGGCGGCATCCCGGCCTGGCTGCTGACGGTGGGCGGCGCGCTGGTGCTGGTGGCCGCCGCGGTGATCCTGTGGATCTCGCGCGCCCGGCGCCGCCGGCCGGTACCGCCCCCGCCGCCGGTGTACGCGCCCCCGCCGATCGGCTGACCGCCGCCTCCGGCCCCGGGCCCGTCGCCCGGGGTCCAGCCGCCCGGGCCCGGAAATCCCTGACAGGCGCACCACCCGGCGATAGGGTCATTAGCGGACCTAGTTAGATGCCCTAACTAGAAGCCCTGTCCCGACGAAAGGCACTGGTGCATGAGCGAGTCGAAGCTCTGGAACGACGTCGACGACTACTTCACCGCCCTGCTCTCCCCCGCCGACGACACACTCGCCGCGGCCCTGCGCGACAGCGACGCCGCCGGACTGCCGCCCATCAACGTGGCGCCCAACCAGGGCAAGCTGCTCCAGCTCCTCGCCCAGCTCCAGGGTGCCCGCCGCATCCTGGAGATCGGCACGCTCGGCGGCTACAGCACCATCTGGCTGGGCCGCGCCCTCCCGGCCGACGGACGGCTGATCAGCTTCGAGTACGACGCGCGCCACGCCGAGGTCGCCCGCCGCAACCTCGCGCGCGCCGGCCTCGACGGCATCACCGAGGTGCGCGTGGGCCCCGCCCTGGAGACGCTGCCCCGGCTGGCCGACGAACGGCCCGAGCCCTTCGACCTCGTCTTCATCGACGCGGACAAGGTCAACAACCCGCACTACGTCGAGTGGGCGGTCAGGCTCACCCGTCCCGGCGGCCTGATCGTCCTCGACAACGTCGTCCGCGGCGGCGCGGTCACCGACCCGGGCAGCACCGACCCGAGCGTCCGCGGCACCCGGGCGGCGCTCCGGCTCATCGCCGAACACCCGAGGCTGAGCGGCACGGCGCTGCAGACGGTGGGCTCCAAGGGCTACGACGGGTTCGCCCTGGCCCGCGTCCTGCCCTGACGGGCCCCGCCCCCGTGACGACCGCGGCTGCGGCTCGCGCTCCGGCTCCCGCTACGCGGGCTCGTGGTAGAAGCCCACGTTCACGCTCTGCGGGCCGGTGCGGTCCAGGATGACCAGCTCACCGGAGCCGCCCCGCGGCAGCTTCGCCGTCCCCCCGTACGGCAGGGGCTGCGGCTGTCCCGCGGCGCCGGTCAGCGAGAGCCGCACCTCGGAGGACGGCTCGGGGTGCGAGCCGCGCAGCCAGGTGACCTGCCAGGTGCCGTCGGCCCCGCACAGGAACTCCAGATGGACGCGGGAGACGAACAGCCAGTCGTCCGGGGTGGCGAGCCGGCACAGCGCCCGGTCCCGTCCCACACGGAGTGCGGCCCCGGCCTCGCTGGGCGCGTCGGCCATCAGCATCCCGGCTGTCGCGCCCGCGTCCGCCCCGGACACCGAGGCCATGGTGAGTTCGAGCACGTGCGCTCCTTCGGTCCCAGCACTTCCGGCTGACCCAACTGATCCACTTGTCCTGACGTGCGACGCCACCGACGCACCGCCGCCGCATGATAATTCGCCGCCTCCTCCGCCCGCGCCCCGTCCTGCACAATGGATGCATGACCGAGCGCAAGCCACCTGGTGTCAGCTTCGAGTCCTGGACGGACCGGCAGATCCGCGAGGCCGAGGCGCGCGGGGAGTTCGCGGATCTCCCCGGTGCGGGCAAGCCGCTGCCGAGCGCGATCGACACGCCTTACGACGAGAACTGGTGGATCAAGCAGAAGATGGCCCGTGAGGGCCTCTCCGCGCTGCCGCCGACGCTGGCCCTGCGCAAGGAGGCGGAGGACGCGCTCGCGGCGGCGGCGCGCGCCCCCTCCGAGCGTGCCGTGCGCCGGATCGTCGAGGACATCAACGCCAAGATCCGCCCCGTCATGTTCCGGCCCCCGCCGGGCCCTCCCCTCGGCCTCAAGCCCTACGACGTCGAGGCGGTCGTCCGTGACTGGCACGAGCGGCGGGCCGGCGGAGCGGGAGCGGCGTAGCGACAGGAGGCCGCGCCCCGGTGTGATCCGGGGCGCGGCCTCGTCCGTCCGTACGACGGTCCCGCGTCAGAGCCGCAGCAGCCGTTCCGTCACCTCGCGGTAGTCCCGCAGGGCCAGCCGCAGTTGCTCGGTGTCGGTCGTCGCGGAGTCGCCGGTGCCCTTCTCGTGCCAGGTCCCGCGCAGGGCGCGCCGACGCTCGGCGACGGCGTCCGTGAAGCGGGCGGCGGCCTCCTCCAGCACCTGGTCCGCCTCCTCGACGGACGCGCGGGGCTCGTCCACGAATCCGCCCACCGCGTGCCGCAGCCGGGTTCCGAGCGTGTCGCAGGCGTCGTGCGGGAGCAACGGGGTCTCGTGTGCCGGGCGGGCGGCACGGTCGCGGCCCTCGGCGGCGGCGCCGGTGTCCTCGTGGAACTCACGGGACTCGTGGAACTCACGGGGCTGGTGGGGCTCGTGAGCGGCCCCGGTCTCGCCGAGCGCGTGGGACTTGTACGGCGTCGGGGTGGCCGCCCGAGGTGCTCCGTCCAGGACTTTACCCGGCGCCGTTCCCCGGCCGTCCCGTGCGCCGCCCCTCGCGCCGTCCCGTGTGCCGTCCCGTGTGCCGTCGGGATTCGGCATGTTCGGGCCGTCCGGGGCGTTCTCGCGGGCCGCGGCCCTCTCGCGTTCCTCGACGGTCCCTCGGCTCGTACGCTCCTCGGGCGTCAGATCTGGCATGTCTCGCAAGGTGCTCAACTCCCCTTGGCGTGGTTCCGGTTGAGGGACCACGGCAGATGGGCGCGGCCACCGGAGGCGGCGCCCTCGGTACGGGTGGTGTGCGGGCGGCCGTCACCGGTGGCGGCCGCGGCGTCGGTGTCCGTGCGGTGGCGGCCGCCGTCCCGGCGGCCGGCGGTCATGAGGTCGTCGAAGAGCGCACGGGCCTCGACCATGGCCTCACGGAGTTCCTCCGTGTCCGCGCCGTCGGTGCCGTGGCCGTGCGCGGAGCCGTTCGCGCCCGGGTGCGCCGCCCGGTGCACCCGGCGGTAGCCGTGGAGGTGGTGGCCGTGGTGGACGGAGAGCGCCTCGACCTGCTCGTCGTAGCGGTCGCCGGCCGGGAAGCCGCGCTCGGCGGCGAGTTCACCGAGCAGCCGGTCCGCCTCGGCCACCGCCTCGCGGGGCGAGTCGACGAAGCGCTCCTGCGCCGCCGTCCAGCGGGTCGCGTAGCGCTCGCCCGCCGCCGGCTCCAACGGCCGCATACGCAGCGACCCGTGGCGCCTGACACGCTCCGTGAGGTCGCGTTCGGCGGCCTTCACGTCGCCGTCGTGCCGGGCCACGGTCCGGTCGTACTCGGGCCCGAAGCGCCGCTGCAGGCTGCGCCCGCCCCGCGGCCTCCGGGAGAGGAGGACAAAGGCGGCCGCGACGAGGACAACGGCCACCACAATCACGATCAGAGCAATGATCACGCCTGTGGACATGGATGCCTTCCGGGGTTCTCGACCCGACGGGCCGGTTCTGCAACCGGGTTGCCGCAAAGGCCTTCCTCAAACGGCGTCCGTCACTCAGCGGAGCGAGGCGCTACGGGCCTCCGCTCTCCCCGCGCGCGGCCCCCACGAGCCCGCGACGGCCGCCGGTGCGCCCGTAATCCGGTTGCGTCCGGGGGGCCGCGCGCCGGGACAATGGCGGCCATGACCCGTACGACGGCGGACTGGAACGTCGCCCCGCAGCCCTTCGACTCCCCGGTCGCCGCCGCTCTGTGGCGGGCGTACTACACGGAGGTCAGTGACCGCTGGTACCAGCTCCACGAGGGGCGCCCGACCGGCCCCGAGGAGCTGGAGCGGGAGGTCGCGGCCGACACCGGGGACTATCTCGCGCCGCCTGGCGGGGAGTTGCTGGTCGCCCGGTACCGGGGCGAGCCGGCCGGCACGGCCGGGGTGCGGATGACGGACCCGGTCACGGCCGAGCTCAAACGGGTGTTCCTGCACAAGGAGTTCCGCGGCCTCGGCGGCGCCCGGCTCCTGGTGACGGCCGCCGAGGACGCGGCCCGCGCGCTGGGCGCCGAGCGGATCGTGCTCGACACCCGCCACGACCTGGTGGAGGCCCGCGCCCTCTACGCCCGTCTCGGCTACGAGGAGACGGAACCGTACAACGACAGCGAGTACGCCGAACACTGGTTCGCGAAGAAGCTGTCCCCGCTCACCGCGTAGCGCCGGTCGGCCGATTCACGGGCGCGGGCCGTCCGCCCCGCGCCCGGAACGCCCGTCGGGCCCACACCCGTCGCTGCCACACCCATCGCTGCCGCTCATCGCGGCCGCGTCCGGAGCGCCCGTTCGCGGCTCACGCCACCCTGCCGTACGGGCGCGGCGCCCCCTTGCCCTGGGGGCGTTCCGCGTCCGAGCCGCACAGCTCGGCGTTGAGCTGCTCTACGAGCCGGGACAGGTCGGTGGGCCGGTCGGGACCCCACCAGTCGCCGAGCAGTTCGGCCAGCGACTCCTCGCGGGCCGCGGAGAGTTTCGCGGCCGCCTCACGGCCCTTCTCCGTCAGCACCATGTCGATGCCCTCCCGTACGGCGAGGCGGCGCTCCTCGACCTGCCGGGCGGCGGCGATCACGACACTCAGCGGCAGGGCGCTGCGCTCGGCGAGCACCGCGGGCTCGACCCAGCCGAACTTCCTCATGCGCAGCAGCAGCCAGCCGGCCGCGGGCAGCAGGTCGTACCCGGCCCGTTCGGTGATCTTCTCGTAGATCTCGCGGCGGCCCTCCCGGCTGCCGAGCGTGGACAGTGCGCGGCACACCTCGTCGTAGGACGAACGCTCCACCGGGTTGCTCGCGAGGGTCTCCGTGGTGTCGGGAGCGGTGACCGCGGCCCGCAGCGGGTCCTCGCGCAGGAACCAGGCGAGGACGAAGCCGAGGAGGGCGACCGGGGCGGCGTACAGGAAGACGTCGGTGATGGCGGACGCGTACGCGTGCAGGACGGACGGCCGCAGGTCCGCGGGGAGCCGGGCGATGCCCTTGGGGTCGGCCTTGAGCGCGTCCACGTCGAGTCCGGCGGGCAGCCGCCGCCCGCTGAGCGCGGCGGTCAGCTTGTCGCCGAGGCGGCTGGAGAAGACCGTGCCGAAGATGGCGACGCCGAAGGACGCCCCGATGGAACGGAAGAACGTGGCGCCGGAGGTGGCGACGCCCAGATCCTCGTACGAGACGGCGTTCTGCACGATCAGGACCAGCACCTGCATGACCAGGCCGAGGCCGAGACCGAAGACGAAGAAGTACGCGCTCGTCTCCCCGGCGCCGCTGTGCTCGTCGAGCTGGTGGAGCAGCAGCAGGCCCACGGCCGTGACGGCGGTGCCCACGACCGGGAAGACCTTCCAGCGGCCGGTTCGGCTGACGATCTGCCCGGACACCGTCGAGGAGAGCAGCAGACCGAAGACCATGGGCAGCATGTGGACGCCGGACATGGTGGGCGTGATGCCGTGCACGACCTGGAGGAACGTCGGCAGATAGGTCATCGCGCCGAACATGGCGAAGCCGATGATGAAACTGATGACGGCGGCGAGCGTGAAGGTGCGGACGCGGAAGAGCTTCATCGGGAGGACGGGTTCGGCCGCCCGCCGCTCCACGGCGACGAAGGCCACCGCGAGGAGGACACCGAGCACCGCGAGCGCGATGATCTGCGGCGAGCCCCAGCCCCAGGTGGTGCCGCCGAGCGAGGCGACCAGGACCAGGGCGGTCGCGACGGAGGCGATGAGGAAGGTGCCGAGGTAGTCGATGACGTGCCGGGACGAGCGCCGGGGAATGCGCAGGACCGTCGCGATCACGGCGAGCGCGATCACGCCGACGGGCAGGTTGACGTAGAAGACCCAGCGCCAGCTCAGATGCTCGGTGAACAGTCCGCCCAGCAGTGGCCCGAGCACACTCGTCGCTCCGAACACGGCTCCGAACAGCCCCTGGTACCTGCCCCGCTCCCGGGGCGGGACGATGTCGCCGACGATGGCCATGGACAGCACCATCAGGCCGCCGCCGCCCAGCCCCTGAAGGGCGCGGAAGGCGATGAGCTGCGGCATGTTCTGCGCCATACCGCACAGCGCGGAGCCGACCAGGAAGATCACGATCGCCGTCTGGAACAGCCTCTTGCGGCCGTACTGGTCGCCGAGCTTGCCCCACAGCGGGGTCGCGGCCGTCGAGGCCAGCAGATACGCGGTGACGACCCAGGAGAGGTGTTCGAGGCCGCCGAGGTCGCTGACGATGGTCGGCAGCGCGGTCGACACGATCGTCTGGTCGAGCGCGGCGAGCAGCATGCCGAGCAGCAGCGCGCCGATCGAGACCAGGACGCTTCCGTGCGGGTGCTCGTCCGCCGGCGGTGCCTTCCTCCTGGACAGCGTCGCGTCCGTACCCCGCGTCTCCTCGGTCATAGGGACCTCCCAGGGCCCGGCTCTCGGTCGAGTTCCATCCTGATCGGTGTGTCCCGTTATGGCCTGTTGAGTCCTCTCCGTGACCGGAAATCGGGGGGTGCCTGGGAGATTCGGGGGGCGCCTGGGAGATTGTGTGCGGGAGATCTGCATAATCTCTGGAGTTCACAGGGGGAGGGACTACGCGTGAGTGAGCCGAACGGGCACGTCTGCCCCGAGTGCGGGACACCGCGGGGGCGGGACGGCACACCGTCGTGCCCGTGCACCCGTCGCGTCTCCGACGCCCTGCGGGACGCCCGCACGGCGGAGGCGGCGGCCGCGGAGGACTTCGACCCGCTGCGCATTCGGCCGTACGTGGAGCTGGGGGGCTCCCCGGCCGCCGAGGCGGGCGGCGAGGGCACGCAGAGCGGTACGGGCGGTACGGGCCCGGGGGCGAGCGCCGACGGCGCCGAGGGCCGGAGCCGCACCGGAGGCGGCTACGGGACCGGCTCGGGCTACGGGACCGGCTCGGGCTCCGGTGCCGCTCCCGGTCCGGACGCCGCCCCCGGTCCGGACGCCGGTGCCGGGCGCGTCACGGGCGGCGTCGCGGACCTGCACCTGTTCCCGGAACCGGCCGCCTCCGAGCCGTCCGCCTCCGAGCCGGACGCCTTCGGGCCGTCCGCCCCGGCGCCCGAGTCCGCCGGAGGCGACGGACCGCCCCCGCGCCGCCGTCGTGTGCTGGCGCTGAGCGCCGCCGGGGCCGCCGTCGTGGCGGTCGCGACGGCGGGAGCGTTCGCGGCCGGGCTGCTGTCGTACGAGAAGCCCGCGCGGGACGGGGCCGCGGCGGACGACGTACGGGCGAGTGTGCCGCAGGAGTCGTCGGCCGCCGGCTCGGTCGCACCGTCCGCCACCGGTTCGGCCGGCCCGTCGTCGGGGAGCGCGTCCCCGTCGGCCGGGGCGAGCGCGTCGCCCTCGGAGTCCGCGTCGAGCGCGTCGGCGAGTCCGTCGCGCTCCGCGACGCCGAGCCGGACGCCCACGACCGCCCGCGCCACCGGTTCCGTACGGCCCACCGACGACGGCGGGGACCGCCACACGGGCCAGGTCCTGCGGCCGGGCGACCGGGGCCGCGAGGTCACGGAACTCCAGCAGCGCCTGCGGCAGCTGTACCTCTACATGGGTGACACCGACGGCGACTACGGCCGCGACGTCGAGGACGCGGTACGCCGCTACCAGTGGGCCCGCGGCATTCAGGCCGACGAGCAGGGCGTGTACGGGGCGGCGACCCGCACGAGCCTGGAGTCGGAGACCAGGGAGCCCTGAGGCACCCCTGAACCGCCCCCGGCGGAGCGGCCCGCCCGCCACGGCGGCCGGTCTGTGCGCGGGCCGCCCGGGAGGCCCGCGCGGAACGTCCGTCCGGCGCGGGACGTCTCCGGCGCGAGGGCCTGCCGGTCACGGCGGTCAGCCGGTCACGGCGGTCACCGCGGTCCCGGCGGTCCCGGCGGTCAGCCGATGTGCAGCCGGACCGTGCCGTCCCCGGCCGCCTCGACCCGCACCTGGGTGAGGTCGCGGACCAGGACGTCCGGGCCGTGCAGGGCGGCGCGGGGGCCGACACCGACCACACGCATACCGGCGGCACGGCCCGCCCTGATGCCCGCCCCCGAGTCCTCGAAGACGACGCAGTCCTCGGGCGCCACACCCAGCTCGGCGGCGCCCTTCAGGAAGCCCTCGGGGTCCGGCTTGCTCGCCCCGACGGACTCGGCGGTGACACGCACGTCGGGCAGGCCCAGACCCGCGGCGCCCATCCGGGCCGTGGAGAGCGCCACGTCGGCCGAGGTGACCAGGGCGTGCGGCAGTCCGGCGAGGGAGGCCAGGAAGGTCTCGGCGCCGGGTATCGCGATCACGCCGTCCATGTCGGCCGTCTCCTCGGCGAGCATGCGCGCGTTGTCCGCGTGGTTCTGCTCCATGGGCCGGTGCGGCAGCAGCACCGCCATCGAGGCGTAGCCCTGCCTGCCGTGCACGACCTTCATGACCTCGTCGCCGTCGAGCCCGTGGCGGTCCGCCCAGCGGCGCCAGCAGCGCTCGACGACGGCGTCGGAGTTGACGAGGGTGCCGTCCATGTCCAGCAGAAGGGCGCGGGCGGTGAGAACGGTGGTGGCGGCCGTCATCGGAGGCTCCAGGAAGCGGGACAGTGAAGTGGGGGCAAACGCGGGGAAGGGGCCCGGCACGGTGTCCGGGGCCCCGGGAACAAGGCGGCCCCGCCCGCCGGTCAGGGAGGTGCGGACGGGAGCCACTTTGTTTCTACACGATACAAAACCGGGGCCCCGGACGCCACCGCTTCGCGCCGGACACTCGTCACGGCGACGGGCCCGGGTGTCCGGCGGGCCGGGGCCGGTGCGTCCGGCGGGCCGGGGCCTCGGACTCAGCCCGCCACCGCCTCGTACAGGCTCCAGATCCCGAGCCCCAGCATCAGCAGCGCGGCGATCTTGGTGATGAGTTCCAGCGGCACGCGCTTCATCAGCGCCTTTCCGCCGATGATGCCGAGCGCGGCCACCGACCAGAGGGCGAGGACGGCGCCGAGACCGACGGAGAGCGGGTCGTCGTAGCGGGCGGCGAGGTTCGCCGTCATGATCTGGGTGAGGTCGCCGAACTCGGCGATCAGGATGAGCATGAAGCCCGCCCCCGAGACCTTCCAGAAGCTCTGGTTCTCGGGCTTGCGGACCTCCTCCTCGTCCTCGCCCTTCTTCATCAGGAGCACGGCCGCGCCGCCGAGGAAGAGCACGCCGGTGAGCGCGTGGACGATCTGCTGCGGCAGCAGCGTCAGCACGCTGCCCGCCGCGACGGCGAGCACCACGTGCAGGGCGAAGGCGGCGGCGACACCGGCGAACACGTAGGAGGCGCGGTAGCGCGTGCCGAGGACGAGTCCGGCCAGGGCCGTCTTGTCCGGCAGTTCGGCAAGGAAGACGACGCCGAAGACGAGCGCCATCACGCTGATGCTGATCAAAATTCCTCAATCGGTCGGGGCCGCCCCACCGAGAGTGCTGTGACCGCGTACGACACCCCGGCACGGCAGCACACGGACGTGCCCGCGCCGGTGGCACGGGCAGTGCACTGCTGGCCGAAGGTCTCGCCGGCCTGCCCCGCGTGACGCGGGACCTGCCTCCGGGCGCCGGCTCAGCGAGCTGAGCAGTATGTCGACGGTCCGGCGAAGAGCTACTCCCCTTCTGCGCCGTCCATGGTACGCGACCGGCCCCCACCTCCCCGCATCACGCCCCGCCGGGCCACTCCCGCCCGCCTCCACGGCACGCGCCCCCCGGAACCCGCCACCCGCACGCATCCCGCTCCCCGCGCCACCCGGAACACGCCGCCCGCACGCCGCCCGCTCCCCGCACGGCACACCCGGACAGCGCCCGGACGCACGACACGAACACACAGCCACGGGAAAACCTGTGCGACCGAAACCCTTGTCGTGTCATGCGCACGTCACTAGCTTCTCACCCGGCGCACATCTCCCCGCAATGCGGCGCCGCGAGCATGTGCTCGCCCGCACGGCCGGCTTCCCCCCACTCCAAGGGAGTTCACATGTCCAAGGTCTACGCGCGTCGACGGCTGAGTGTACTGGCGGCCGCCACCGGCCTGATAGCCCTGGCCGGGCTCTTCCAGAGCCCGGCCGCCTCCGCGGCACTGCCCACGCCGGTCAGCGCCGCCACCGCCCGCGGCTACCTCGCCTCGCTCACCGTGGCGACGGAGAACCGCACCGGCTACGACCGGAGCCTGTTCCCGCACTGGATCACCATCAGCGGGTCCTGCGACACCCGTGAGACCGTCCTCAAGCGCGACGGCTCGAACGTCGTCACCAGCTCCACCTGCGCCGCCACCAGCGGCACGTGGAAATCCGTCTACGACGGCGCGACCTGGACCGCCTCGTCCGACCTGGACATCGACCACCTCGTCCCGCTGGCCGAGGCCTGGGACTCCGGCGCGAGCAAGTGGACCACCTCCCGGCGCCAGTCGTTCGCCAACGACCTGACGCGTCCCCAGCTCATCGCCGTCACGGACAACGTGAACCAGTCGAAGGGCGACCAGGACCCGGCCGAGTGGATGCCGCCGCTCAGCTCGTACGCCTGCACCTACGTCCGCGCCTGGGTCCAGGTGAAGTACTACTACGGCCTCTCGGTCGACAGCGCGGAGAAGTCCAGGCTGACCTCGGTCCTGAACGGCTGCTGAGCCGCCGCGGGACCGGCCGCCGGGCCTCCGCCGCAGCGGCCCGAGCCACGGCAGTCGCCGCGCGGCTCGGGCGGCTCGGGCGGCCGACACTCCCGGATCCTCGCCCCTGGCCCCCGTCGTTCCGTACCGTACGGGACGACGGAGGAGGGTGATCACCATGGCGAACCTGCGCCTGGGACCGCTGCTGAGGTACGTCGGCGGCACGTCCGCGACCATCTGGGTCGAGACGAGCCGGCCCTGCACCGTGGAGGTGCGCTGCGCCGGGGACGCCCGCGGGGGCGCGGCCACCTTCCAGGTCGCCGGGCACCACTACGCGCTCGTCCCGGTCACCGGACTCACCCCGGGCACGCCCACCGCGTACGAGGTGCTGCTGGACGGCGCGCCCGTGTGGCCGCTCCCCGACTCCCCCTTCCCGCCCTCCGTCATCACCGTGCCGGAGGAGTCGGCCGAGGTGGTGCGGGTGGCCTTCGGCTCCTGCCGCTGGGCCGCGCCCCCGGCGGACGAGAAGGACCCGGTGGGCCCCGACACGCTGGACACCCTGGCGGCCAGGATCGCCGGACGCGCCGAGGGCGAGCGGGCCGATGTGCGGCCGGACGTGCTGCTCCTGCTCGGCGACCAGGTGTACGCGGACGAGGTCTCCGACGCCACGCGCGAGTGGCTCGGCGCCCGACGGGACCTGTCACAGCCTCCGGGCGCCCAGGTCACGGACTACGAGGAGTACACCCACCTCTACTACGAATCGTGGCTGGACCCGGAGGTGCGCTGGCTGCTGTCCACCGTCCCCAGCTGCATGATCTTCGACGACCACGACGTCACCGACGACTGGAACACCAGCGCCTCCTGGGTCGCCGACATGCGCGCCAAGCCCTGGTGGAGCGAGCGCATCGTGAGCGGCCTGATGTCGTACTGGGTCCACCAGCACCTGGGGAACCTGCCCCCGGAGCAGCTGGACGCCGACCCGCTGTACGCGGCCGTCCGCGCGGCTCCGGACGGCACCGACGCCCTGCGCGCGTACGCGGCCCGGGCCGACGAGGACGGCTCGGCCCGCTGGAGCTACCGCCGCGACTTCGGGCGCGTACGGCTCGTGATGGTCGACAGCCGGGCGGCCCGCGTCCTCGACGAGCAGAACCGGGCGATGCTGAACCCGGGCGAGGCGACGTGGGTGCGGGAGCAGATGCTGGAGGAACCGGGCTCGTACGACCATCTGCTGATCGGCACCTCGCTGCCCTGGCTCCTCCCCCACCTGGTGCACGGCACCGAGGCCTGGGACGCGGCGCTGTGCCGGGGCGTGCGCGGGCCCCGGTGGGCGCGGTTCGGTGAGTGGCTGCGCAGGGCGGCCGACCTGGAGCACTGGGCGGCGTTCCCGGCGTCCTTCGACGACCTCGCCGCGCTGATCGCCGAGGCCGGTTCGGGCGAGCGGGCCCCGGCGACGGTGTGCGTGCTCTCCGGGGACGTGCACCACGCGTACATCGCCGAGCCCTCCTGGCCCGGCACGCGAAAGCCCGCGTCCCGGGTGCTCCAGCTGACCTGCTCCCCGGTCCACAACTCCATCCCGCTCTCGATGAGGCTGAGCTTCCGGCTCGGCTGGAGCGGTCTGGGGCGGCTCGTCGAGCAGGGGCTCCGGCGGCACGGCCGCGAGCGCCGCCCCGCCGTCCGCTGGCGCAAAAAGGGCGGTCCCTGGTTCGGCAACCAGCTGATGACCCTGACGGTGCGCGGCCGTTCGGCCTCGCTGCGGCTCGAACAGGCCCGGCCGGGCGGGAAGGGCGGCACCCGCCTCACCACGGAACACGAGTCCGTACTGACGCCCTGACACCTCCCGCGCCCCGCTCCGGCCCCTCCTGGGTCCGCCCCCCGCGGCCCCCGCCCGCGCCGCTCACCTCGCTCCAGTACGGAGTCGAGGTGACCCGCGCCGCCTTGGGCGAGGGCTTATTCAGCCATGGCGCTTTCGGTCACGCTTTCGATCCCCGTTCCAGGCGCCCCTGGGGCCACTCAAGCCCCTCACGTGCGGCGGCACCTCTGGCGGGGCCCCGAAAACGAGCGGAACCCATGGCGCAATGTTGAACTTGCAAGCAATTATTAGGTTCACCTAACGTGGTGGCCCCACTCGGTTCCGCTCCCCCGGACCGGCCCTCCCCAGGCCGGCCAGACCGAAGGAGTCCCCACATGACCGGTCGCCTCGACAGCGCCCAGCACTACGCCATCGGCCTCTTCCGCATGGTCGTCGGCCTGCTCTTCGCCTGTCACGGCGCCGCCTCGCTCTTCGGCGTCCTCGGCGGCGCGATGGGCGGCGGCTCCATACCCGCGGGCACCTGGCCCGGGTGGTACGCCGCCGTGATCCAGCTCGTCGGCGGCACCCTGGTGCTGCTGGGGCTCGGTACCCGCGCCGCCGCGTTCGTCTCCTCGGGCTCGATGGCGTACGCCTACTTCGACGTGCACCAGTCCCACGCGCTGTGGCCGATCCAGAACGGCGGCGAGCCGTCGGTGATGTTCTGCTGGACCATGCTCCTGCTGGTCTTCACCGGCTCGGGCGCCTTCGGCCTCGACCGGCTGCTCACCCGCCGCGCCGCCACGGCCTCCGCCCCCGCCGGCGCCGGCCCCGCCACGGACCAGAGCCCGATCGCGGCCTGAGCGGCCGAAGGGCCCGAGGGCGCCGCACCGGCCGGAGGGCCCGAGCGCACGGCCCGTCGGGCCCGAGGGCCCGGCGTCCCGTCCCGGACCCGGTGTCACGGACCCGCGTCCCGGACCCGCGCTCCGGACCCGGCGTCACGAGCCCGTCCGCGGCCGGAAGGGACGCCCCGTCACGTTCCGGTGCATCCGGTGCATCCGGTGCATCCGGTGAACATTACGTGTCGGACACGGGAACCCCCCATGGATCTCTCTGTCACAGGTGCGGCGTACGCTGTATGGCTGTCACAGGCCGCCCTGCCGCTCCCCGCCTCGCCGCGGCGTGGTCGCGCCTACGGGGGAGCAGCAGGGGAGTTTCGGTGCTTGAGAGTGTGGGGCCGCTGATCGGCAGCCCATGGATCTATGCCGCGGTGGCGGTGTCGGTCCTGCTCGACGTGTTCCTGCCGGTACTGCCGAGCGGGGTCCTGGTCATCACGGCGGCGACCGCGGCCGCCGCGGGCTCGGCCACCGGCGCCGTGCCGCGCGAGGTACCGGACATCCTCGCGCTCACGCTCTCGGCGGCCACGGCGTCGGTGCTCGGCGACATGGTCGCGTACCGCCTGGCCTGGCGCGGCGGGGAGCGTCTCGACCGGGCCATCGCCCGTTCCCGCCGCCTGACCAGCGCGCAGGAACGTCTCGGCGCGGCTCTGGCACGCGGCGGCGGCGCGCTGGTCGTCATCGCGCGCTTCGCGCCCGCAGGCCGCTCGGTCGTCTCCCTCGGCGCCGGGGCGGCGCACCGCCGCGTACGGGAGTTCCTGCCCTGGTCGATGCTGGCGGGCCTCGCCTGGGCCGCGTACAGCGTTGCCCTCGGCTATTTCGGCGGGCAGTGGCTGGGCGCGACCTGGCTGGCCACGGGCGTCTCCTTCCTCGCCCTCTTCGCGGCGGGTGCGGGAGCGGCCTTCCTGGTGCGCCGCCCGACGAGACCCGAGCCGTCCTCTCCGCCCACCGCGCTGTAACCGGCCGCCCGCCGCGCTCTAGCCCGCCGCCCGCTGCGCGGCTCCCCGCACCTCCAGGTTGCCGAGCAGTTCCGCCGTCGCCTCCGCGATCACGTCGACGGCCCGCTCGAACACCTCCCGGTTGTGCGCGGCGGGCGCCCGGAACCCGGACACCTTCCGCACGTACTGCAGGGCGGCCGCGCGGATCTCCTCCTCGGTGGCCTCCTCGGGAAGGACGGGCGGCCGCAGGGTCTTGATGCTTCGGCACATGCGTCCAGTCTCGCGCGAGGGCGGCCGTCGCGGCAGGCCCGGGCGCCGGTCAGTGCGTCACGGGTCAGTACGTCACGGGTCAGTACGTCACGGGTCAGTACGTCACGGGTCGGTGCGTCACGGGTCAGTCCCGGGTCTTGGCCAGCGTTTCGAGGACCTCGGCCGTGGTGCCGCTCTCGCCGAGGCGCGGGAAGATCCGTTCGAGGCTGTTGCGGTGGGCCTCGGCGTCGAGGTCGGACATGGCGTCGGTGGCGAGGGTGACGTGGTAGCCGTGCTCGTGCGCGGCGCGGGCGGTGGACTCGACGCCGATGCTGGTGGCGATCCCGGTCAGCACGATCTGCGTGACGCCGCGCCGGCGGAGCTGCACGTCGAGGCCGGTGCCGTGGAAGGCGCCCCAGTTGCGCTTGGTGACGGTGACGTCCTCCGGGTGGCCGGCGAGTTCGGCGACGACCTGGTCCCAGCCCTCGGGCCGGGTACCGGCACGGCCCGCGGCCTCGGTACGGCCGGGCACGGCGTCCGCTCCGTCGGCGGCGAAACTGACCCGGACGAGGACGACCGGGAGGCCGTGGCCGCGGAAGGCGTCGGCGAGCTCGACCGTGCGGGCGACCACGTCGGAGGCCGGGTGGGGTGCGGTGGGCGCGCCGACGATGCCGTTCTGCAGGTCGATCACGACGAGCGCGGTACGGGGGTCGAGGGTGGTGAGAGCCATCGGATCAGGCCTTTCGGGGGGTGAGGTTCCGCAGGGAGCGGTCCAGCAGGGTCGCCGTCAGGAGCAGTACCGCTCCGGCGAGCATGAACAGGGCCAGGTGGTGCAGGCCCGGGGTGTGGGCGCCATGGGCGAAGAAGGCCGCGTCGGCGGCGGAGGCGGCCATGGCGCCCATGTACGTGAAGGTGCGCAGCAGACCCGCGGCGGAGCCCATGCGGGCGGCGTCGGCCTGCCGGTAGAGGGCGCTCTGATTGGCCAGGCCGATGAGTCCCTGGGGCACACCGACCATGGTTCCGACAGCGGCCGGCAGCCAGATCGCGCTGCCGGAGTGCACCAGCAGCAGCCCGGGTTCAGTACCGGAACCGAGGATCATCGGGGTGATCAGGCGCCGGTCGAAGGCGTCCGCCGGGCGCGGGCGGGACCGCCCGGTGCGGAGCGCGGGTCTCACGGCCCGGTCAGCCGTTCCACCAGGGCCAGTGCCTCGATGAGGGTCTGCCGCTCGGCCTCCGTGCAGCGGTCCTGCAGCGCCCGCGCGAGCCATTCCTCGCGGGCCTGCCGGTTCCCCTCGGCCCGCTCGCGGCCGGCGTCGGTCAGGGTGATCAGCTGGCGCCTGCCGTCGCCCGGGTCGGGGTTGCGTTCGATCAGGCCGTGCTGGTCCAGCGCGGCGAGCGTGGCGGCCATCGACTGCGGACGGACGCCCTCGGCGGCCGCGAGGCCGCTGGCCGTGGCGGCCCCGCTCTTGTTCAGCAGGGTCAGCGCGGACACCTGGGACGGCGAGAGGTCCCGCGTCTCGGCGACACCCCTGAGCCGCCGCCGCAGCCGGCTGAACACCACACGCAGGTCCCGCGCCGCCCGAGCGGCGGACCCGGAGACCGCCTCGTCGGCCGCGCCCGTCTCTTCCATGCCGCCCACCGTAAAACCCTCAGTCCAGACTGTCCAGTTCCACCTGCACAGCCTGGGCTGAACAACCTGGACGGACGGACGGGCGGACGGGAGGGGCGGGAGGGGCGGACAACCTGGACGGACGGGCGACCCGGCGCGGACGGGCGACCCGAGCCGACCGCGCCGGGTCAGGGCGGTCAGGCCGGTCCGGGCGCCTGAACCGACCAAGTCACCCGGGACCGCCCGGCCCGCCCGGCCCGCCCGGAGGGGGTGGTACCGGTGGCGCGGCGCCGACTCGCGCCCCGGGCCGACATCGGGGTCCAATATGAAGGAAAGGGGCGTAAGCAGCCCGGGCCGCCGGAGAGGCGTGGATCAGCGATGACGGACGGCGGCTGACAGGCATGGTGGGACTCGCCGTCTTCGATCCGGCTCCGGTCGCCGTGGTGATCACCCGGGGCGCCGACCACCGGCTCGCGTACACCAACGCGGTCTACCGGGAGACCTTCGGGGACCGGCCGCTGGGCCAGCCCGTCCGCGCCGCCTTCCCCGACCTCGCGCAGACCGGCTACTTCGACATCTTCGACCGGGTGCTGACGACCGGTCTGCCCGAAGTGCTCACGGCGGTCCCCCTCGACATGGTCTACCCCGGGGGTACGGAGGGGGAGACCCGCTACTTCTCCTTCAGCATCTCCCGCGCCACGATGAGCGACGGCGGCCACGGAGTGCTGGGAATCGTCGTCGAGGTCACCGCGCAGGTGACCGCGGCGGACCGGATCCGTGTCCTGGCCGAGGAGCGCCGCCGGACCCTGCTGCGCTACCGCAGCCTGGTGAGCGCCGGATCACAGATGGTGTGGGTGACCGCGGCGGAGGGCGGCGTCATCGAGCCCAGTTCCGGCTGGGAGCGGGTGACCGGACAGAGCTGGGAGGAGTTCCGCGGCGACGGGTGGATCGACGCCGTCCATCCCGACGACCGCGCGTGCATCACCACCCGGTGGAAGCAGGCGCTGGACGAGGTCGCTCCCCTGTTCACCCACACCTATCGGCTGCGACTGGCAGACGGCCGCTACCGGCACTTCGCCGTCCAGGCCGCTCCGGTCCGCGACGGGGACACGGTGATCGAGTGGGTGGGCACCTGCAGGGACATCGAGAACGAGTGGCAGGAGGCCCGCCGCGAGGAACTGCTGGCCCGCGCCGTCGAGGCCACCTCCGACACCGTACGGCTGGACGAGATGCTCACCGCACTCACCGGCGTGATCGTGCCCGACCTCGCCGACAGCTGCACCATCTACGTGCTGCCGCAGGCGCTGGGCCGCTCTCCCGGCACCCGGCTGACCGCGGAACGCGTCGCCGCGGCCACCCGTGAGGGCCTGCCCGGTCTGCCTCCGCACCACGAGGCGCACCTGAGCCCCCACAGTCCCCTCGCCCGCGCCGCCGACCAGCGCCGCCCCGTCCACGCCGTCTTCCCGCCCGGATCGCCCCCGCCCGAACTCGCGCCCCCGGGGGAGGAGCCGTGGCTCGCCACCGGAGCCAACAGCGTGGTCCTGCTGCCCGTCGTCGTCGACGGGACCACGACCGCCGTGGTCACCGTCTCCGTCAGCGGCAACCGCCCGCCTCTGGGCCAGGCCGAGATCGACCTGCTGGCGGCGCTCCTGGAGCGGGCTCACGCTCCGCTCAGCAACGCCCTGGAGTTCCAGCGCACCCGGCAGGTGGCGCTCGCCCTCCAGCGCAGTCTCCTCACCGACCCGCCGGACGTGCCCGGTCTCGGCATCGCCGTACGCTACCGGCCCAGTACCGCCGCGGCCGAGGTCGGCGGCGACTGGTACGACTCCTTCCTGCTGCGTGACGGTGCCCTCGCCCTGGCCATCGGAGACGTCGCCGGACACGATCTGCCCGCGGCGGTCACCATGAGCCAGCTGCGCAACATGCTCCGCGGACTCGCCCTCGACCGCCAGGAACCCACCGGCGAGATCCTGCGCCGCCTCGACGTCGCCGTGCAGACCCTCTACACCGAGTGCACCGCCACCTGCGTACTGGCCCGGGTGGAGGCCGCACCGCCCCCGGGCTTCCAGCTCCGCTACTCCGTGGCCGGGCATCCCCCGCCGCTGCTCGTCGAGGCGGACGGCACCGCGCGCTTCCTGACCGGGGCCGGAGGTCCGCTGCTCGGGCTCATGCCCGCCCCCCACCACACCACCGCCGCCGAACCGCTTCCCGCCGGCTCCACCCTGCTGCTGTACACGGACGGACTCGTGGAACGACGCCATGAGGACCTCACCACGGGCCTGGAGCGGCTGCGCCGGCACGCGACGGCCGCACACCGGCTGGAGCTGGAGGCCTTCTGCGACGAACTGCTCGCCGAGATGCTGAGCGTCGACGGGGACGACGACGTGGCCCTGGTGGCCCTGCGGCTGCCTTCCACGGCTCCGGCGACGGAGTGACCCGGCGCTCCGGAGCGGCGGATTCCGGGAAGCCTGTCGCATCGCAAAATCGAACAGGCGTACCATTGCCGCGTGGCTGAGACCTATGACTTCCCGAGTGACCTCCTGTCCGGTCAGGAGGAGTTGCATCAGGTCCGGGCCGAGCTGCTCGCCCTCCTGAAGCGACTCCCCTGGTCGGTGGAACCCCTGGACGGCTTCAGCGACGACAACGGCTGGCGCAAGGTGGAACGCCCCGCCTCCCCCGGCTGGACCCCGGACGAGCAGGCCGAGGTCGAGAAGCTGCGCCGCCGGGAACGGGAACTCGCCGTCTTCGTCACCTGCCACCGCTTCTGGTCCGAGATCACGGCCCCGGACCAGGTGGACGCCCGCATGAGCCTGAAGCACCACGGCGGGCACGGAGGTCCCGAGGACTCCGACTCAGGTTCATGACAACGTGGCTAGTGTGACCGGGTGACAGATTTCGGGATTCTCCGCGACCGCACCGCATGGCAGCAGGACTTCGAGCGGCGGCTGCTCGCCGCGTACACGGCGGCCGGGCTCGGCACGGCCGCCGCGGAGAGCATGCTCGGGAAGGTATGCGCGGGCATCGGGGACTGGACCGTCGCCGAGATCACGGACGCGGGGACCCCGGTGGGGCACGTCGCGGTGGTGGTGGCCGACGACCACGGCACACCCGCGGGCCGCATCGGCGACCTCCACGTCGACCCGCCTCACGCCGGCCGGGGGCACGAGCGGGCCGCGCGGGACTGGGCGGAGGCTTGGTGCGCGGAGCGCGGGGCACACCGGCTGGACGTACGGCTCACCGAGCCCGCGGGCGGGCTGTTCGACGCCTACGGCGTCCGGGGCCAGCTCAGGACCCGGCACATCGCCGCCCCGCCGGAACCGCTCGACGGCGTCACCGCACGGCCGATGACACCGGCCGAGTATCCGCAGTGGCTCAGCTCCGAGAAGGCCGGCTACGTCAGCGGCATCGTCCGGTCCGGAGCCCTGAGCCCGGAGGACGCCGTCCGCAAGTCCGACCGCGACTTCGCCGGGCTGCTTCCCGAGGGCCTGTCGACGCCCGGCAACTCGTTCCTCGTCCTGGAGGCGGAGGGCGAGCCGATCGGCACCGGCTGGCTGAAGCACGGGTACCTGCCGGGGACCAGCTACGGCTACTCGCTGCACGTCGACGAGAAGCACCGCGGCAGGGGCTACGGCCGGGCCGCGATGGCGGTGGGCGAGCGGACCACGCTCGCGGCCGGCGACTCGGCGCTGATGTTCACGGTGTGGGGCGGCAACGAGGTGGCGATGAACCTGTACACGAGCGCCGGCTACCGCGTCCTGACCGAAGACCGCTCCCTCCCCCTCAGCCGCCCCGCGGCTTCCTGACGCGCCGAGCCGCAGCACGACACAACCGCCGCCCTTCCCCCCGACGGGAAGCGGGCGCCCTCGTCACCGTTCGTCCGGGACCGTCCCGACGGGCGCGCTGCCGCGTCCGTGCCCCCGCCCGCCGAGTTCCGCGTCGAGCGCCTCCCGCGCCACCCGCGACCTCGGCGTAGGCGGGTCCCCGCAGCCGCCGCATCGACCTGACGAGGGTCACGAAATCATCATCTCCCTCACTCCTCCTTCACATCTCACCCTCCTGGGCCCTACGGTCACTTCACTCGAACGCCCTGGGGGACGAAGTGACCAACCCGTACACCGCTCCGCTACCGCCGTCGCCCCGCCCGCCCGACACGCGCCCACTCCACAAGCGCGTCCTCGTCTGGATCGGCGGCACGGCCCTGCTCGTCACGGGCGCGCTCATAGGCTCCAGCGGGGACGACGGTCAGCAGCCCGTCGAGGCCAAGGCCAAGCCCGCGACGACCGTCACCGCGACGCTCACGGCCACGCCCGAACCCGCCCCGACGGTCACCGAGACCGAAACCGTCAAGGCCAAGGCCAAGCCTGTTCCCACCGTCACCGTGACCAGGACCGCCAAGGCCAAGGCGGCCGACAGCGGCACCAGCGGCCAGGACAGCACCGGCACGTGCACGATCGTCTCCAGCTCGGGCAACTGCTACTCGGCGGGCCAGTTCTGCCGCAACAGCGACCACGGCGCCGTCACCACCACCGCGAGCGGCTCCCGGGTCAAGTGCGCGTACCGTTCGAACGCGTGGCGCTGGAGCTACATCTGACGGCCCGTACAGCCCACCGTGCCGCCCGCGCAGGGGGGACCACAGGAGAAGGCCGGGCCCCGACCTCCGACACCCCGCACCGGCCCGCGCTTGACCGCACGAAGGGACACACCGGTGTGCTGATACTCTCCCCGCGCGCTGACCAGCGTGAATCACCCCGGCATGGGCCGCGGAGCTGGTCCTTCGAAGGGGCGACGTGAGCAAGCGGATCCACCAGGCCGTCGGAATCGTGGCGGCGATCATCGCCTTGTCGGGGTGCGGAACCTCGGCCGCCGAGGAGGCGAAGCCCCCGTCGACTCCGTCGTCGCCGACGGCGCGTCCCGCCGAGGCCGGCACCGAGACCACCGGTGACGAGGTCGATGCGAGGCTCACCGGGATATGGGGCAACACGTCCGCCTCCTTGCGTAACCCCGACACTCTGCTCGTGCTCGTCATCAAGAAGGACGAGCAGGTCGAACTGAGGGGAATGCACTTCTGCCGCGGCAAGGTGGCCAAGGAGGACGGAATGCACGTCATCAGGCTCACCTGCGAAGACGGCTACACAGACAGGACCGTCGGACGTGTCTACGGGCTGGCAAAGGACACCATGACCGTCGATTGGGAGGGCTACGGGGCCGACAGCCTCAGCCGGGAACCGTAGACACGCGGCCGACAGCAGGCCGAGGCCTCCGCACCATGCCGGTGGTCGGGATTGATGCATCTCGCCGCTGCACTGCGGTGCTTGCCCGGCCGCTCGTCCCACCGGAGACCAGACGATGCAAGTAGCGGGCGGGACTGGCCTGTTCGGCTGTGACGGCCGATGGGTACGCTTCCTGGCAGCCCCTGGTGATCAGTGCCGAGGCGCCAAATCGCGCAGCACGGTCTGAGACGAACGGGGGATGAGATGGTCTACCTGGTGCTTACTGCGTTAGCACCTGCGTCCATTGCGGCGGCCGCGATAGTCGTGCTGGTACGCCGTGAGCGACGCCGGATGATTCCGGGTCCGGACGGGCAGCAGATCGAAGCGACGGCTACGAGAGCCTTTCGTGACGCGCGTCGGCAGGCTCACGCCTATCAGCATTTCATTGACGCCAGTGGCAGCATCAGCGCCCTGCGGGATCGTGACTCCGGGCTGTAGGCACCTTCAAGAGCTGAGGCGGCCGGGAAGGCGAAGTGGACTCCACGCGGACTGTCTGGCACGTATGTGGCACAGATCCGCCCAGCGGCTGAAAAGGACCAACGCCGAGGCATCCGGATGCACACCGGCTGACCTGGGCCTTGTCGTGTCCTGAGACTGGCGGGCGCGGACGGTCTCGAACTGCCCACAAGAAAGCCTCTGACCAGTGAAATAGGTCAGGGATTCCCGCCGCTCTCACCTCCCATTACAACCGTGCTCCCTTGGTTTCCCGTCCGATCGGGCAGGAAAGTCACACGGGGCTCGCCTGGTCGCTTGCCTCTCCGGGCGGGTGCGGTTCAGGCTCCGGCGTTCGCCACAACGCAAACGTACTGTGGCGGTTGCGTTCCGCCATCGTTCGGAAAATCCAAAACGGCCGGGTAGGTCATACGGGTGTCCGGGTAGGACTGCGCGCACTCTGGAGGACTGTCGGAGAAGATTGATGTACCGTCCGGTTGGATCGCTTGTCCGTCTGCGCCGACCAGGTCAGCTCCGCACTGATATCCCGGTGCGTTCATGAGCAGGGTGGCGTCCCTTCCGGCTCCGTCACTGCTACCGGTCCAGGCGAGGCAGTAGTTGGACCCGGGATCTCCGCCGGTAGCCGGCTCCGCGATGACGTGGATGGCTTGGAGAGGAGTGGGCCCACCACAGAGCGCCTCGATGTCAGTCACGTACCAGGATGCCCCCGGGCTGCAGATGTCCCTCTTCGATTCGCAGCTTGCCTCGCCGTCGGCGAACTTGAACGTCACGTGAACGCATGGCGGTGCCTTGCTCGCCGAGGGCGGCACGTTTGTGGCCTTCGAGAGAGATGCCGTCGGCGATGGGGAAGGCACAGCATCCTTCACTCCGTTGGCACGTGATGCGCTGTGCGTCGCCGGATGAGGGGTTGCGGCATCGACAGAGTGCCCGCCCCCCGCCGGATGCCGCAGGAGCATAGCTACGCAAATCCCTAGAATGACCGCGAAGGCTCCCCCGGTTGTCGTCACCTTCCAAGGGAAGCGCGAGCGGGGGGCTTCAGCGATGACCGGGATGCTTTCCAGAGTGTCACCGTTGTGGAAGGCAAGCACTTCATCAGGACGCGGCGGTCGCTTCGGCGGTTGTGGCGTACGCACTGTCCCCCTCCCAGGTTCGTAATACGTGGCTCACCATAGGGACAGCAAGGGGCACGTGGAGCGGACTGACCGGAAGAGCAACGGCGTTGTGATTCGGCCGAGGGGATGAACGGAGCCGAGCCAGCCGGGTGCTCGGCTCATGCCACCGGACCTTGGGCCCGCCCCATACGCTGTCAGTGACGAGCCGTACAGAGAGGGGCGTGACCGTGCCAATCGACGCTACCCCGGACCCGTACGCCGACCCGATGGTGTTCGGCCAGAGAATGCAGATTCTCCGCACCCGACACGGCATGACCCGCGACCAACTCGGCGGGCTCCTCGGCCGCTCCGGGTCATGGGTCAAGGGCGTCGAAACCGGCCGCCTGCGGACGCCTCGTCTCGAAGTCATCCTGCGTGTCGCCGAGTTGCTCCGCGTCCGGGACCTCTCCGACCTCACCGGAGACCAGACCACGCACCTCCCCTTGTTCACCGGCCCCGGCCACCCCCGGCTCGCCGCGGTCAAGGCCGCCGTCGACGCCTTCCCTCTGGGCGCGAGCCGTGAGGCGCCCCCAGCCGAACACCTCGCAGCCCGGCTCGCCCGAGCCTGGTCGGCCCGCCACTCGGCACCGAACCACCGTGAGGTGATCGGCGCCCTGCTGCCCGGCCTCATCCGCGACGCACAGCTCGCGGTACGGCAAGCCGACCTCGCGGCCACCCGGCGGGCGGCACAGGCCCGCCTCGCCGAGGTGTACTCCCTGTCGCAGTTCTTCATCGCCTACCAGCCCGACGCCGCACTCCTGTGGCGCGTCGTCGAACGCGGCCTCGTCGCCGCGCAGGAGTCCGAGGACCCGCACGCCCTGGGCATCGCCGCGTGGCTCGCGGCGCAGGCACACCGAGACGCGGGCCCGAACCATCACGACGCAGCCGACGCCGTGAGCCTCGAGACGCTCCGTTACCTGGAGCCTCTTCTCCCTGACGCCGGCGACGACGTCCTCGCCATCACCGGGGCATTGACGTTCGAGGCCGGATACACCGCAGCTCGCCGCGGGGAATCCGGTACCGCCTGGAGGTACTGGGATCAGGCTCGCGCCATGGCCGACCGTCTGCCCGAGGACTACTTCCACCCGGTGACGTCGTTCTCGCGCGCCATCATGGGCGCCCACGCGGTGACCGTCGCGGTCGAGCTGCACGCCGGAGGGGAGTCGGTACGGCAGGCGGCCGCCGCGGACGCCGTCGTGATCCGTTCCCGGCCACGCCGCGCTCGGCACCGTATCGAGGAAGCTCGTGGCTACCAGCTCGACGGGCAACCGGATGTCGCCCTGGCCACGCTCGCTCAGGCACACGAGGCCGCCCCGGAGACCATCAAGTACAACGGCTACGCGAAGAGCATCGTGCTGGAGGAGACCGAGGCCAAGAGCCCCGCCCGCCGGCGTCGCGCCTCGGCGCTGGCGGTCAGGCTCGGTCTGCCGGCCGCGTGAGCGAGGGGGCACAAACTGTGCCCCTGCCGCTGCCGGACTCCTCGTACGGTCCACGTGTGACAAGGAGCACCGTGACCGTGGAGGTCGCATGACCAACATCAGCAGGCGCGCCTTACAGTCTGCCGAGTCGATGGCCGGCGTAGGCATGCACGCCGTCGCCTCACACCGACTGGCCATCGAACACTGGCTGCTGTCCGCCCACCGCACTGCAGGCCAGGCCCGCCACGAGTGGGCGGTGCACGGCATCGCGCTTCTGCCCCTCGGCGGAACGTTCTCCGCCGTGCGCATCCCCGGCCGCCTGGTGCAGGCCCTGGCAGGCGGCACGGACCCGGAGGACATCGACGCCGTCCTCGACGAGACTCTCGAAGGCGGCCCGGTCATCTGCGACGCTCATGGCCCCCGCTACTACGCCCTCGTACCGGCAGCCGTGCCCCGCACCTGGCACCAGGCAACGGACGACTGGCGGGTTCACGACGTGGACTGTCTCGGCCGCGGCGCCTACTTGGGCGTACCGCGCCTGGATTTTGTGCAGTACACGATCGGCGCCGCCTCGTACTGGTCGGTCCCCCCGACGGCTCCTGCCGCGCTGTGTGGCCCTCTTGCGGTGGCCCGGCTGATCGCTGCCGGCGTCCACCAACTGACAGAGGACCGCGACCCGTGGCCGCTGAACGCCCCGTTGTCCCCACGTGCCTGAGCTCTCCTCCGCTTGGACATCCACGACTTGAACGTCCAAGGGCACGTCTGCCCGCCCTCTCGGGCTTCGAGCCTGTGCGCCTCTCACCTCTCGCCTCTCCAAGAGACTCCCGCTCGTCCCACGCTCCCGGAGCCGGGACGGCCGGGCCCCGGCCGCTTCCGCCCGGAGACGGCCGCCCACATCAGGAGGACACCGTGACCGTCGCGTTAGCACCATCCACCAGCACCCACACCCGGGACCCGCAAACACTCCTCAATGCCGTCGCCCCGCACATCACCGAGCTGACGATCAACGTCTTCGACGGCGGCATGAGCATCTGGGAGCGCGAGGTCGCCCTGCTCCTGCGCGACCACACCATGGTCCGGAACATGGCCGAACGCGTCCTCGGCAACGCAGTCATGTACACCCTCGCTTCCATCGAGAACCCGGACGTCCACCTCGGTGTCGGCACGCTCGTGGACATCGGCGTCCACCAGCTCATCCTCGACACCCCCGTCTGGTGGGGGATCTGCCGCCTCTACAACGGCGGCCGATTCAAGCACCACGCTCCGTTCATCGAGCGCCGCAACGACGGCCTGTGCCTACGGACCTCCGACTTCCTCACGTCCCAGGGCTGGTCCATCGACGAGGAGCTGTGGACCATCGACGGCGCGAACTGCTCCCCCTGTGACAACAAGGTCCCGGACAGCCACTGATCCCACTACAGTCGCCCCTGCCCTCACCGTTCGAGGGCAAGGGCTCCCGCGCACCACCGACCGAAGGATTCGCAGTGCCCGTACCCCACGACATCCCGGCCGAGACCGCACTCTGGGACACCTACGCCGAGAGCGCGTTCGACACCGAGGCCGAGCCTTCGTTCTGCTGGACGCAGTACACCGGACACGGGCCGGGCCCCGAACTCCTCGGCACCTGCGAGTCCGTGCTGGAGATCGGCTGCGGCACCGGTCGCGCCCTCGCCCACCTCGCACAGCAGGGTGTCACGACCGTCGGCGTGGACCTGTCGCCGCGGATGGTGCAACTCGCCACCGAGCGGTGGGCACCGCTCGGCATCCGCTTCGAACAGGCCGAAGTCCTCGCCTGGCTGGCCACCGACCAGAGCCAGTACGACGCGGTGTACTCGATCTTCGGCGCGGCCTGGTTCACCGACCCGTCTCGCCTGTTCTCCCTCGTCCGTGGCCGCCTGACCCCAGGCGGGCGGTTCGTGTTCTCTCAGCCGCCTGCGATCCCGGGGGCCTACGGGCCGCAGGGTATGTACAAGGGCGGCTTCGCCGGGAGGGCGCAGTTCACCTACCGCTACAGCTACAGGCCCGCGGTGTGGGAGCGGTTTCTGATCCGGGCCGGGTTCGCCACCGCGGAGGCCCAGGTGGTGGAGGCTCCGACGGCCGACCACATCGGCACGCTCATCGTCGAGGCGCAGACCTGAGTCCGCCGCTCGCCTGCCTTCCATCCGGCCGGGTCCCTACATGTGCACATGAGCCCCTTCCTTTTCGCCAGGCCGACCATCTGCAGCACAAGACAGACAATGCGCAAAGCCCCGGTCGCCGGATGCATACCGGCCGACCTGGGCCCTACTCATGTCCTGGACCTGGTGCCAGGTACACGGTGCTTCTCGGCTGCTACGAGTTCCCGTTGACCGTCGCTGACCGCACAATGCGGCACGGCTGTAGCACGTTCCGGGCTCATGCACGTTTCTGATAGCGGACCGTTGGCTGCTCGAAAGTGGTGGTCTGCCTGAAGGGCTGCTCGGTACGGTGACGCGGTGTGCTTCTACGCCATGACCTACTACAAGCTGCACTACGCGTGCGTCTCGTGCCGTGTCAGCTTCAAGCAGCATGCCTATCCGCAGCGGGAGCACCTGTGCCCGAACTGTGCTCGACCCCTCATTTGTGCTGGTCACGACTTCGCCCCTCCGCCCAGGCGTGATGTCCGCGGGTGGTCTGTGGTGGCTGCGGTGTTGGGGGAAGGGCTGCGCTACGAGGGGCGACCGGTCTGCGGGTGTGGCAAGGAGCCCAAGTACCGCCCGCGGACAAGAGCCGAACTACGGGTGCGTCGGATCGTCGCCACAAGGGACGGGCTTCCGTTGTCCGAGGCGTTTTCCCGACCGGACCCTCTGACTCCGTCGGCTGGCTGAGCTCGCACCTCAGCATGCTGGGCGGCTATGACTGATGAGGGCTGCTGCAACGCCGACGAAACCCAGGAAGTGCTCGGGCTTGCGCTCGCAGCGGCGGTGCAGGCGTCGCAGCCGGCCAGCCAGGACACAGCTCTCTCCACCACCGAGCGGTGATGACCGAGCCGCTTCGATGATTCGGTGCCCTTGCGGGCGATGCGCGGGGTCACGTTCCGCTCTCGAAGCCATCGCCGCCGACGGGAACCGCTCCGACTGAACAACTGGGAGGCCACGCCTCGTGGTGAAGTGCGGCTGCCGACCGCTGCTCTTGAAAAGACGTGGCTGCGGAGCAGTCGTGATGCGACAATCCGTCCGCAATTCGATCCACATCCGCGTCCCGGAGGTCCGCTTGGACATCACCTCGCTGCTGCCGTTGACCACGTCCCGGTTGTCGCTGCGTCTGTTCACTCCCGGCGACGCCGACGATCTGTACGCCTACCAGAGCCTGCCGAGCGTGGCGCGCTACTTGTACCGTCCGGCGCACACCCGTGAGCGCAGCGAGCAGGTTGCCGCCGAGCGTGCGGCGCAGACGGCCTGGAGGGCCGACGGGGACAGGCTGGCGCTCGCTGTCTGCCGACGCGACGAGCCCGGCGTCCTTGGAGAGGTGAGCCTCACCCTGGCCGATGTCCGGGCCGCCCAGGCCGAGATCGGCTGGACTCTCCACCCGGGTCACGAGGGACACGGCTACGCGACCGAGGCTGCCGCGGCGCTGGCCGGCTTCGCCTTCGGCACGCTCGGTGTGCACCGGCTCTACGCACGGCTGGATGTGGAGAACACCGGGTCTGTGCGGGTCTGTGAGCGTCTCGGGATGCGCCGGGAGGCCCACCTGGTCGAGAACGACCTCGATGGGGATCGCTGGGGCAGCGAGTACATCTACGCGGCGCTGTCCGCGGATCTTCGCAGTCGGTCACACGATTGAGCCCGACGCTGCCCGACCGGTACTTCGGCGCCGGGATCCAACCCTCGACCCCCGGCACTCCACCAGTGGCCCTCCCCCGCTTCCTCAGGTCACCCTCGTCGACGCGCCTCGGACCGGGTCCCGCAACCTCGATCCCTGGCCTTCGTGCTCTTCATCGCATGGCAAAGGCCCCCCAGCCGTGATCGGCTGCGGGCCTTTTCCCGGTGGGCGCGGACGGTTTCGAACCGCCGACATCCGCCTTGTAAGGGCGGCGCTCTACCGCTGAGCTACGCGCCCGGGACGAGTCGACAGCCTACATTGCCAAGGGACGTGGCCCGCAAACCCGGATCCGTGACCGTCGCGCTGCCGCGCCCCGCGGGCACGGTGTACCGGGTGTCCGCCCACAGCCAGGACAAGAAGCGTCACCGTGCGGGCGGCCGGGTGACCACGTACCGGCAAGTCACCGCGCGGAACGCGAACTAACCGGCCCGTGTGTTCGTCCTTAACCGGTGGGAGAATGACACCGGCAGGGCGGATGACACCACGGGAGAGGGATGTGACGGCGACACCTTCGCGGCCGTTTTCGCCGTACAGGGGTCCGCGGCGCCCCCGGCCCCTCCTCGACGCGCTGACGCTCATGGCTCTGCCACTGGTCGTCGCCGCCGCGCTGCCCGCGGCGTTCGCCGGTGGCGGTACCAGGCGGTGGTTCGGCGGGCGTTCGGAGAGCCAGCGGGCCGAGGCGCAGGCCGCGAAGGACGCGGCCGCCGCCGCGTTCTACGAGCTGGACACGGCCCAGCGCGATCTGCGGATCTCCATCGAGACCATCAGGGCCGTCGACGACACGCCCGCCGCCCGCCGCGCCGTCGCCGGGTTCGAGTCACTGGGCCGCCGTATCGACGAGGCCAGCGGCCAGTACATCGCCGCCGTCGACGCCCACGACCTCGACCGCGACGACCTGGAGGCGTCGGCCGCCGCGAGCGCCCGTACGCAGCTGACGCGGGCGAAGGACGAGCTGGTCGACGTCAAGCGGGAGCTGGACCGGTTCGAGCAGGGGCTCGCCCCGCTGCTCGGCAAGGCCGAGACCCAGCTGGCCCGCCTTGCGCCCGCCGTCGAGCGCGCCCGGCAGTCCCTCCTCGCCGCGTCGAACGCCCTCGACGGCGTCCGCGCGGCCGGGCTGCGGGCCGACGACCTCGCCGGGCGGCTCGCCGCCCTCGCGCCCGAGCTGACCAAGCTGAACCAGGGGGCCGGGCAGCACGGCGTCCCGCAGACCCTGGAGCGTGCCGAGCGGGTCGCCCGGGACGCCGAGGGCGTGCGCGCCGAGGCGGAGCGGCTGCCGGAGCGGGCCGCCGAGATCGACCACCGGCTGGTCTCCCTGCGCACCCGCGCGCAGGCGCTGACCACGCGGTCCGGGCAGGTGGAGCCGGTGCTGAGCGAGCTGCGCCGCCGGTTCACGGCCCCCTGCTGGCAGGACCTCCAGCACGTGCCCGAGGCCGCCGCGGAGAACGTACGGCAGGCCGAGCTGAAGCTGCGCGAGGCGCGGACGGCCCGCGACGAGCAGCGCTGGCCCGACGCCACCTCACTGCTGTCGACGGTCCGGGCGCTGCTGAACAACACGGACGAGGCCGTCTCCGCGGCCGGTGACCGGCTGAACCGGCTGAACGCCGTCGCCAAGGACCCCCACCACGAGGTCGACCGCACCCGCTTCGTGATCCGTGACGCCCAGCGGCTCGCCATGGCGGGCCGCAGCACCCCCGACCCGCGGCACGCCCGCCCGCTCGACGACGCGGTGGCCCGTCTGGACCGGGCCGTCACCGCGCTGGACGGTCACCATCCCGACTACTGGCACTTCCTGACGGAGACCGAGGCCGTGCGGGAGGCCGCGGGGCGTGTGGTCGCGCGGATACGGGAGGAGCGGGGCGCCGGGGCGTGACCCGGGCACCGGGGCGTAGCCCGGGCATCGGGACGGCCGGCCGAGCCGTACGGGCCGCACGCGGTGGCGGGTCCGGCCTCCCCGGCGGATGCTGGGACACGTAGGGCCGCCGCCAGGCTGCGAAGGAGGCGGACATGGCCACGCACGCACTGCGGCCCAAGGCGAGGCGGCGCATCCGGCTGGACGAGCACCTGCCGGTCGACCACCGGCTGAGCCAGTTCTACCGGGTCGGCGCGGGTCTGATGGGGCTCGTCCTGCTCGCCTTCGGCATCCTCGGCCTCATCGACAAGGTCGGCTTCTTCGACACCCGGGGCGACACGGTCGCCGGGCTGAACACCAACGGCACGCTCAGCGTGCTGTCGATCTGTTTCGGGCTGCTGCTGTTCGGCGGCATGGTGTGGGGCGGCAACATCGCCTCGACCATCAACATGGTCACCGGTGTCGTCTTCATCCTCAGCGGGTTCGTGAATCTGGCGCTGCTCGACAGCGGCTACAACTTCCTGGCGTTCCGCATCCAGAACGTGCTGTTCAGCTTCCTGGTGGGCGTGCTGCTGATGTTCTTCGGGATGTACGGGCGGGTCGGCTCGGCGCTGCCGCACGACAACCCGTACTGGAGAGCCCGCCATCCCGAGCAGGCGGAGAGCGAGCGGCGGGCGCGGGCGAGGGGGCCCCGCGGACCGCGCCCGGCACAGCGGCCGGATCACCCCGGACTGCCCCGCCGGCCCGCGTGACCGGCGGCGACACCCCTCGTTTCGGCGGGGTGCGCCCGCTAACCTGTGCCCATGCCTCGCTACGAGTACCGCTGCCGGACCTGCGGCGACACCTTTGAGATGAGCCGCCCGATGGCGGAGTCCTCCGACCCCGCCGCCTGCCCGGCCGGGCACGACGACACGGTGAAGCTGCTGTCGACGGTCGCCGTCGGCGGCTCGGCCTCCGCTCCCGCGCCGGCGCCCCGGGCGGGCGGCGGAGGCGGTGGCGGTTGCTGCGGCGGAGGCTGCTGCGGCTGACCGGGCCGCACACCGACCGGCCGACGGGGGCCTCACCCCGGTCACCGACCCCGCGACCCGGCGCGCGACCCGGCCCTGAGCCGAGCCGGGCTGAGCATGAGTCCGGCCCGGCTCACGCCCGGGCGGCCCCGCACCGGCCCCGGTGTCTGCCCTCACGCCGGTCCCGGCCGCCCGGCCGGTCCCACCCGGCCCTCGTGCTCACGCGTCCCGTCGGCCTCCCGCCCGCAGGAACTCCCGTACGATCCGCTCCCCCGCCAGCACGCCGCGTTCCGGCAGGGCCGTGGTCGTCGGGCCCGTCCAGCCGCTCTCGGCCAGTTCGCCGTGGCCGGGGCGCCAGCCGCGGTCGGCGGCGAGCAGCAGGTCGGAGTCGAGGAGCGAGTCGCCCGCGGCGAGGGTGAGTCCGGCGCCGGTGCGGCGGGCGATCTCGCGCATCGCCGCGCTCTTGGTGAGCGGCCTGGGGACGGCGTAGAGCTTGCGGCCCTGGAGCGAGACGGTCCAGCCGCGGTGGTCGGCCCAGACGGCGAGATCCTTGACCCATTCGCCGGGGAGCAGTTCGCGCTCGACGACGAGGTAGGCGAACAGGTCCTCGGCGACCCGCTGCTTGCGCACCCAGGCCGGGTCGGCGGAGGCGGCCAGGTGGGCGCGTATCTCGTCCAGCGGGGCGCACTCGTCGGCGAGCCGGGCGGCGACCCGTGCCTGCCACCGCGGGTCGGAGACGCCGTCGACGAGCAGGTGCCCGCCGTTGGCGCAGATCGCGTACTTCGGGAGGGGCCCCGGGAGGCTGATGCGGTGGTACTGCTCGCGGGTGCGGGTCGTGGTGGGGACGAAGAGGGCGGTGCCCCCGAGGTCCGTGAGCAGTCCCGCCGCGGTCTCCGTCATGTAGGACAGCGGCCGGCCCTGGTACACCTCGACGCAGAGCAGCCGGGGCGCCTCGGCGTCGGACATGGTCAGGGCGAGCGCGGCCGCGGAGTAGATCAGCGTGCGGTCGAGGTCGCTGGCGACGAGCACGGGCGCGGTGCCCCGCGCGGCCTCCGGGCCGGTGAGGGCGCTGTTCGTCGCGGTCATCGCGTCGTCACCGCCGTGCCGTCCGCTCCGGTCGCGCCCCGGGTGTACCTGGGGTGGATCAGCCCGACACAGCTGTACGGGAGGTCGCCGACCTCCTCGACGGGTACACCGCGTTGCTCGGCCAGCAGCCGCACGTGGTCGAGGTCGGCGCCGGCGCCCGTGCGGGCCAGGATCTTCCAGGGCACGCGGCGCAGCAGCACCCGGGTGGTCTCGCCGACGCCGGGCTTGACGAGGTTCACGTCGTGGATGCCGTACTCCTCGCTGATCCGCTCGACGGCCGCCCAGCCCTCCCAGGTGGGGGCGCGGTCGGCGGTGAGCAGCTCCTTGACCTGGACGTCGACCGTGTCGGTGACCTCCTGGAAGCGGGCGGACACGGCGTCGAGGAAGGCGCCGGACAGGTCGGAACCGGCGAGTTCGCGGTAGAACTTCGCGCCGTGGAAGTCGTGCTCGCCGACGAGGTCGGAGCGCAGGACCGTACGCGAGATCAGGCCGGAGACGGTGGAGTTGAGGCAGGCGGAGGGGATCAGGAAGTCCTCGCGGGTGCCGTACGTGCGGACGCAGCCGCCGGGGTCGGCGAGGACCGCGATCTCGGGGTCGAAGCCGGTGATCCCTTCGGCCGCCTCGAAGCGCTCGACGGCGTCGGCGAGTTCGCGGGTGATCGCGCCCTTGCCGGTCCAGCCGTCGACGAAGACGACGTCGGCCGGGTCGTGGTGGGCGGCGAGCCAGCGCAGCGCGTTGGCGTCGATACCGCGGCCGCGGACGATGGAGACGGCGTAGTGCGGCAGGTCCAGGCCGTGGCGGTGCCGGGCCCAGCGGCGCATGAGGACGCCGACGGGGGTGCCGGCGCGGGCCAGCGAGACGAGGACGGGCCGTGCGGGGGCGGGCCGGGTCCGGGCGCGGTCGGCCAGGACGAGTTCGGTGACGGCGCCGACGGCCGTGGCGATCCGGGCCGCCGAGGTGGCGAGCGCGGCGTGGAAGAGCTCCTGGTAGCGGTCGCTCGGCTGGTACTCGACCGGCAGCGACTCGGCGTAGTGGGCGCCGCCGCTCTGGATGGCCTCCTCGCGCTCCTCGGTGGGGGCTTCCAGGCGTACGTCCGAGAGGTCCTGGAGCAGCCAGCCGACCTCGTCCGGCGCGTACGAGGAGAAGGCGGGGCCGCGGAGGGGCTCGGGGAGCATGGAGGACCTTTCGGGCACGGGCGCGGGCAGGCGCGCGGTCGTGTGCCCATGGGTGTACGCGGGCGGGTGGCCGGGGGCGTGCGCGGGTATCGCGGCGGGGGTGCGCGCGGCTGCCGGTACGTACGAGGGGACGACCGCGAGCAGGACGCTCGGGGTGTGTCCGGCGAGCCGGGCGGTCAGTCCCCCGGGGCCGTGCAGTTCCGGGGTATCGGCTGCGGAGTCGACCACGGCGACGACGGCGTCGAATCCGGCGCCGGCGACGTTGTAGGCGTAGCGCTCCCCGGGGCCGTCGGCGGGGTCGTCGTGGGCCGGGAAGACGAGGCGGCTGCGGATCGCGTAGCCGGGGTCGTCGACGGCGAGGACGGGTGAGCGGGTGGTCGTGGAGAACCGCACCTCGGCGTCGGCGAGCCGCTCCAGCTCCTGGGCGAGCCGCAGGGGTGCGTACATCAGTTCCTCGAAGCCGAGTACGAGTACGCGGCGGGCGCCGTCGGGGAGCGCTCCGGCGACGCGCGCGGCCATCTCCGGCAGCGCCGCGTCGAGGCGCGTGCGGTCGCCGGGCGTGAATCCGTGCCGGCCGCCGTCGGGGACGCCCGCGGGCCATCCGAGGTCGATCCGCCGCACGGCCGCCGTGCCGGTGGTGCCGCCGGGTATCGCCGTGCCGGTGTCGCCGCCGGGTATCGCCGTGCCGTGCGTCTCGTGCTCCGCGACCAGCGCCTGCCCCTTCTCCAGGACGCCCTCCGGGAGGCGGACCGTGCCGGAGGCGGCCGCGACGAGGTCGACACGGGCGCCGATGTCCCGGGCGAACTCCTCCAGGCGGCCCAGGTCGGCGGCCGAGCGCATGTCGACCAGGGCGACGACGACGTAGTGGTCGCGCGGGTGGCGGGCGTGCAGGTCGCGGATGGTGTTGAGGACCGTGTTGCCGGTGGAGAACTCGTCGTCGACGAGGACCAGCGGGCCGGAGCCGGACAGCAGCGCGGGGTCCTCGGGCAGCAGCAGATGCGAGGTGGCGTGCGAGTGGGACTCCTCGAAACCGCCGGCGGGGGCGACCCCGGGGACGGCGCGCCGGGTGGAGTGGAGGCAGGGGGCCACGCCGACGCCGTCCGCGACGCAGTGCCCGAGGCCGGTCGCCGTCTCGGCGTAGCCGAGGATCACCGCCTCGCGTGCCCGCTCCTCGCCCAGCAGCGCCCGTACCCGCCGGCCGAGCTCGTACCCGTACCCGTACACCACGGCGGGTGACTGCGGGACGTGCTTGCCGAGCACGTTGGACACCAGGAGGTGGGCCCGTCTGGGGTTGCGCCGCAGCGCGAGCCCCAGCAGCCCGGTGAGTGACTCGTCCCCGACGAGTTCCACTCCGAGCCGCCGCGCGACCCACGTTCCCGTCCACTCCACGTCGTTCATCTGTTCCTTGTCGTCGTCATGGTCTTCCCTCGCTCCGGTGGCCCGTGTCATTCGGGCAGGCTGGCTGCCAGCAGCTCCACGAAGCCGATGTCCTCGCGGGCGACGCCGAAGACCTCGGCGCGCTGCAGGGTCCGCTCCGCCCAGGCGCGGTGCGGCTTCACCTCGTTCATCTTGTTGGTGTAGGCCGACCTCAGGACGCCGCCGCCGTCGCGTTCGGGCCGCAGGATGTCCTGGGCGTCGCTGAACTCCTCGTGGCTGACGACGGACAGGGCGTGCACGGGCGCCACGTGCGAGGGGTGGATGCAGGTCTTGCCGAGCAGGCCGTTGGCGCGGTCGAGGGCGATCTCGCGGAGCAGGCCGTCGATGTCGTGTTCGATCAGCGCGGTGCGCAGGGCCTCGGCCTTCGGGGTGAAGGGGCTGCGCCGCAGTTGCGGTTTGAACATGCGCTCCTGGAGCCGGAAGTACTCCCAGACGGGCCCGGTGACGGTGAAGCCGGTGCCGTCCGCCCGTCCGAGCACGTTCACGACGTCGGCGATCACGGAGGCGACGATCTGGACGTCGTAGGCGGTCATGTCGGGTGCGCGGCGCAGCCCGTACGCGGAGCAGAAGTCGGTGACGCCGAGCCGCAGGGCGAGGACGCGCTCGCGGTACTTGTCGACGGTGCGGTAGATGCCCGCGAGGGTCTCGCGGCGGGTCTCCAGGTGGAGCAGGCCGGGCGATTCGAGGACCGGCATGGCGAAAAGCCGCCGTCCGCTCGCGGATTCGGCGTCGGTGAGCGCCTCCAGGAACGGTACGCCGCGTTCCTCGGTGAACTTGGGCAGGACGAACCCGGACAGCAGCCGGACGGCGGGGCCGAGCCGGCCGGCCAGGTCGGGGATCTGTTCGGGTGTGCGGACCCGGACGAAGAGCAGCGGGAGGTCCGCGTCCGGCCGCCCGGCCAGGCCGGTCAGCTGGCGGACGAGGTTCTCCTCGGCGCCGACGACGTCCGCGTCGTCGATCGAGTCCTCCAGGCACAGCACCATGGAGACCACTCCGCGTCCGGCCTGCTTGAGGATGTCGTCGGCGAGCCGGTCCCGGGTGGCCGGGCTGTAGAGAGTGGCTCCCAGGGCCGCCGCGAGGACGGGGGCCGGGGAGTCCGCGGTGAAGGCGCACGGCTCCTGGTGGAAAAGACGCCGGCGCTCGTCGGGGGCCGTATGACCGAAATGACGCATGGAACTCCCCCGGGACTAGGCGGCCGAATGTGATGTGGCCGGTAATAGTACGTAAGTACCCACCTGGACGGTTCCCACTGGGTGTGAAGTCCAGGTAACCCCTCCGTGTCCGGCAGCCGCTGCCGGGGCGGCGACCCCGCGTTGTCGTGAGCAGGTCCGAGAGGGCAGGATGACCGTATGACGCGAGGGATGCTGAAGGGATCGAACGTCCCGCTGGACGCCACGGCGGTACGGGCGGTCCTGCGCTGGACGCCCGGGCAGGGCTCCCCTGACGTCGATGTCTCGGCGCTGCTCCTCGGCCACGACGGCCGGGTGCGTTCCGACGAGGACTTCGTCTTCTACAACCAGCCCCGCCATCCCTCGGGCACGGTCTGGCGGCTCGGCAAGAAGCGCGTCACCGAGGGCCTGACCGACACGGTCCAGACGGACCTGGCGGGTGTCGAGTCCGCAGTCGGCCGGATCCTGGTCGTCGCGTCGGCGGACGGCGTCGCCTTCGACCGCGTACGCGGCCTGCGCATCCTGCTGTACGACGCGGCCGTCCCGGACGGCGAACCGCTCACGTACTTCGACATCAAGCCGGAGACCGGCGCCGAGACGGCCCTGATCTGCGGAGAGCTGTACCGGCGCGGCGAGGGCTGGAAGTTCCGGGCGCTCGGCGAGGGCTATTCGAACGGCCTGGAGGGGCTGGCCGGCGACTTCGGGATCTCGGTGGACGAGTCGGAGCCCGAGGCCACCCGGGCCCCCGAGACGTCCTTCCCGCTGCCTCCCGAGCAGCCCGCGCCCGCACCCCAGTCGCCGCCCGAACCGGCCTCCGGGGTGCCGCGGCAGCCCGCGTACGGCTATCCGCAGGAGCCCGTGACGCAGCCGGGCCCGCAGCCCGCGTACGGCTACCCGCAGCCCGCCGGGCAGCCGGACCGGCCGGCCTACGGCTACCCGCAGCCCCAGGCGGCCGCCGCGCAGACGGCCGCCCCGCCCGCGTACGGCTTCCCGCAGGCGGCGGGCGCGCTGCCGGACCCGGACTTCAGGCTGCCTCCGCAGGGGCCCCAGTTCATCGGCAGGTGAGGACCGCCGGCCGGGCGCCGGCGCGGACGTCCCCGGCCGGTGCTCAGCGGCCGGCCGTGGACTTGTAGCCGCGGCCCCACTGCAGGCCCCAGCCGTAGAGGCGGTCCAGCTCGGCCTGGAAGCCGTAGACGAACTTGACCTCGCGGCGCACGGTGAGCTCGCCCTTGTTGTTCTCTATCATCACGACGGCGCAGGAGCGGGCCTGCGGGTGCCGCTCGTCGAGGCCGATCTCGATCCGCGGCCCGTTGCTCGGGTAGAGCGTGACCACCGCGTGCGTACGGTCGAAGGCCGGGGTCTGGTCGTAGATGTAGACGAAGACCAGCAGACGCTTGATGTCGTCGCGGTGGTCGAGGTTCACGTAGACCGTCTCGCCCGTCCCGGAACCGAAGCGGTCGTCACCGCTGAGCTTGACGTACGGCGCCGCGTTGATGTCGCCGAAGAAGCTGCCCAGCGGCTGCACGACGCCCTTCTCGCCGTCCGTGAGCTCGTACATGACGCCCAGGTCGAGGTCGACGTTGACCATGCTCTGGGTGTGTGCCTGGACGACCTCCGGCTTGAAGGTGCTGAAGGGGTGGCGCAGCAGGCTGCCGCGCCGGCCGGAGTCGAGGTCGGAGGTGCGCATCCGCCAGGACAGGTTGATGCGCAGGTTGCCGGTGGCCGCTCCCTGCTTGGTGAGCGAGACCGTCTGATGCCGTTTGGTCAGCTGGATGGAGTTGCTGGCCGCGCTGCCGGAGTCGAAGTCCGCCGAGCGTCCGCGCCACAGGTCCTGCCAAAAGCTCATCTGCGCCCCCCACACGTGTCCGTGACCGCCGCGGGGCGGCCCCGAGGACTCGTCCTCGCAAGCCGCCCCGCTCCAAGCGTTCCCTCACTCGGGCCCGGATCACACACCGCGATCCCGCCCGGCCGGTTCAGACCCCGGACGAGACCTCGCTGCGGTCACCCGCGCCGCCTTCTCCCCCGGCGGCCTCCAGCGCCTTGTTGCGGCGCACCGAGGACCAGAAGGACCAGGCGATCAGGACGACGCCGACGAGGCCGGTGATGACCTCGTTGATCTCGTACTGGATGGTGACGAGCAGGATCACGGCGAGGGCGCCGATCGCGTAGTGCGCGCCGTGCTCGAGGTAGACGTAGTCGTCGAGGGTGCCCTGGCGGACCAGGTAGACGGTGAGGGACCGGACGTACATGGCGCCGATACCGAGACCGAGGGCCATCAGCACGATGTCGTTGGTGATGGCGAAGGCGCCGATCACACCGTCGAAGGAGAAGGACGCGTCCAGGACCTCCAGGTAGAGGAACATGAAGAACGCGGCCTTGCCGGCGAGGACGGCGGCCGACTGCTTCTTGCCGGTCTTCCTGGCCTCTTCCTCGGCCTCGTGCTCCCGCTCCTCCTCTTCCTCGAGTTTGTCCTCGAAGTACCCGGAGAGCCCGCCGACGATCATGTACGTGATGAGGCCGGCGATGCCGGAGATCAGGACCGTCTGTCCCTTGTCGACGTGCGCGCCGCCGTGCTGGTGGGCGTGGGCGGCGACCGTCATGGAGGCGATCAGCAGGGCGATCAGGGCGAGGCAGACCGACAGCATGTCGACCTTGCCGAGCTTGGCGAGCGGCCGCTCGATCCAGCGCAGCCACTGGATGTCCCGGTCCTCGAAGATGAAGTCGAGGAAGATCATCAGCAGGAACATGCCGCCGAAGGCGGCGATCGCCGGGTGAGCGTCGGTGACGAGCTGCTGGTAGCGGTCCTTGTCGGTCAGCGCGAGGTTGACCGCGTCGACCGGATTCAGCTTGGCCGTGATGGCGACGATCACCACGGGGAAGACCAGCCGCATACCGAAGACGGCGATCAGCACACCGACCGTGAGGAAGATCTTCTGCCAGAAGGCATTCATCTTCTTCAGGATTCCGGCGTTGACCACCGCGTTGTCGAAGGACAGCGAGATCTCGAGGATGGACAGGATCGCCACGACCCCGAGGCCGGTCCACCCGTCGTAGAGAACCGCTGCGGCCAGGCCGAGCGCGGTGACCGCGAACGACCAGCCGAAGGTTTTCAAAAGCACTGGCTACCCAATCATGTGATGGGGGCACCCCCAAGCGGTTGACTTGAGGGTGCTCCTCCCCCGCGCCGCACTCGGCTTTACCCAACGTTGACCACGGAGTCTAGGGGGCGGCCCCTTCGGCTGGCGAAGGTGGTCCTACGAAACGTTGACGCCGAAGTCGAGGGCGATGCCCCGCAGCCCGGAGGCGTACCCCTGTCCCACGGCGCGGAACTTCCACTCCGTGTTGTAGCGGTAGACCTCGCCGAAGATCATCGCGGTCTCCGTCGAGGCGTCCTCCGAGAGGTCGTAGCGCGCCAGTTCCTGGCCGTCGGCCTGGTTGACGACGCGGATGAACGCGTTGCTGACCTGGCCGAAGGTCTGGCCCCGGTTGTCCGCGTCATGGATCGAGACCGGGAAGACGATCTTGTCGACGTTCGCCGGCACCTTGGAGAGGTCGATCAGGATCGACTCGTCGTCGCCCTCGCCCTCACCCGTGAGGTTGTCCCCGGTGTGCTCCACCGAGCCGTCCGGGCTCTTGAGCTGGTTGTAGAAGATGAACCACTCGTCTCCGAGCACCCGGCCCGAGTTGCACAGCAGCGCGCTGGCGTCGAGGTCGAAGTCGGCTCCTGTGGTGGAGCGCGCGTCCCAGCCCAGCCCGATCATCACCTGTGTGAGGTTCGGTGCGGCCTTCGAGAGGGAGACATTGCCCCCCTTGGCAAGCGTGACGCCCATGATGCTGGTCCTCCCCGAGGTACGGCTTTGAGTTGTACGGCACGTCCGGCGCCGCCCCTGACGGGTGCGGCGCCGGACGTGGGGGCCCGGACCCGTCGGCCCGGACGCTGTCGGCTCAGACGTTCACGCCGAAGTCCTGCGCGATGCCGCGCAGGCCCGAGGCGTAGCCCTGGCCGATGGCACGGAACTTCCACTCCGCGCCGTGACGGTAGAGCTCGCCGAAGACCATCGCGGTCTCCGTCGAGGCGTCCTCGGACAGGTCGTAGCGCGCGATCTCCGCCTCGCCCGCCTGGTTCACGACGCGGATGAACGCGTTGCGGACCTGGCCGAAGGACTGCTGGCGGTTCTCGGCGTCGTAGATGGAGACGGGGAAGACGATCTTCTCGACCTCGGCCGGCACCGCCGCGAGGTTGATCTTGATCTGCTCGTCGTCGCCCTCGCCCTCACCGGTGATGTTGTCCCCGGTGTGCTCGACGGAGCCGTCCGGGCTCTTGAGGTTGTTGAAGAAGACGAAGTTGGCGTCGCTGCTGACCTTGCCGTCCGCGTTCGTCAGGATGGCGCTGGCGTCCAGGTCGAAGTCGGTACCGGTGGTGGTACGGACGTCCCACCCGAGACCGACGATGACCGCCGTCAGGCCAGGGGCCTCCTTGGTCAGCGATACGTTGCCGCCCTTGCTGAGGCTGACTCCCACGAGTCCTCCAATTGGTGTCGAGGGGCGGGGAGCCCCGCCGTGCGTGTGACATCGGATCAACGTGTCGATCCTAGTGAGGGGTTCCCGCCCCATGCAGGCCTTGCGACCGAAGAATCAGAGGGTGTCGAGCGCCTTGACGTACTCGTTCAGGTCACGCGCGTCAGGAAGACCGTTGACGACGGTCCACCGGACGACGCCCTCCTTGTCGATGATGAAGGTGCCGCGCACGGCGCACCCCTTGTCCTCGTCGAAGACGCCGTACGCCCGCGAGGTCTCGCCGTGCGGCCAGAAGTCGGAGAGCAGCGGGTACTCCAGGCCCTCCTGCTCGGCGAAGACGCGCAGGGTGTGGATGGAGTCGTTGGAGACGGCGAGGAGCTGCACGTCGTCGTTGACGAAGTTCGGCAGCTCGTCGCGCAGGGCGCACAGCTCGCCGGTGCACACACCCGTGAAGGCGAAGGGGTAGAACAGCAGCACCACGTTCTTCTCGCCGCGGAAGTCCGAGAGCCGCACGGTCGCGCCGTGGTTGTCCTTCAGCTCGAAGTCCGGGGCCTTGGTGCCTGCCTCGATCGCCATAATTTTGCGTCCCTTCCCTGGGCTGTTCGGGTCACCACCCAGCCTACGCAGTGATCACCCACCCCCGCGGAAAGGGTCTTCCCCCCGCCCCTGTCCGCCCCGGGATGTCCGGCCCGTCCGGCGCCTGAGGACGAGGCCGGGACAACCAGCCCGTCCGGCGTTCGAGGACGAGGCCGTCAGGCCGGTACGACGGGACCGGGCCGACCGATACGACGGGACCGGGCCCCGGGGAGCAGGAACTCCCCGGACACCCGGCCCCGATCAAGCCCAGCGCAGCGTCACCGCTTGGACTTGGCCGCCTTGGGCGTAGCCAGCCGGCTGCCGCTCCAGTCCTTGCCCACGCTGACGGTCTTGGTCTGGGACAGACCCGCGGTCGTCGCGGCCTCGGCGATGTCGCTGGGCTCCACATAGCCGTCACGGCCGGTCTTCGGCGTCAGCAGCAGGATGGTGCCACCCTCTTCGATGTACGTGGTGGCGTCCACCAGCGCATCCGTCAGGTCGCCGTCCTCGTCGCGGAACCACAGCACGACGGCGTCGGCGACGTCGTCGTACTCCTCGTCCACGAGGTCACTGCCGATGACTTCTTCGATGGCCTCGCGGAGCTCCTGGTCGACGTCGTCGTCGTAGCCGATCTCCTGGACCACCTGCTCGGGCTGGAAACCCAACCTCGCGGCCGGGTTCGTCCTCTCCTCCGCGTGGTCCGCGGTCGCGCTCACGGGTTGCCTCCTGATCATGTTCGGTATGGGTCTTCCCCCGCTCCGGAGGAACTCGGGGAAGTTTTCGGCCGCGCGCGTGCGCGCGGCGTTGGCCGTAGTCCACACGGGCGGGGCGGATCGCGCAAGTACCCGGCGGTCGAGACCGCCGAAACGGTGACGATCCTGGCGGTGTCGACGCAACTCCAGGCACGCGAACACCCCGTCCAGTGACGCACACCACACCGTTCTGCCCCGTTTGTTCCTTTCGGAACCCTCCGTGTGTCCGAGAGGCGAACGACTTTGCGGAACGCGTCACGCACTGAGCGTATCGTTGCGTTTTGGCCGGGCCCGTCCCCGCCTGCCCCGGGACCGTCCTGGTTACCCCTGGGTAGAGGTGACGATTCCGTCCTCGAGGTACACGATGAGGGAACGGTGCGGACAGGGCTGACCGGGACTCCGGCACGCCCCTGAAAGCCCTCCGACAAGCGAAAGAACGACAGCGCCCCTCCGACAGCGAAGGAACAGCGTGGCTTCCGGATCCGATCGCAACCCGATCATCATTGGCGGCCTTCCCAGCCAGGTCCCGGATTTCGATCCCGAGGAGACCCAGGAGTGGCTCGACTCCCTGGACGCCGCCGTGGACGAGCGCGGCCGTGAGCGGGCCCGCTACCTGATGCTGCGTCTGATCGAGAGGGCCCGCGAGAAGCGCGTGGCCGTGCCCGAGATGCGCAGCACGGACTACGTCAACACGATCGCGACCAAGGACGAGCCGTTCTTCCCGGGCAACGAGGAGATCGAGCGGAAGGTCCTCAACGCCACCCGCTGGAACGCGGCCGTGATGGTCTCGCGCGCCCAGCGGCCCGGGATCGGGGTGGGCGGCCACATCGCCACGTTCGCGTCCTCCGCCTCGCTGTACGACGTGGGCTTCAACCACTTCTTCCGCGGCAAGGACGAGGGCGACGGCGGCGACCAGGTCTTCTTCCAGGGGCACGCCTCCCCCGGCATCTACGCGCGCGCGTACCTGCTCGACCGGCTCTCCGAGGAGCAGCTCGACGGGTTCCGCCAGGAGAAGTCGAAGGCCGGCCACGCGCTGTCCAGCTACCCGCATCCGCGCTCGATGCCGGATTTCTGGGAGTTCCCGACGGTCTCCATGGGCCTCGGCCCGCTCGGCGCGATCTTCCAGGCGCGGATGAACCGCTACATGGAGGCGCGCGGGATCGCGGACACCTCCAGGTCGCACGTGTGGGCGTTCCTCGGCGACGGCGAGATGGACGAGCCGGAGTCGCTGGGCCAGCTGTCCATCGCCGCCCGTGAGGGCCTGGACAACCTGACCTTCGTGGTCAACTGCAACCTCCAGCGCCTCGACGGCCCGGTACGCGGCAACGGCAAGATCATCCAGGAGCTGGAGTCGCAGTTCCGCGGCGCCGGGTGGAACGTCATCAAGCTGGTCTGGGACCGCACCTGGGACCCGCTGCTGGCCCAGGACCGGGACGGCGTGCTCGTCAACCGGCTGAACACCACGCCCGACGGCCAGTTCCAGACGTACGCCACCGAGACGGGCGCGTACATCCGTGAGCACTTCTTCGGTGACGACCACCGGCTGCGCACGATGGTCGAGAACATGACCGACGCCCAGATCCTGCACCTGGGCCGCGGCGGGCACGACCACCGGAAGATCTTCGCGGCGTTCTCGGCGGCCAAGGCGCACAAGGGCCAGCCGACGGTGATCCTGGCGCAGACGGTCAAGGGCTGGACGCTCGGCCCGAACTTCGAGGGCCGCAACGCCACGCACCAGATGAAGAAGCTGACGGTCGCCGACCTCAAGCACTTCCGCGACCGGCTGCACCTGCCGATCTCCGACAAGGAGCTGGAGGACGGCCCGCCGCCGTACTACCACCCGGGCCGGGACACGGAGGAGATCCAGTACATGCACGACCGCCGGCTGTCGCTCGGCGGTTATGTGCCGACGCGCGTCGTGCGGTCCAAGCCCCTCGCCCTGCCCGAGGACAAGACGTACGCGAGTGTGAAGAAGGGTTCGGGTCAGCAGTCGATCGCCACGACCATGGCGTTCGTGCGGCTGCTCAAGGACCTCATGCGGGACAAGGAGATCGGCAGGCGTTTCGTGCTGATCGCGCCCGACGAGTACCGCACGTTCGGCATGGACTCGTTCTTCCCGAGCGCGAAGATCTACAACCCGCTCGGCCAGCAGTACGAGTCGGTGGACCGCGAGCTGCTGCTCGCGTACAAGGAGTCGCCGACCGGGCAGATGCTGCACGACGGCATCTCCGAGGCGGGCTGCACGGCCTCGCTGATCGCGGCGGGCTCGTCGTACGCGACGCACGGCGAGCCGCTGATCCCGGTGTACGTCTTCTACTCGATGTTCGGTTTCCAGCGCACCGGTGACCAGTTCTGGCAGATGGCCGACCAGCTGGCGCGCGGTTTCGTCCTGGGCGCGACCGCGGGACGCACGACGCTGACCGGTGAGGGCCTCCAGCACGCGGACGGGCACTCGCAGCTGCTCGCCTCGACCAACCCGGCGTGCGTCGCCTACGACCCGGCGTTCGGCTTCGAGATCGCGCACATCGTGCAGAGCGGCCTGAGCCGGATGTACGGCTCCTCGGAGGAACACCCGCACGGCGAGGACGTGTTCTACTACCTCACCGTCTACAACGAGCCGATCCGGCACCCGGCCGAGCCCGCGGACGTGGACGTGGAGGGCATCGTCAAGGGCATCCACCGGTACGCGGCGGGCACCTCGGGCGTGATCCCGGCGCAGATCATGGCGTCCGGCGTGGCCGTGCCGTGGGCCGTGGAGGCGCAGCGCATCCTCGCCGAGCAGTGGAACGTGCGGGCGGACGTCTGGTCGGCGACCTCCTGGAACGAGCTGCGCCGCGAGGCCGTCGAGGTGGAGCGGCACAATCTGCTGCACCCCGAGGAGGAGCAGCGCGTCCCGTACGTGACCCGCAAGCTGTCGGGCGCCGAGGGTCCGTTCGTGGCCGTCTCCGACTGGATGCGGTCGGTTCCGGACCAGATCGCGCGCTGGGTGCCGGGGACGTACCAGTCCCTCGGCGCGGACGGCTTCGGTTTCGCGGACACGCGGGGCGCGGCCCGGCGGTTCTTCCACATCGACGCGGAGTCGATCGTGGTCGCGGTGCTGACGGAGCTGGCGCGTGAGGGCAAGGTCGACCGGTCCGTGCTGAAGCAGGCCGTCGACCGCTACCAGCTGCTCGACGTGGCGGCGGCCGACCCGGGCCCCGCGGGCGGCGACGCGTAGGCGCGTACGCACGAACGCGTAGGCACGAAGAGGGGCCCCGGCCGTAGCCGGGGCCCCTCTTCGTGTCACTCCCGAGGCGTCAGAACATGCCGTTCCCGTAGGAGGCGGCTCCGACGAGCCAGATGATCGCGAGGAGTGTGTCGATCGCGCCCAGTACGAGGGCCACGAGGGCCGGTACCGGGCGGGCGCCGTTCCAGCTGCGCCCCATGCCGAGCCAGCCGCAGACGACCGCGATCGGGCCGAGGACGATCCCCAGCACGAAGAAGCCCGCGATCGCGCAGATGACTCCGATGATTCCGAGCGTCGCGCGGTCCGGCCCGTCCCCTGACCTCATCCGGTCACGTGAACGAGGGTGCTTGCGCGTGGTGTGTCCGAAGCCCGCCATCATCAACTCCCTGGACCGTGAGCCGGCCGATCGCCGGCCGGCTCGGGCTTGACAAGCGGGTACCCCGGTTCTCCCGGGGCAGACCTCCGCCCGCGCCGCCGCCCGCCGGCCGTGCGCCGCGGCCGGGCCCAGTCCCCGTGCCGTACGGGGGACTTGACCCACTGTGACCTGCGGCGCGCAACCGGCGGGCGGCTCGGCCCGGTTCGGCGTCCGGCGGGCGAACGGACCGGCGCGAGACCCTAGATGTGCCCGGCTCCGGCGCCCGCTTCGGCGTTCTCGCCGCGCTTAGTGAGGAGGGCGACCAGGACCGCCACCACGGCGACACCGGCGGCGACCAGGCAGGCCAGGCTCATCCCGGAGATGAAGGTGTCGTGGGCGACACCGGTGATCTTCTCGGCGAGTGCGGCGGGGGTGCCCTTCGGCACCGGCGCGGCACCGACCTGGACCGCCTCGGAGGCCTGGTCGAGCTGGGCCGGGGTGAGCGGCGGCAGCTTGGCGTCCGCCCAGTTGCCGGGGAGGTCGCCGTCGACCTTGGAGGCCATCACGGCGCCCAGGACGGCCGTACCGAGGCTGCCGCCGATCTGCATGGCGGCCTGCTGGAGACCGCCGGCGACGCCGGAGAGCTCCAGCGGGGCGTTGCCCACGATGACCTCGGTGGCGCCGACCATGACGGGGGCGAGGCCGAGACCGAGGGCGACGAACCAGAGCGACATGACCGCGCCGCTCGTGCCGGTGTCCAGCGTCGACATGCCGAACATGGCGACGGCCGTCAGCACCATGCCGCCCGCCAGCGGGATGCGCGGGCCGGTCTTGGTGATCAGGGCACCGGCCAGCGGCGATCCCACGATCATCATTCCGGTCAGCGGCAGCAGATGCAGACCGGCGTCGACCGGGCTCATCCCGTGCACGTTCTGCAGGTAGAAGGTGACGAAGAACAGGCCGCCGAGGAACGCGATGGCCATCAGCACCATCAGCACCACACCGGCCGACAGCGGCACGGAGCGGAAGAGGCCCAGCGGGACGAGCGGTTCGCGGACCTTGGTCTCCCAGAAGGCGAACAGCGCGAAGCCGAGGACGGAGGCGCCGAGGAACAGCCACGTGGTGCCGTCGCCCCAGCCCCAGGTCGGCGCCTTGATGATGGCCCAGACCAGGCAGAACATCGCCGCGGAGAGCAGCGCGATGCCGAGCACGTCGAAGGAGCGCGGGGCGTTCTCGGCGCGGTGGTCCTTGAGGATCAGCAGGCCGAGGACGAGCGCGACGACGCCGACCGGCACGTTGACGAAGAAGACGGACTGCCAGCTGACGTGCTGGACGAGCAGGCCGCCGATGATCGGGCCGCCCGCGGTGGAGGCGCCGATGACCATGCCCCAGATGCCGATCGCCATGTTCAGCTTCTCGGCCGGGAAGGTCGCCCGCAGCAGGCCGAGCGCGGCCGGCATCAGCAGGGCGCCGAAGAGGCCCTGGAGCACCCGGAAGGTGACCACGAGGGCGATGCTGTCGGACAGGCCGATGGCGCCCGAGGACGCCGCGAAGCCGACCACGCCGATGAGGAAGGTCTGCCGGTGCCCGAACCGGTCGCCGAGCTTTCCGGCGGTGATCAGGGCCACCGCGAGCGCGAGGAAGTATCCATTGGTGATCCACTGGACGTCGGCGAACGTCGCGCCCAGGTCGTCCTTGATGGTGGGGTTGGCGATGGCCACGATGGTGCCGTCCAGGGCGACCATCATGACGCCGATCGCCACGCTGAAGAGCGTCAGCCAGGGGTGGCCACGCAAACCCTTGGTGGGGGTCGGGTCGGACGGTGCGGCTGGGGCCTTGTCGGCCGGGCCCGTCGCGGTCTGACTAGTCATGTTTTCGAGGCTAGTGTCAGTCGCTGACAGTTGACAAACCCATTCTCGTGTCAGCGGCTGACGAATCACTCACAGGTAACCTGATCCGGCCCGAGGGGCGGAAAGAGGACTTATGGACACGGCTTCACAGCCCGGACTGCGCGAGCGCAAGAAACAGCGGACGCGGGACGCGCTGCTGCGGGCCGCGCTCGAACTGTTCACCACCGACGGGTACGACTCGACGACCGTCGACGAGATCGCCGAGGCCGTCGGCGTCTCGCAGCGCACCTTCTTCCGCTACTTCGCGGGCAAGGAGGACGCCGCCTTCTTCGTCCAGCGGATCACGGAGTCCCACTTCCTCGCCGCACTGCGCGAACGCCCTCCACACGAGGCCCCCTTGGAGGCGATGCGGCGCGCGGTCCTGGAGAGCTGGGACACCATCGGCGAGGCGATCGAGGCCATCATCCCGATCGAACTCCACATGCGCACCTATCAGTTGATCGAGTCCACCCCCACCCTGCTGGCCGCGCACCTGCGCCGCTCGGCGGAGATGGAGGAGGAGCTCGCCCGGGTGATCGCACAGCGGGAGGGACTCGACGTGGACGCGGACCCGAGGCCGCGGGTGGCGGTGGCCGTGTTCGGCGGAGTGATGCGCGTCACAGGCCGGTTGTGGGGCGCGGGCGAGGACATCAGCGTCGCGGCCATCCGCGAACTGACGACGCGTTACCTCGACCAGGTGGGGCCGGCGCTGGCGGAGCGCTGGCACGAGGAGTGACACCGGCACCCGCGACACGGGCCGGTCACCCCTGGAACGAACGTTCCTCTGTGCCGAATTGCGCACATAGCGTGACTCTTTACACCGTACTGAACCCGCTTTGACCCAATTACCCCATCCGAAACGTGATCCGCCTCACTCGTGCGACGGGAGGCCCCTCGCATCTCCTAGGGTGTCCTCTCAGTGACTTCCTTCGACGACTCCACCCCCCAACTGAACGTCTGGCGCCTCCTGCTCGCGCTGGCCGTGGTGTTCGTGATGCTGGCGACCACCGGATGGACCGCAGCGCACAGTCACCGGCAGGCGACTCCACTGGAGGCGTCGCTCCACAAGTGGGAGCACGGGCACGTCGGCGGGCGCCCGCTGCCCGACCCGGACTCCGCGCCGGCCCGGCTCGCCCACTTCTTCGCCTCGCTCGGCGCACCCCAGCGCACCCTTCTCGCCCACCGCTACCCGCTGGCGGTCGGCAACATGAACGGGGCACCGGCACGGCTGCGCTACGAGGCCAACCGCGTCGCCCTCGGTCAGGCCCGCCGGGTCGAGCTGGGGCGCACCCACGACCCGCGGCTGTCCCCCTCCGGGCAGCGCGACGCGGGCCGCCGCATGGACCGCTACACCTCCCTGATGCGCGACGGCCGCAAGATCCTCGCCTTCGACCCGCTGGGCTCGGGCCGCGTCGCCGAGGTCTTCGGAGACCTCGACACGGCCCAGCGCGTCTCCGTCGTGGTGCCCGGCGTCGACACGGACCTGCTCACCTTCCAGCGCACCGACCGCACGTACTCGGCACCCGTCGGCATGGCACGCGCCCTGCACGGGGCGGAGCGGGCGGCCCGCCCCTCGGCGCGTACGGCCGTGATCGCCTGGGCCGACTACACGGCACCCAGCGGCCTCGGCATGGACGCGGCCACCGCGATGCGCGCCGAGGACGGCGCGGTCCGGCTGAACGCGATGGTGCGCGGGCTGCCCGGCCGCTCACCGGTCGTCCTGTACTGCCACAGCTACGGCTCGGTGCTGTGCGGTGTGGCCGCCCGTGACCTGCCCTCCCGCGTCACGGACATCGCGGTCGCCGGCAGCCCGGGGATGCACGCGGACAATGCCTCGCGGCTGGGCACGGCGGCCCGGGTGTGGGCCATGCGCGACTCCGACGACTGGATCCAGGACGTGCCCTATCTGGAGGTCGGCGGGCTCGGCCACGGTGCCGACCCGGTCTCCTCCGCCTTCGGCGCGCGCGTGCTGTCCGCCGCGGGTGCGAAGGGCCACGCCGGCTACTTCGAACCGGGCACCGAGAGCCTGCGGAACTTCGCCGAGATCGGCGTTGGCGCGTACCGTGCGGTGCACTGCGCACACGGAAACGGCGTATGCCGGGAGGGTTTGTCCGGCACGGCACAGGACGGACGCGCGTAGAGGGCGCAGGAAGTACGGTCTGCCGGAGGAGGGGACGGAGAAGCGCGTGCCGCATACGATGGCCCGCATGGGTGACGTACTGGCCGGATTTCATGCCGCCTGGGAGTTCGAGTCCGACTCCGTGCTCATCCGCTTCGAACGGGGGATCCGCACGCCGAAGCTGTTCCAGGCGCTCGGCGAACGCCGTATCCCGCTGGAAGCGATCGCGGCGGTGACACTGACCCCGGGACGGCGCGGCACGGTCGTGCTGCACGCCGTGCCCAGACCCGGCGCCGATCCGCTCATGGAGGCGGCCGCGGGGCAGCTCATGGAGACGTGCGACCCGTACCGGCTGGTGCTGCCTCCCGAGCGCGAGACGCTCGCCGAGTACTACCGGGACGAACTGCGGCCGGTGATCGCCGGCGGTGACGCGGGGCAGGCCGAGCGCTACCTCGTGCAGGCGCCGGAGGCCCCGCAGCACTTCAAGGCGTACGACGGCAAGGCGTCCTTCGACGGCAAGTCGGTGTCCTTCCGCTGGTCCTGGACGGGCGCCTCGTCCGCCAAATGGAAGGCGGGCGACCAGAGCTTCCCCGTCGCCGACCTCAGCGGCGTCGAATGGCGCTCCCCCGAGGTCTTCGAGGGCCATCTGCGGCTGCTGCGCCGCGAACCGCCCTCCGTGCAGCCCGCCCAGGCCGACCAGGACCCGGCGGCCGTCGTCTTCGGCCTCGGCTACGGCCCGGTGCACGAGTCGCTGCCCTTCGCGGCCTCCGTCCTGGCCGCGGTCCGCGCCTGCGGCCCCGCGGCGCTGGTGCCGGCCGCCGCGCCCCGCCGGGACCCGGCCGACATCGCCGACCGCATCCGCCACCTCGGCGAGCTGCACGAGGCCGGTCTGGTCACGGACGAGGAGTTCTCGACGAAGAAGGCGGAGCTGCTGGCGCAGCTGTAGGACCGGCGCGGGCGGCCCCGCCCCGTGCGGGGCCGCCCGCGCCGGTACCCGCTACTCGCGGCCCGCCGAGGTGAACGCCATGTCCGCGTACCGGTTGCCCGCCACCTTGGAGGCGATCGGCTCCAGCAGCCGCAGCTCGTCCTCGCCGAGGACGATGCGGGTCGCGGCCACGTTCTCCTCGACACGGTGGCTCTTGCGGGTGCCCGGGATCGGCACGACGGCCAGGCCGTGGACGGCCGCCCGCTGCTGGACCCAGGCCAGCGCGACCTGCCCCAGCGACGCGCCGTGGGCCTCGGCGACGGCCCGCACCGGCTCCAGCAGAGCGGTGTTGGCGGCCGCGTTGTCCCCGGTGAAACGGGGCTGCTGACGGCGGAAGTCGCCCTCGGACAGCTCCTGCTCGGCGTTGGCGAACGAGCCGGTGAGGAAGCCCCGGCCGAGCGGCGAGTACGGCACCAGGGCGACGCCCAGCTCCTGGGCCGCCCGCACCACGCCGCCCTCGATGTCCCGGCTGAACAGCGACCACTCCGACTGCACGGCGGCGATCGGATGCACGCCCTGCGCGGCCCGCAGCTCGCCGCCGGTGACCTCGCTCAGCCCGAGGTGCTTGACCTTGCCCTCGCGGACCAGCTCGGCCATCACGCCGACGGTCTCCTCGATGGGGATGTTCACGTCACGGCGGTGCATGTAGTAGAGGTCGATCACGTCCACGTCGAGACGCTCCAGGCTCGCCTCCACCGCCCGGCGGATGTACGGCGCGTCGTTGCGGATGACCCGCTTCGTCGGCTCGCCCTCGGGGATCGACAGGGCGAACTTCGTGGCGACCACCACCTCGTCGCGGTGTGCCGCGAAGAACGGCGCCAGGAACCGTTCGTTCTCGCCCGCTCCGTAGGCGTCCGCCGTGTCGTAGAGCGTGACGCCGAGCTCCAGCGCCCGCTCCAGGGTGGCCCGTGCCGCCTCGGTGTCCGTGGGCCCGTACCCGAAGCTCATGCCCATGCAGCCGAGCCCCTGCACACCGACCTCGGGGCCGTCCGCGCCGAGCTGCACCTTCGCGATCCTGCTGTCCGTCATCGGGACCTCTCCGACGCCGGGGCGTGCCCCGCGTCCGCATAGAAACTGATCTTGTGGTCGAGCACCGCGAGCGTGTCCTGGAGCTCGTCGATCCGGCTGAGCACGTCGCGGCGGGTGGCTTCGAGCAGCTCTCGGCGCTCGGCGAAGGTGTGGTCGCCCTCGCGCACCAGCTCCGCGTACCGCACCATGCCGGCGACCGGCATCCCGGTCAGCCGGAGCTTGCCGACGAAGCCGAGCCAGTCCAGGTCGCGGTTGTTGTAGCGGCGCTGGCCCGTGTGCGAGCGGTCGATGTGCGGCATCAGGCCGATCCGCTCGTACCAGCGCAGGGTGTGCGCCGTCAGGCCGGTGAAGGCGACGACCTCACTGATCGTGTAGCTGTCCTGCCCGTCCGGGCGCGGATGGCGCGGGGGCGGCGCGGCGCAACTGTCGGTCCCGGTGCCGCTGCCGCCGACCGCGGCCGTGCTCTCCATCACCGTCATGACCTCAACGCTATGACCTTGGAGTGCACTCGAAGCAAGCGAGCAGGGGCGAACACTCCGGCGAAGTCCCCGTAAACGCGGGAGACGTCCCCCCTGCGGGATGGTTAACGTGCCCATCATGAGTCTCGTACGCCGTGCCGTGCCCGAGGACGCCGGGGAAGTGCTGCGCCTGCGCCAGGTGATGATCGACTCGGTCTTCGCGCCCGACGCCTCCGCCCCCGCCGCTTCCGCCTCCGACTGGCACGCCGAGTCGCTGCCCACCGTGCGGCGCCGGCTCGCCGAGTCCGACGGGGAGTTCGCCGCGTTCGTCGTCGACCACCCGGAGCGGCCGGGCGCGCTCGCCGCGCTGGTCGCCGGGACGCTGGAGTACCGGATCGGGCGGGCGGGCAATCCGCACGGGGCGGTCGGGCACGTCTTCAGCGTCGCGACCGATCCGGACGCGCGGCGCAGAGGGTACGCGCGGGCCTGCATGGAGACCCTGCTGGAGTGGTTCCGCGAGCGGGGCGCCGCACAGGTCGACCTGAACGCGTCCGCGGCGGCCGAGCCGCTCTACGCCTCTCTCGGCTTCGTCCGCAAGCCCGACCCCTCGATGCGGCTGAACCTCTGAGCGGCTTAACCTCGTACGCATGTCGTTGCAGAGCCTGGCGCTGATCGAGAACTGGCCCGTCCCCACCGCGGCCGCGGCCGTCGTCCGTGCGGACGGCACGGTGCTGGGGGCGCACGGGCCCACCGGGCACCGCTTCGCCCTCGCCTCGGTCACCAAGCCGCTCGCCGCGTACGCCGCGCTCGTCGCGTACGAGGAGGGGGCCGTCGAGTTCGACGAGCCGGCCGGGCCCGAGGGCTCGACGGTCCGTCACCTCCTCGCGCACACCTCGGGCCTCGCCTTCGACGAGCACCGGGTGACCTCCGCGCCGGGCGAGCGGCGGCTGTACTCCAACGCCGGGTTCGAGGTGCTCGGGGACCACATCGCCAAGGCGACGGACATCCCCTTCGCGGAGTATCTGCGCCAGGCGGTGCTGGACCCGCTGGGCATGACGTCCACGTCGCTGGAGGGGACCGGGTCGCCGGCCAAGGACGGGGTGTCCACGGTGGACGACCTGGTGCGGTTCGCCGCCGAGGTGCAGGCGCCGCGACTGCTGGACCCGCGGACGGTGGCGGAGGCGATGACCGTCCAGTATCCGGGGACGAAGGGCGTCCTTCCCGGATACGGGCACCAGAACCCGAACGACTGGGGGCTCGGCTTCGAGATCCGGGACGGCAAGTCCCCGCACTGGACGGGGACCTCGTCCTCGCCGCGGACCTTCGGTCACTTCGGGCAGGCCGGTACGTTCCTGTGGACCGACCCGGTGGCCGGGGTGGCGTGTGTCGCGCTGGCCGACCGGGCGTTCGGACCCTGGGCGGTCGAGGCGTGGCCGCCCTTCACGGACGCGGTACTGGCGGAGGTCCGGGGCGGCTGACGTCAGGTCAGCGGGGGCCGTGCGCCGCCGACGGTTCGCGGGGCCGGGCGGCGTGCGCCGCGCGGCGCGCATGAGGTGCCCCCGGCTACGTCATCTCCCACAGCAGCAGTTCCGCCGGTGAACCCGCCACCGCCTCCAGGCCCTTCGCGTTCTCGATGCGGGCCGCGTCGCCCTCGGCGAGTTCCTCGCCGTCGAGCCGGATCTCGCCGCGGACCACGTGGGCGTAGAGGTACGGGGCGTCGGGGATCGCGGTGCGTTCGCCCTCGGCGAGGCGGCGGACGTGCAGGAGGGCGGCCGCCTCGGGGACGGCGTACGGGGTGGAGTCGGCGATGCCGCGGACGGTCTCGTACGCGGGCTCACCGCCCGGTTCCAGCGGGGCCAGCCACATCTGGACGAAGACCAGCGGTTCGGAGCCGTCGTTGCGCTCGACGTGGCGGACGCCGCCCGCCGAACTGAGGCGCTGCACGTCCCCGGCGCGGACCACCGACTCGTGGCCGGCCGAGTCCCGGTGGGTCAGCTCGCCCTCGACGACCCAGGTCACGATCTCGGTGTGGCTGTGCGGATGCTCGTCGAAACCCGCGCCGGGTGCCAGCCTCTCCTCGTTGCAGGCGATCATGGCGCCGAAGCGGAGGTTGCCCGGGTCGTAGTGCGGGCCGAAGGAGAAGGCGTGCAGGGACTCGATCCCGGCCGCCGGGTCCCCGCCCGGATAGCGCTCGTGCGCGCGCCGTACATCCATCACGTCCCCACCGTAGGACCTGTCCGGCCGATCACGCCGCAGACGCGGGGTCTGGCACGCACATCTGCGGCGTTGTCGTCAGTCGCCGACTCCCCCACGCTCGACTTCGCTCGCGCGGGGGGGGACCCCCATCGCGTCGACTCCCTCCTCCGCCTTGCAGCTGCACGCGCCAGACCCCGCTCACCCGGTTCGACAAGGCGCCGTCGCTTTCCTGCGGCCTGATCGGCCGGACAGGTCCTGACCGCGCGAGCGCCCAGGTCCGGGACCCGCCGCCGCACGCGCACGTCCCGATAAGGCAGTCTTGTCCACGTGCCCGAACCCGAAGCAGGCAAGACCGAGCCCACAGCGCACGCCGTCCACGCGCACTCCGCGACCCTCAGGCGACTGGAGAAGTCGTCGGGGAGTCTCGCCGCGCAGGCCATCACGCGCATGGACGAGACGCTGCCGTGGTACCGGGCGATGCCACCGGAGAACCGTTCCTGGATCGGGCTGGTCGCCCAGGCCGGCATCGCCGCGTTCACCGAGTGGTTCCGGCGGCCGGACGCGCCCCAGGCCATCTCCACCGATGTCTTCGGCACCGCGCCCCGCGAGCTGACCAGGGCGATCACCCTGCGCCAGACCGTCGAGATGGTGCGGACGACGATCGAGGTCATGGAGAGCGCGATCGACGAGGTCGCCGCACCCGGTGACGAGTCGGTGCTCCGCGAGGCCCTGCTGGTGTACGCCCGCGAGATCGCGTTCGCGACCGCCCAGGTGTACGCGCAGGCCGCCGAGGCACGGGGTGCCTGGGACGCCCGCCTGGAGTCGCTGGTCGTGAACGCGGTGCTGTCCGGGGAGGCCGACGAGGGCGCCGTGTCGCGGGCCGCCGCCCTCGGCTGGAACTCCCCCGAGCACGTCTGCGTGGTCCTCGGCACGGCGCCGGACGGCGACAGCGAACTGACCGTCGAGGCGATCCGGCGGGCGGCCCGCCACGCGAAGCTCCAGGTCCTCACCGGAGTGCTCGGCGACCGGCTGGTCGTCATCGCGGGCGGCAGCGACAATCCGCTGGGCGTGGCGAAGTCCCTGATCGGTCCCTATGCCGCCGGTCCCGTCGTGGCCGGGCCGATCGTGCCCGACCTGCTGGCCGCGACCCGGTCCGCGCAGGCCGCCGCCGCCGGTCTCAAGGCGTGTTCCGCGTGGCAGGACGCGCCCCGCCCGGTGCTGTCGGACGATCTGCTGCCGGAGCGCGCCATAGCCGGAGATCCCTCCGCCCGTGAGCAGTTGGTGGAGGAGATCTACAGACCGTTGGAGGAGGCCGGATCGGCTCTCCTGGAGACGCTGAGCGTGTACCTGGAACAGGCGAGCAGCCTGGAGGGCGCGGCACGGATGCTGTTCGTCCATCCCAACACCGTGCGCTACCGGCTCCGACGTGTGACTGACGTCACCGGATGGTCCCCTTCGGACGTGCGCTCCGCGTTCACGCTGCGGATCGCGCTCATACTGGGGCGTCTCGCCGATGGAGATTCTCAGAGCTAGCCTTTTGTCGGGGGTCTACAATTCCCCCTTCTGTTCTTCGTCCCTGTCCTCACGGGCGGCCCGGGCCGCCTCCAAGAGAGAGTGTGAGAGTGCTCGTACTCGTCGCTCCCGGCCAGGGCGCCCAGACGCCCGGCTTCCTGACTCCTTGGCTCGAACTGCCTGGCGCCGCCGACCGGCTCGCCGGCTGGTCGGACGCCATCGGGCTCGACCTTGCCCACTACGGCACCCGGGCCGACGCGGACGCGATCCGCGACACGGCCGTGGCCCAGCCGCTGCTCGTCGCCGCCGGGCTGCTGTCCGCGGCGGCCCTCGGCGACGTGGCACCGGGTGCCGTCGCGGGGCACAGCGTCGGTGAGATCACCGCCGCCGCGTTCGCGGGCGTCCTCGACGACACGGCCGCGCTGACCCTCGTGCGCAAGCGGGGTCTGGCGATGGCCGAGGCCGCCGCCGTCACGAAGACCGGCATGTCGGCGCTGCTCGGCGGGGACCCGGAGACGACCGTCCCGCATCTGGAGAAGCTCGGCCTGACTCCGGCGAACGTGAACGGCGCGGGCCAGATCGTGGCCGCCGGCACGCTGGAGGAGCTGGCCGCCCTGGAGGCGGACATGCCCGAGGGTGTGCGCCGGGTCGTGGCCCTCAAGGTCGCGGGCGCCTTCCACACGCGTCACATGGCCCCCGCGGTCGAGGCGCTGGCGCGGGCCGCCGAGGAGCTGGCTCCGGCGGACCCGAAGGTCACGTACGTCTCGAACAAGGACGGCCGGTCCGTCACGACGGGCACCGAGGTCGTCTCGCGGCTGGTCGGCCAGGTGGCCAACCCGGTGCGCTGGGACCTGTGCATGGAGACGTTCAAGGCGCTCGGTGTGACCGCGCTGGTCGAGGTGTGCCCGGGCGGCACGCTGACCGGCCTGGCCAAGCGCGCCCTGCCCGGTGTGCGGACGCTGGCGCTGAAGACCCCCGACGACCTGGACGCGGCTCGCGAGCTCATCGCCGAGCACGTCTCCTAAGGAGCCGACGCAGCATGTCGAAGATCAAGCCGAGCAAGGGCGCCCCGTACGCGCGGATCCTGGGCGTGGGCGGCTACCGCCCGACGCGGGTCGTGCCGAACGAGGTGATCCTGGAGAAGATCGACTCGTCCGACGAGTGGATCCGCTCGCGCTCCGGCATCCAGACCCGGCACTGGGCCTCGGACGAGGAGACCGTCGCCGCGATGTCCATCGAGGCGTCCGGCAAGGCGATCGCCGACGCCGGGATCAGCGCCGCGCAGATCGGTGCCGTGGTCGTCTCCACCGTCTCGCACTTCGCCCAGACCCCCGCCATCGCCACCGAGATCGCCGACAAGCTCGGCACCGAGAAGGCCGCCGCCTTCGACATCTCGGCCGGCTGCGCGGGCTTCGGCTATGGCCTCACCCTCGCCAAGGGCATGATCGTCGAGGGTTCGGCCGAGTACGTCCTCGTCATCGGTGTCGAGCGCCTGTCCGACCTGACCGACCTGGAGGACCGCGCGACGGCCTTCCTCTTCGGTGACGGCGCGGGCGCGGTCGTCGTCGGCCCCGCCCAGGAACCCCACATCGGCCCGACCGTGTGGGGCTCGGAGGGCGACAAGGCCGGCACGATCAAGCAGACCGTGTCGTGGGACCGTTTCCTCCCCCGCTCTCGGCTCCGCTCGATCGTGGGGACCCCCACCGGGGACGTCTCCGAACTCCCGCTCGACTCCAAGGGCGAGATCAAGTTCCCTGCCATCACGCAGGAGGGCCAGGCGGTCTTCCGCTGGGCCGTGTTCGAGATGGCGAAGGTCGCCGCCCAGGCGTTGGAAGCGGCCGGAATCACCCCGGACGACCTGGATGTCTTCATCCCTCACCAGGCCAACGAGCGGATCATCGACTCGATGGTGAAGACTCTCAAACTGCCGGAGCACGTCACGGTCGCCCGCGACGTGCGCACCACCGGCAACACCTCGGCCGCCTCGATTCCGCTCGCGATGGAGCGGCTCCTGGCGACCGGCGAGGCGAAGAGCGGCGACACCGCGCTCGTCATCGGCTTCGGGGCGGGTCTCGTCTACGCCGCCACGGTCGTTACCCTCCCCTAGGCACACCGTCCGGATCTCTTTCCGGCCGGAAGTACCGCCACACCCTCTGGATACACACGAAGGAGCGCCTCACATGGCCGCCACAAAGGAAGAGATCGTCGCCGGTCTCGCCGACATCGTGAACGAGATCGCCGGCATCCCGGTCGAGGACGTCCAGCTGGACAAGTCCTTCACCGACGACCTGGACGTCGACTCGCTGTCCATGGTCGAGGTCGTCGTCGCCGCCGAAGAGCGCTTCGACGTCAAGATCCCGGACGACGACGTCAAGAACCTCAAGACCGTCGGCGACGCGACCGACTACATCCTCAAGCACCAGGCCTGAGCCACCGCTCCTGCCTCGTGCTGACTGCCCCGCCACCCGGCGGTGGCGCCGCTGAATCCTCGTATCCGTTGGAGAAAGAATTCCCGTGAGCCCGACCAATCGCACCGTGGTCGTCACCGGTATCGGCGCAACCACACCGCTGGGTGGCGACGCAGCCTCTACCTGGGAGGGCCTGGTCGCCGGACGTTCCGGTGTCGGTCCCCTCGAGCAGGACTGGGCCGCCGACCAGGCGGTCCGCATCGCCGCGCAGATCGCCGTGGAGCCGGGCGAGGTCATCCCCCGCCCGCAGGCCCGCCGGCTCGACCGCTCGGCGCAGTTCGCGCTGATCGCGGCCAAGGAGGCGTGGGCCGACGCCGGTTTCACCGACAAGGCGGGCGAGGACCCGGCCGTCGACCCGGACCGGCTCGGCGCGGTCATCGCCTCCGGCATCGGCGGCGTCACGACCCTGCTCGACCAGTACGACGTGCTGAAGGAGAAGGGCGTACGCCGCGTCTCCCCGCACACCGTCCCCATGCTCATGCCGAACGGCCCGTCCGCGAACGTGGGCCTCGCCGTCGGCGCCCGCGCCGGTGTGCACACCCCGGTCTCCGCGTGCGCGTCGGGTGCCGAGGCCATCGGCTACGCGATCGAGATGATCCGCACGGGCCGCGCCGACGTCGTCGTCGCCGGCGGCACCGAGGCGGCCATCCACCCGCTGCCCATCGCCGCCTTCGGCAACATGATGGCGATGTCCAAGAACAACGACGACCCGCAGGGTGCCTCGCGTCCCTACGACGTCGCCCGTGACGGCTTCGTCCTCGGTGAGGGCGCCGGCGTCATCGTCCTGGAGTCCGCCGAGCACGCCGCCGCGCGCGGCGCCCGTGTCTACGCGGAGGCGGTCGGCCAGGGCATCTCCGCCGACGCCCACGACATCGTGCAGCCGGAGCCCGAGGGCCGCGGAATCTCGCACGCCCTGCAGAACCTGCTCGACAACACGGACCTGGACCCGGCCGAGATCGTGCACGTGAACGCGCACGCCACCTCGACGCCCGCCGGTGACGTCGCCGAGCTGAAGGCGCTGCGCAAGGTGTTCGGCGACGACGCCGACCACATGGCGGTCTCCGCGACCAAGTCGATGACCGGCCACCTCCTCGGCGGTGCCGGCGGTGTCGAGTCCGTCGCCTCGGTGCTCGCCCTGTACCACCGCATCGCTCCCCCGACCATCAACGTCGAGAACCTCGACCCGGAGGCGGAGGCCAACGCCGACGTCGTCCGCGGTGAGGCCCGCAAGCTGCCGGTCGACGGCCGCATCGCCGCGCTGAACGACTCGTTCGGCTTCGGCGGCCACAACGTCGTGCTGGCGTTCCGGACCGTCTGACGGTCTCACGGACCTCAGCCGAAAGGCCCACCCGGTGAACTCCGGGTGGGCCTTTCCCGTGCGTGCGGGCCTACGCCGGCCGGGTGCCGTGCGCGGCGTGTCAGACGACCTGGTGGAGCCAGCGCACCGGGGCGCCCTCGCCCGCGTAGCGGAAGGGTTCGAGTTCGTCGTCCCAGGGCTTGCCGAGGAGCCCCGCGACCTCGCTCTCCAGGTCGCTCTCGCCGTGCAGGGAGCGGGTGAGGGCGGCGCGCAGCCGGTCCTCGGGGATCAGGATGTCGCCGTGGATGCCGGTGACGGCGTGGAAGATGCCCAGCTCGGGCGTGCAGCTGTAGCGCTCGCCCTCGGCGGTGGCGCAGGGCTCGGCGGTGACCTCGAAGCGCAGCATCTGCCAGCCGCGCAGCGCCGAGGCGAGCTTGGAGGCGGTGCCCGCCTCGCCCTTCCAGGAGAACTCGGATCTCCAGGTGCCGGGGGACGCCGGCTGCCGGATCCAGTCGAGGTTCACCCGCGTACCGAGCACGCCCGCGACCGCCCACTCGACGTGCGGGCACAACGCGCGTGGCGCGGAGTGCACGTAGAGAACGCCACGTGTCGTCACTGGGGCCTCCGGACAGAGCGAGACATCTTGTAACTTGGCGGAACGGCGGTGGCGAGGTCGGCCACGGGGCGAGGCTACCGTGCGGCGGGGCAAGGAGTGTGACGTACCGTCGGTCCGAGCGGGCAGAAATACCGATGTTTCACCCGGCGGGACCTGTGCGGGACACGGTCCGGCGTCCGGGAGCCGCCCGCCGGGACACGAGGGGACCAGGATGCGGAACGGACGCCGCGGTGTGCGTCGTGGACGTGCCGTCGTCGCGGGCGCGACGGCGGCCCTGCTGTGCCTGGCCGGCTGCGACGCCTCGGGCGGCGACTCCCCGGGGCCGCGGGGGACGTCGGCGGACGGGCATCCGTCGCCGAGAGCGACGCCCTCCTGGGACCGTTCCCCCCGGTCGATGGCCGCCGTGGGTGACTCCATCACGCGCGGGTTCGACGCGTGCAGCGTGCTCTCGGACTGCCCGGAGGTGTCCTGGGCGACCGGCAGCGACCCGCGGGTGCGCAGTCTCGCCGTGCGCCTGTTCGGGGCGTCCGGGGCCGCCGGGCACAGCTGGAACTACGCGGTGACCGGCGCCCGGATGGCGGACCTTTCCGGCCAGATCACGCGCGCTGCCGCGAGGAAGCCGCAGTTGGTCACCGTGATGGCCGGGGCCAACGACGCGTGCCGCTCCAGTACGTCGGCGATGACGTCGGTCGCCGGCTTCCGGGCCGGGTTCGAGGACGCGATGGCCACCCTGCGCCGGCTGCTGCCCAAGGCGCAGGTGTACGTGTCGAGCGTGCCGGATCTGCACCGGCTGTGGTCCCAGGGGCGCACCAATCCGCTGGGCAAGCAGGTGTGGAAGCTGGGCATCTGCCCGTCGATGCTGGGGGACGCGGACGCGCTGGACGCGGCGTCGGCCGAGCGGCGCGCGATGGTGGAGGACCGGGTGGAGGCGTACAACGAGGTGCTGGAGGACGTGTGCGCCGAGGACCGGCGGTGCCGTTTCGACGGCGGCGCGGTCTTCGAGTACCGCTTCGGCACGGAGCAGTTGAGCCACTGGGACTGGTTCCATCCGAGCAGGAACGGCCAGGCTCGGCTGGCCGAGATCGCCTATCGCACGGTGACGGCGAAGAAGCCGGCCGTGTGACGGACGCCTCGGCCGCGTAGGGTTCCGATCATGCGCAGTGAACTCTTCGGCACCCTTCCCGACGGTTCCCCCGTCCATCGCTGGACGCTCGAGCGGGCCGGGGTGCGGGTGCGTGTCCTGACGTACGGCGGGATCGTGCAGTCGGTGGAGGTGCCCGACCGGGACGGGCTGGCCCTGGACGTGGTGCTCGGCTTCTCCGACCTCGCGGGCTATCTGGCCCACCCCGAGCCGTACTTCGGGGCGCTGGTGGGCCGGTACGCGAACCGCATCGCGGGCGGCCGCTTCCCGCTGGAGGGGCGCGTCCACGAGCTGGCCCGCAACAACGACCCCAACTCCCTGCACGGCGGGGAGCGCGGCTTCGACAAGCGGGTGTGGGACGCGGAGCCGGTCGAGCACGGTCTGCGGCTGTCCCGGGTGAGCCCGGACGGCGAGGAGGGCTTCCCGGGCCGTCTGACGGTCGCCGTGACGTACGCGCTGGACGCGGACGGCGCGCTGCGGATCACCTACGAGGCGGTCACGGACGCGCCGACCGTGGTGAACCTGACGAACCACTCGTACTGGAACCTGAACGGTTCGGGGAACGCGGGCGGTCACGAACTGTCCCTCGCCGCCTCGCGGTTCACCCCGGTCGACGAGCATCTGATCCCGACCGGCGTCGCCTCCGTCGAGAACACGCGCTTCGACTTCCGCGAGGCCCGCAAGACCGGTTCCGGGTACGACCACAACTTCGTGCTCGACAAGGGGGTCACGGACACCGCGCGGCCGGTGGCGGAGCTGTACGACCCCTCGTCCGGCCGGGTGCTGACCGTGGCGACGACCGAGCCGGGCCTCCAGCTCTACACCTCGGACCACCTCGACGTGTCGGTGCCGTACGCGCCGGGCGACGGCATCGCGCTGGAGACGCAGCACTTCCCCGACTCCCCCAACCGGCCAGAGTTCCCGAGCACGCGGCTGGACGCGGGCGAGGTGTACCGGTCGGAGACGGTGTACGGGTTCTCGGTGCGGGACTGAGCGGTGCGGGACCGGGCCGTACGGGACTGAGCGGTGCGGGATCGGGCCGTGCGGGCGGGGTGACGCACGAGCCCCGGTCCGGATGTCAGGTTCCGGCCCGGGGCTGTCCGTGGGGCGCGCGACCGGTGGGTGCGCGCGTCATACCTCGATCATGGTGCGCACCCGGACGTCCCCGAGGGAGCGGCCCGCGCGAAGTTCGTACGAACCCTTCACACCTACCCAGGATCTCGCCGTCTCGTCCCAGATCTCGAAGGCGTGCCGGGCGAGCTCGACGACGGCCTCGGCGCTCTCGCCGGGACCCGCCTCGACGGTGGCGAAGCCCGCCAGCCACCGTTCCGGGCGCTCGCGGTCCTTCTCGGCACAGTCTTCGGCGGGTGCCAGGTAGACCTGGACGACCTCGCGTCCGGGGCGGCCGCCGGTGTTGCGCACGGTGACGGTGGCGGTGGTGCCGGTGACCCGGACCGACTCGTAGGCCCAGTCGGTGTAGCCGAGGCCGTGCCCGAAGGCGTACGAGGGGGTGCGGCCGGCCCGGTCCCAGGCGCGGTAGCCGATGAACACGCCCTCGTCGTAGTGGAGTCTGCCGTCCTCGGGGGTCACCCGGCTGACCGGGGCGTCGGCCAGGGTGCCCCAGGTGGTGGGCAGCCGGCCGCCCGGTTCGGCGGCGCCGGTGAGCACGTCGGCGAGGGCCGCGCCGCCCTCCTGGCCGGGGAACCAGGTCAGCAGGACGGCCGCCACCTCGTCGCGCCACGGGAGTTCCACCGGGGAGCCGGAGTTGACCACCACGACGGTGTCCGGGTTGGCGGCGGCGACGGCGCGGACCAGGTCGTCCTGGCGGCCGGGCAGCCGCAGGTCGGTGCGGTCGTAGCCCTCGGACTCGACGCGTTCGGTGGTGGCGACCACGACGACGGCGGTGTCGGCGGCGCGGGCCGCCTCGGCGGCCTCGGCGATCAGCTCGTCGGGGTCGCGCCGCGGCTCCTGGTGGGCGAGCCCGAAGCCGACGACCTTCAGGGGAAGGTGCTCGGGGAAGCTGACCACGTGGCGCAGCGACACCTGGTAGCTCTTGCCCGCGGTGAGTTCGACGCGGGCGCGCGGGACGGGTGCGCCGAAGAACGAGATGAACGGGTCGTCGGCGTCGGTGGTCTGCACGTCGTCGTAGTGGACGGTGCCGTCGACGGTGAGGGTGAACGGGCCCAGGCCCTTGATGCCGAGGAGGTGGGGGCCGTCGGTGCGCGGGGTGAAGGTGCCGGTCAGCTCGACGCTGTGCAGGGCGTCGTGGGTGACCCCGTCGGGGAGGTCCGAGCCCATCCACTGGATCAGCCCGCTGGGCGCCGAGCCGGTGCCGAGGACGGTGCCGGCCGCGTCGTAGCAGACCGCCCGCAGGTCGAACCCGGTCTCGGCGATGGCGAGTTCGTCGCTCGGATCCGCGCCGACGGCGTAGGTGACGCTGCCCTCGGGGAGGGCGGCGGTGAGCCCGTCGAGGGGGGACACGACGTGCGCGGGGAAGACGGTGGCGGAGCCGCCGCCGAGGATCCGGGCGTCGCGGGCGGCGGCGCCGCAGACGGCGACGGTGCCGGGGCGCAGCGGCAGGACGGCCCGGGGGGCGGCTGCTTCAGCGGAGGCTCCGGTCACGTCGGCGCGCGCCTCGTCGCGCGCCTCGTTGCGGACGAGGACGAAGGAGCGGTGGGCGATCTCGCGGGCCAGGGCCTCGCCGTCGACGGGGGCGGGCGGTTCGGTGACCGCGGGCTCGGCGCCCTCCAGGATGCCGACGCGGGCGGCGAGGCGCAGGACGTTGCGGACCGCCTCGTCGACGGTGGCCTCGGCGACCTCGCCGGCCCGGACGGCGGCGGCCAGTGCCTCGCCGTAGACGGTGACCGGGCCGGGCATGGCGACGTCGAGGCCGCCCTCGGCGGCGGCGGTGGTGGACCGGGCGGCCGTCCAGTCGGAGACGTTGATGCCGTCGAAGCCCCATTCGCCGCGCAGCACCTCGTTCACGAGGTGGTGGTGCTCGGTCATCGTGGTGCCGTTGACCGTGTTGTAGGCGGTCATGATGCCCCAGGGGCGGGCGTTGTCGACGATGGCCTCGAAGGGCGCGAGGTACAGCTCCCGCAGGGCGCGGGCGGGGACGACGTTGTCGACGGTGAAGCGGTCGGTCTCCGCGTCGTTGGCGACGAAGTGCTTGACGGTGGTGCCGACGCCGCCGGACTGCACCCCCTGTACGTAGCCGGTGCCGATCTCGCCGGTCAGGTGGGGGTCCTCGCTGTACGCCTCGAAGTGCCGGCCACCGAGCGGGGAGCGGTGCAGGTTGACCGTCGGCGCGAGCAGCACGTGGACCTGCTTGCGGCGGGCCTCCTGGGCGAGCAGGACACCGGCGCGGCGGGCGAGTGCGGGGTCCCAGGTGGCGGCGAGCGCGGTCGGGGAGGGCAGGGCGACGGAGGGGTCGTCGGCGGTCCAGTGGACGCCGCGCACCCCGATCGGGCCGTCGGACATGACCAGCGACTTCAGGCCGATCTCCGGGAGGGCGGGCAGCGACCACATGTCCTGTCCGGCGAGCAGCCGCGTCTTCGCGTCGAGGCCGAGTCTGCCCAGGGCCGCCTCGACGACCGCCTCCCGTGCCTGGTCAGCCGTGTCCGTCCGCTGTGCGTCCCGGGTCCGTGCTGTCTCCGCCACGACGGCGCCTCCTCGTTGACGTGCGTTGACGACGGGGCCCATCCTGCACCCGCTCCCTGTTGATCGGTAGGTTTCGTCACCTTCTCGTGACATCGGAGGGAGGCGGATGCCGTACGGTGACGCCATGACGACCAGGGCCAGGAGTCAGGAACGGCGCGCGGACATCGTGCGGGCCACCCTGGAGGTGATCGCCGAACGCGGATACCGGGGTGCGAGCCTGGCCGCGGTGGCCGAGCGCGTCGGACTCACCCAGCAGGGGCTGCTGCACTACTTCCCGACCAAGGAGGCGCTGCTCGTCGCCGTCCTGAAGGAGCGGGACCAGTGGGACGCGGTGCCGGACAGCCAGTGGCGGCTCGACCTGCTGGGTTCGCTCGTGGACTACAACGCGATGCGGCCGGGGATCGTGCAGACCTTCTCGGCGCTGCTGGGCGAGAGCGTCACGGAGGGGCACCCGGCGCGGGACTTCTTCCGGGGACGGTACGGGCAGGTGCGCGCCAACATGGCGGAGGTCCTGCGCCGCGAGTACGGCGACCGGCTGCCGGGCGGACTCACCCCGGAGCGGGCGGCCCCGCTGCTCGTGGCGGTGATGGACGGGCTGCAGTACCAGTGGCTGCTGGACCCCGAGTCGGTGGACATGCCCGGCGCCTTCCGGGACTTCCTCTCACTGCTGGGCGGGACGGCCGGACCGGACATGAAGGGGGCCGGCGAGGGCGCCGGCGCGAGGACGGCCGGTGAGAGGGCCGGTCAGCCCACGGCCGACTGACCCCGCCCGTCGGCGCCCACGCCGCCGCGGTCACCGGCGCCGTCCGGTCCACCGGCGCCGTCCGGTCCACCGGTTCCGTCCCGGTCGCCGTCCTCGTCCCGGTCGCCGTCCCCGGTCTCCTCGCCGCGCAGGTCGCGGGCCATCAGGGTGGCGCCCGCGACCGCGCCGGGCATCAGGAGGACGGCGACGAACGGCACCAGGAAGGCCAGGCCGAGGGGGGTTCCGAAGCCCCAGACCAGCATCTTGCGGGAGCGCAGCAGGGTGAGCCGGTCGCGGAGATCGACCCCGCGGCGCTGGAGGGCGACCGCCGTCAGTTCCTCGGTCAGGAAGAAGCCGGTGACGAAGAAGCCGATCACCGGGATCACGGTCTGCCCGACGAACGGGAGGAAGCCGAGGGCGAACAGCAGTACGCCCCACAGCACCGCCCGGATCAGGATGCGCACGCTGTCCCAGGCCGAGATCCACAGGTCGCGCCAGAGCGGAAGCCCCGACTCGGGGGCCGTGCCGTCCGGTGACACGTCACGGTCGACGCGCTCGGACAGGGCCTCGTAGAAGGGCTGGCCGACCAGGAGCGTGACCGCGGTGAAGGTGAGCACCGACAGCAGGAGCGCGAGGGCGAAGAGGACGGCGGTGAGGAACCCGCGGAAGAGACCGGCCCAGGGGCTGGACCAGTCGTCGGCGAAGGGGGTCGCCCACGCCACGAAGTCGGTGCCCCACAGGGCCAGCGCGACCAGCGCCGCCGCGTACAGCACGAGGGTGATCAGCCCCGGGAGCAGCCCGAAACCGTACTGCCTCCCGTGCCGGGCCACCCATCGCTGCCCGCGCACCAGATAGCCGAAGCCCACCCCGAGATCACGCATGGTGAGAACCCTACCCAAGTCCTGTCCGGCATGATCCGGACGAAGGCCGAGGGCCGCACCCCACGTGCAGGGGTGCGGCCCTCGTCGTACGCGACGACCCGGCGGCCGGGCGTCACGGGGTCAGAGCTTGACGATCATCTTTCCGGTGTTGGCGCCGCGCAGGACCCCGAGGAACGCCTCCAGGTTCTGCTCGATGCCCTCGACGACCGTCTCGCGGTACTTCAGTTCGCCGGAGCGGACCCAGGCGCCGACCTCCTTCACGAACTCCGGCTGGAGGTCGTAGTGGTCGCCCACGAGGAAGCCCTCGATGCGGCCGCGGGTCTGGATGAGACGGGCGAGGTTGCGCGGGCCGGGGGCGGGCTCGGTGTTGTTGTAGACGGAGATCATGCCGCAGACGGCGATGCGGCCGTCCCGGTTCAGGGAGCCGATGGCGGCCTCCAGGTGGTCGCCGCCGACGTTGTCGAAGTAGACGTCGACGCCGTCGGGGGCGGCCTCGCGCAGCTGCTTGCCCACCGGGCCGTTCTTGTAGTTGAAGGCGGCGTCGAACCCGTACTCCTCGACGAGCAGCCTGACCTTCTCGTCGGAGCCTGCCGAGCCGATGACGCGCGAGGCGCCCTTCAGCCGGGCGATCTGCCCCACCTGGCTGCCCACGGCACCGGCGGCGCCGGAGACGAAGACGGAGTCGCCCTCCTTGAAGGCGGCGGTGCGCAGCAGACCCGCGTACGCGGTCAGGCCGGTCATGCCCAGCACGCCGAGGTAGGCGCTGAGCGGGGCGGCCTCGGGGTCGACCTTGACGGCGTTCTTGGCGTCGACCACGGCGTACTCGCGCCAGCCGAAGAAGTGCAGGACGTGGTCGCCGGCCGAGATCCCCTCCGCGTTCGAGGCGACGACCTCGCCGACCGCGCCGCCCTGCATGGCCTTGCCCAGCTCGAAGGGGGCCACGTACGACTTGGCGTCGCTCATCCGGCCGCGCATGTACGGGTCGACGGATACGTACTGGTTGCGTACCAGGACCTGGCCCTCGCCCGGCTGCCCGATCTCCGCCTCGACGAGGTCGAAGTCCCCGGGCTCGGGCCAGCCGACCGGGCGGCTGACCAGGTGCCATTCGCGGCTGACGGCGGGAAGCTGGGGCGTGTCGGACATGGGGCGCGCCTTTCGTGGGGGACCGGGAACGGTTGCCAATACTTCAGTACCTGAAACAACCATGCGCCTGAATATTTCATTATGTCAAGTAACCGGTTAACCTGGTTTCATGGCCACGCAGAAGACCCGCCCCGACTCCCTGACCTTCGAGGTCGTCGACCTCATCGGCAGCGTGGTGGCCCGCTACCACGAGGAGTACGAGGAGGCGGCCGCCGAGCACGCCCTCACGGGCGCGCAGGCGCGGCTGCTGAGCCTGCTCTCCCTGGAGCCGCTGCCCATGCGCCGGCTCGCCCAGAAGCTGAAGTGCGAGCCGTCCAACGTCACGGGGATCGTGGACCGGCTGGAGGCGCGCGGGCTGGTCGAGCGCCGCCCCGACCCCGGCGACCGGCGCGTCAAGCTGGCCGCCGCCACCCAGGAGGGGGGCCGGATCGCCCGGAGCCTGCGGGACTCGCTGGACTTCGCCCGCGAGCCGCTGGCCGGCCTCACCCACGAGGAGCGGCTGTCCCTGCGGGACCTGCTGCGGCGGATGCTGGAGGTATAGGGCCTTTCGTTCGGATCGTGCCGGGCTGATCCGAACGAAAAGCCTCAGCGGCGGGCGGACCGTCGCGGGCGCGGTGCACCCGAACGGCCCCCTCGGCGGAACGCGAACGCGGGCCCGGGCGTCCAAGGGGCGTGAACGCCTCCACGGGACTGAGCCCGTACCGCGCCGCCGTCGCCGCCCTGGCCGCCTTCCTCGCCCTGGGCGCCGCGGCCTGCGGCTCCTCCGCCTCCTCCGGGACCGCGGCGTCGTCCGCCTCCGCCTCGCCGTCCGGTGCGCAGGGTTCGCCGGACAGCGGTGACGGCGGCCTGGTCCTGCGGGTGCGGGACGGGGGCGGCTTCGCGCCCCGGCCCGCGTCCGGCCTCCCGCTCTACTCGCTGTACGGGGACGGCACCCTGGTGTCGGTACGGTCCTCGGAGGCGTCCTCCCGGCAGGCCCCGCTGCCCGCGCCCCGTGTCGCCCGGCTCTCCAGCGGTCAGCTGGGCGCCGTCGAGGACGCCGCGCGGGACGCGGGTCTCGGGCGGGCGGGGACGCTGGGGCCGACGCCGCCGCCGGACGCGTTCACGAGGTCGTACCGGTTCGGCGGGGCGCTCACCACGACGGTGGCGCCGGAGATGCGCGACTGCGCCGCGCAGCACGCGCTGTGCGCCCTGGACGAGCGGCTGGCCTCCCTCGCCGAGCCCTCCGAGCCGTACCGCTACACGACCCTCGCCGCCGTCTTCCACGAGACCGGGAAGGGCACTTCGTCCGGTGCCGCGACGTGGCCGCTGGGGGATCTGGCGGGCGCGGGCGAGCGGACCGGCCAGGGCCGGTGCCTGCTGATCCGCGGCGCGGACCGGGAACGGGTCGAGCGGGCGGCCCGTACCGCCGGCTCGCAGTCGTGGACGGACGGCACGGCCACCTACCGGGTGGTGCTGCGCCCGCTGCTGCCCGGGGAGAAGACCTGCGCGGACGTCGCCGGCGACGCCTGAGAGCTGTCCCGTGACCCCGGTGGGCGCCTCAGGTGCACCACCACAGGAAGCGGTCGCACCGCTTCGTGGGGGTGGGGTCCGGCTCCGGGTCCTTGGTGGGCGTGTCGGAGGCCGGGGGCGGCGGCGCGGGGGTGCCGGAGTCCGTGGTGGCGGGCGGTGCGGAGGTGCCGGGCGCCGGCCCGGTGGACGCCGACTGCTCCTCCTTGTCCTTCTTCCCGTCCTCGTCGTCGTCCTTGCCGGCGTCCTCGGACTTCTCGTCCTTGTCCGACTCGGAGGGCGAGGGGGACGGCGAGGCGCCGGCGGAGGCGGAGCCCGCGCCGCCGCCGCCCGTGGTGCCGCCGGAGGACGCGTCGACCTCCTCGGCGGAGCCCGAGCCGTCGGGGGAGGCGTCGGCGGCGGACGCCGCCTTCGGGGAGGTTCCCGGTGCTTCGAGGCCGAGTTCGGCGAGGCTCAGCCCGCCCGCGGCGAGCAGCAGTCCGGCGCCGGCGAGCAGGACCGTACGCCGCCTGCGGCGGTGTGCGGCGGCCTTGCGGTCCCGGCGGCTCGATCCGGGGGCGGAGGCGCGGCGGCCGTCGCGGGCGCGACCGCGCCGGGCCGCGGCCCGGCCGGGGCGCACGTCCCCGGCGCCGTCCTGGCCCGCGTCTTCGCCGTCGGCCGGGCCGGCCTCGGGGTGCGCCTCGGGTTCGTCCGCGTACGCGCGCAGCTCTTCGGCCGATGTGCCGCAGCCCGCGCAGGCGAGGGCTCCGTTGAGGTGCCGTCGGCACGCGTGGCAGTAGTCCATGACGCCGGAAGACTAGATTCCTCGCAGGTGGCGTTCATAGGCACGGCTGTGAATGTTGTGTAGGGAAACGGGTGTTCGGCAGCGGTGCGGAGGTGCCGGGCGGCATCGCGCGGGCGACGAGCGCGGCATACCGGAGAAATTCGTCGCCCGTCATCGCGTTTGACCCATTGACACCCTCGGGTGTCCGTCCTTACTGTCACGCCAGCATTTCGAACGTGTGACGAAATATCGAACAGCAACAACGAGCACAGGGGGCAACTGCCGTGCGCATCACGGGAATCAGCACGCACGTGGTCGGGACGCCGTGGCGCAACCTGACGTACGTCCAGGTGCACACCGACGAGGGACTCACGGGAGTCGGCGAGACCCGGATGCTGGGCCACACCGACGCGCTCGTCGGCTATCTGCGGGAGGCGGAGACCAACCACGTTCTCGGCTCCGACCCGTTCGCTGTCGAGGACCTCGTCCGCCGTATGAAGTACGGCGACTACGGCCGGGCCGGCGAGATCGTCATGTCCGGCATCGCGGTGATCGAGATGGCCTGCTGGGACATCAAGGGCAAGGCCCTGGGCGTGCCGGTCTGGCAGCTCCTCGGCGGCAAGGTCACCGACAGGGTGAAGGCGTACGCCAACGGCTGGTACACCACCGAGCGCACCCCGGAGGCCTACCACAAGGCCGCCCAGGGGGTCATGGAGCGCGGCTACAAGGCGCTCAAGATCGACCCCTTCGGCACCGGCCACTTCGAGCTGGACCACGAGCAGAGCCTGTACGCGGTCTCGCTGATCGAGGCCGTGCGGGACGCGATCGGGCCGGACGCCGAGCTGATGCTGGAGATGCACGGCCGGTTCTCGCCCGCCACCGCCGTCCGGCTCGCCCGCGACCTGGCGCCGTTCAAGCCGGCCTGGCTGGAGGAGCCGGTGCCGCCGGAGAACCTGAAGGCGCTGGAGAAGGTCGCCGCGAAGGTGGAGATCCCGGTGGCGACGGGTGAGCGCATCCACGACCGCATCGAGTTCCGCGAGCTCTTCGAGAGCCAGGCCGTGGACATCATCCAGCCCGACGTCGGCCACATCGGCGGCATCTGGGAGACCCGCAAGCTCGCCGCGACCGCCGAGACCCACTACATGCTGGTGGCCCCGCACAACGTGGGCGGCCCGGTGCTCACCGCCGCGAGCCTCCAGGTCGGCTTCACCTCGCCTAACTTCAAGATCCTCGAACACTTCAACGACTTCGCGGACGCGGAGATCAAGAAGGTCGTGAAGGGCGCCCCGCAGGTCGTCGACGGCTACTTCGAGCTCTCGCACGAGCCCGGCCTCGGCGTCGAGCTGGACACGGACGCGACGGCCGAGTTCCCGCAGCAGCAGGCCCGCTTCGACCTGTGGGCGGACGGCTGGGAGACGCGCCGGCCCAAGGGGACGCAGTGAGCGGCGCGGTCGTCGTCGACGGGCCGGGCGAGCACCGGATCGTCCCGCACGAGCCGGTGGCGCCCGGTGCGGGCGAGGCCCTGGTCCGGGTGCACGCGGCCGGCATCTGCGGCAGCGACCGCGAGGTCCTCCAGGGCAACCGGCCCGAGGGCTACGTGCGCTACCCGCTCACCCCAGGCCACGAGTGGTCCGGGACCGTCGAGGCGGTCGGGGACGGGGTGCCCGGGGCGCTCGTCGGCCGCAAGGTCGTCGGCGAGGGCTTCCGCAACTGCCAGGTCTGCGACCGCTGCCACGCGGGCGAGACAACGCTGTGCAGCGCCGGGTACGAGGAGACCGGGTTCACCCTGCCCGGGGCGATGGCGGACACGCTGACCCTCCCGGCGCGACTGCTGCACGTCCTGCCGGACGACGCGGACCTGAGCGCCGCCGCCCTCCTGGAGCCGGCCGCCTGCGTCGCGGCGGCGGCGCTCAAGGCGGACGCCCGCCCGGGCGAGCGGGTCGCCGTGGTCGGCACCGGGACGCTCGGGATGTTCGCGGTGCAGTTCCTCGCGGCGGGCTCCCCGGCCGAGCTGCTGGTCGTGGGCACCCGCCCGGACCGCGACCGGATGGCCCGCGACTTCGGCGCCACCGACTTCCGCACCCGGGACCAGGAACTCCCCGGCGGCTTCGACGTGGTGATCGAGACCGCCGGGTCGGCCTCCGCCGCACGCTCGGCCGCCGCGCTGCTCAGGCGCGGCGGGCGCCTCGTCCTCACCGGGATCCCGGCGCCGGGCGCCGAGGGGCTCGACCCCACCGATCTCGTCGTACGCCAGCTGGAGGTGCACACCGTGTTCGGTGCTCCGCCCGCCGCCTGGGCGCACACCGTACGGGTCTTCGCCGCCGGGCTGCTGAACCCGCTGCCGCTGATCACCCACGAGCTGCCGCTCACCGCCTTCTCCGAGGCCGTCGAGCTGGTGGGGTCCGGCGACCCGAAGGTCGGAAAGGTGCTGCTGCGCCCCTGAGGCGCCCCACGCGGGTACGCCGGTGCGGGCTCCTGACGCCCCGCGCCGGCGTACACCCACCGACACGAACCCCGTCCGACATACCGAACACGCACCACCGAACACGAAGGACCAGCCAGTGACCGACGCTCCTCCCACGGCGCCCCGTCGACCCGGTGAGCAGGCGCTCGCCGCGCTCGGCCTGGGCGCGCCCGCCCCCTCCCCCGCCGACGCCTCGCCGCACACCTTCCCCGGGGGCGGCAGCTGGCGCACCGAAGTCCCGTCCGTGGAGGGCCCCGAGGCCGTCGCCGTGGTCCTCAAGGAGGCATCCCGGCTCGACGTTCCGATCCACCGCATCAGCCAGGGCAGCGGCGTCTGGATGCTGACCGACGCCGAGATCACCGAGATGGCCGAGGCCACCGCCGAACGCGACATCGAGCTGTGCCTGTTCACGGGCCCGCGCGGCACCTGGGACATCGGCGGCTCCACCCGCTCCGACTCGCGCGGCGGCGGACTGCGCGCCCGGGGCCACGACGCGGTCGCCGGCTGCGTCGAGGACGCCGTCCGGGCCACGGAGCTCGGCGTCAAGTGCCTGCTCGTCGCCGACGAGGGCGTGCTGTGGACGCTGCACCGGGCCCGCACCGCCGGGATCATCCCCGCGGACACCACGCTGAAGGTCTCGGCGCTGATCGGCCCGGTCAACCCGGCCTCGTACGCGGTGTACGAGCGCCTGGGCGCCGACTCCGTCAACGTGCCCAGCGACCTGACGCTGGATCACCTCACGGAGATCCGCCGGGTCTCGGCCGCCCCCATGGACATGTACATCGAGGCCCCGGACGACCTGGGCGGATATGTGCGGATGTACGAGGTCGCCGAGCTGATCCGGCGCGGCGCGCCGCTCTACCTGAAGTTCGGCCTGTCCAAGGCGCCCGGGATCTACCCGTACGGCAACCACATGCGGGATCTGACCCTGGACACGGCCAAGGAGCGGGTGCGGCGCGGACGGCTCGCCCTGGACCTGCTGGCCCGGCACGGCGCGGACGGCGGGATGGCGCCTCTGGGCTCACGTCTGCCCGGTTCGCTGCGCCGGTTCGACACCGCCTCATAACGTTCCCGAAAAAGGCTTCACAGAAGGCGACACAGTCGCGCAGAATCCCACACACTCGCCTCGGTCTCTCCCCGCTCCGCCCTTCGGGGCACCTTCGCACCGGCAGACCGAACCGCGCCCCACTCATCAAGGAAGATGATCATGAGCAACCGCAGAGCCGCCCTCGCCGCCATAGCCTGTGCCGCCTCCCTCGCCCTGACCCTGTCCGCCTGCGGACAGAGCGGCGAGGGCGGCAGCAAGGAGGACAAGAAGGACCCCAAGGGCTCCACCGTCGGCATCGCGATGCCGACCAAGTCGTCCGAGCGCTGGATCGCCGACGGCGCCAACGTGGAGAAGGACCTGAAGGCCGCCGGTTACAAGACCAAGCTGGTCTACGGCGAGGACGACCCCGACACCCAGGTCTCGCAGATCGAGAACATGATCACCCAGGGCGTCTCGGCCCTGATCGTCGCGGCCATCGACAACAAGTCCCTGGACAACGTGCTCCAGCAGGCCGCCGACGCCGACATCCCGGTCATCTCCTACGACCGCCTGATCCTCGGCACCAAGAACGTCGACTACTACGCCTCGTTCGACAACGAGAAGGTCGGCGAGCTGCAGGGCACGTACATCCTGGACAAGCTCGGCCTGAAGGACGGCAGCGAGAAGGGCCCGTTCAACATCGAGCTGTTCGCCGGCTCCAACGACGACAACAACACGAAGTACTTCTTCGGCGGCGCGATGAAGGTCCTGCAGCCGTACATCGACAAGAAGCAGCTCGTCGTCCGGTCCGGGCAGACCAAGCTCAACCAGGTGACCACGCTGCGCTGGGACGGCGGCACCGCCCAGAAGCGCATGGACGACCTGCTGACCTCCGCGTACTCCAAGGAGCGGGTCGACGCGGTGCTCTCGCCGTACGACGGCATCTCCATCGGCATCCTGTCGGCGCTGAAGTCCGACGACTACGGCTCCAAGTCGAAGCCGCTGCCGATCGTCACCGGCCAGGACGCCGAGGTCGCCTCGGTGAAGTCGATCATCGCGGACGAGCAGACGCAGACCGTCTACAAGGACATCCGCAAGCTCGCCGAGGTCGCCACCGACATGGTCGACTCCGCGCTGAAGGACAAGAAGCCCGAGATCAACGACACCAAGACCTACGACAACGGTGCCAAGGTCGTCCCGGCCTACCTGCTGCAGCCGGTGAGCGTCGACAAGAGCAACTACCAGAAGGAGCTCATCGACTCCGGTTACCTCAAGGCGAGCGACGTCAAGTAACCGCGGCTCTCAGAGATTGGAAGGCACGACCATGGCGGGACCCGTCCTGGAAATGCGCTCGATCGTCAAGACCTTTCCCGGCGTCAAGGCGCTGTCGGACGTCACGCTGACCGTCCGGCCGGGCGAGGTCCACGCCATCTGCGGGGAGAACGGCGCCGGGAAGTCGACCCTCATGAAGGTCCTCTCCGGCGTCCACCCGCACGGGAGTTACGAGGGGGACATCCTCTTCGAGGGTGAGGTCTGCGAGTTCAAGGACATCCGCGCGAGCGAGCGGCGCGGCATCGTGATCATCCACCAGGAGCTCGCGCTGGTGCCGTACCTCTCCATCGCGGAGAACATCTTCATCGGCAACGAGCACGCCAGCCGCGGCGTCATCAGCTGGAACGAGACGCTGAAGCACGCCACCCGGCTGATGCGCCGGGTCGGTCTCGAGGACCATCCGCAGACCCGCGTCGCCGACATCGGCGTGGGCAAGCAGCAGCTCGTCGAGATCGCCAAGGCGCTGTCGAAGGAGGTGCGGCTGCTGATCCTCGACGAGCCGACGGCGGCCCTCAACGACGAGGACAGCGGCAAACTCCTCGATCTCATCCTGGAACTCAAGGACCAGGGCATCGCGTCGATCATCATCTCCCACAAACTCAACGAGATCGAACGGGTCGCCGACTCCGTGACGATCCTCCGCGACGGCCGGAGCATCGAGACCCTCGACGTGAAGGCCGCGGAGACCACCGAGGAACGCATCATCAACGGCATGGTGGGCCGCGACCTCGACCACCGCTTCCCGGAGCGCACCCCGCACCACGCCGAAGCGGGCGCCGCACCCGCCCTGGAGATCCGCAACTGGACCGTGCACCACCCCATCGACCAGCACCGCAAGGTGGTCGACGACGTGTCGCTGACCGTCCGGCGCGGAGAGATCGTCGGGATCGCCGGCCTGATGGGCGCGGGCCGCACCGAGCTGGCGATGAGCGTCTTCGGGCGCACCTACGGCCGGCACGCGGGCGGCACGATCCTCAAGGACGGCGAGGAGATCCGTACGAAGACCGTCCCGGAGGCGGTCGCGCACGGCATCGCGTACGTCACCGAGGACCGCAAGCACTACGGGCTCAACCTGCTGGACACCATCGGCCGCAACATCTCGCTCAGCGCGCTGGACAAGGTCGCGAAGCGGGGCGTCGTCGACGAGCACGAGGAGCGCAAGGTCGCCGAGCGCTTCCGCAAGTCCATGAACATCAAGGCGCCCACCGTCTTCGAGCCGGTCGGCCGGCTGTCCGGCGGCAACCAGCAGAAGGTCGTCCTCAGCAAGTGGATCTTCGCCGGTCCCGACGTGCTGATCCTGGACGAGCCGACCCGCGGCATCGACGTGGGTGCCAAGTACGAGATCTACACGGTCATCGACCAACTGGCCGCCGAGGGCAAGGCGGTCGTCTTCATCTCCTCCGAACTCCCCGAACTGCTCGGCATGTGCGACCGCATCTACACCATGGCAGCCGGGCGGCTCACCGGTGAGGTTCCGCGTTCCGAGGCGACGCAGGAAGTGCTGATGCGGCACATGACCAAGGACAAGAGGTAGGACCCATGAGCGCCAACGTCACGGCCAAGACCCCGGCCGAAACAGCACCCGGGGGCGGACCCTCCGGCTCCGGCCCCGGCCTGCTCACCCTGCTGGTCGACGGCATGCGCAGCAACATGCGCCAGTACGGCATGCTGCTCGCCCTCGGGGTGATCGTCGCCCTGTTCGCGGTGTGGACCGGCGGCGACCTGCTGCTGCCGCGCAACGTGTCCAACCTGGTGCTGCAGAACAGCTACATCCTGATCCTCGCGATCGGCATGATGATCGTCATCATCGCGGGCCACATCGACCTGTCGGTCGGCTCGATGACCGCGTTCATCGGCGGCGTCGCCGCGGTGCTGATGGTCAACCACGACATACCCTGGCCGATCGCCGTGGTGCTGTGCCTGGCCGTGGGAGCCGCCGCGGGGGCCGCCCAGGGCTTCCTGATCGCGTACCTGGGGATGCCGTCGTTCATCGTGACGCTCGCCGGCATGCTGATCTTCCGCGGTCTGACCGAGGTCTTCCTCAAGGGCCGCACGCTGGGCCCCTTCCCGAAGGGCCTGCAGAAGGTCGCCAACGGCTTCCTGCCCGAGGTCGGCCCGAACACGAACTACCACAACCTCACACTGCTGCTCGGCCTCGCCCTGGTCGCCTTCGTGATCTGGCGTGAGGTCAAGGACCGCAGGCGGCAGGCCGAGTACTCCCTCGACGTGCTGCCCGCCAAGCTGTTCGCGGTGAAGCTGGCGCTGCTCACCGCGGCGATCATCGCGCTCACCATGGAGCTCGGCAGCTACAAGGGTGCCCCGGTCGTCCTGCTGGTCCTGGCCGCGCTCCTGGTCGGCTTCGGCTACGTCATGCGCAACGTGGTCGTCGGCCGTCACGTGTACGCGATCGGCGGCAACCTCCCCGCGGCCCGGCTGTCCGGCGTCCGGGACAAGAAGGTCACCTTCCTCGTCTTCCTCAACATGGGGATGATGGCCGCGCTGGCGGGCCTGGTCTTCGCCGCGCGGTTCAACGGAGCATCGCCGAAGGCCGGCGTGAACTTCGAACTCGAGGCCATCGCGGCGTCGTTCATCGGCGGCGCGTCGATGAGCGGCGGCGTCGGCACCATCCTCGGCGCCATCATCGGCGGTCTGGTCCTCGGCGTGCTCAACAACGGCATGAACCTCGTCGGTGTCGGTACCGACTGGCAGGGGGTCATCAAGGGCCTCGTCCTGCTGGCCGCGGTCGGCTTCGACGTGTGGAACAAGCGCAAGGTCGGTTCGTAGAACCCATCGGGCCCCGCCGGACGGCGGGGCCCTCTCCATTTCGGGAGCGCACATGGAAACGAGCAGACGCACGGTCATCGCGGCGGCCGCCGCGGCGGGAGTCACCGCCGCCGGCATGGGCACGGCGCACGCGTCCGGATCCGGTTCGGGGTCCGGCCGCAAGCCCGTCAAGGAGCTGTTCGGCAGGCTCGCCGACGGCACGAAGGTGTACCGCTGGTCGCTGGAGAACGGCGGGACCCGGCTGAAGGTGCTGTCGTACGGCGGCATCGTCCAGTCCCTGGAGATCCCGGACCGGCGCGGCCGGTACGCCAACGTCTCGCTGGGCTACGACAACCTGGACGCGTACGTCGCCGGCACCACGTTCTTCGGCGCCACCATCGGCCGCTACGGCAACCGCATCGCGAACGGCCGCTTCACCCTCGACGGCACCTCCTACCAGCTCTCCGTCAACGACGGCGACAACAGCCTGCACGGCGGCGCCAAGGGCTTCAACACGCGGGTGTGGGACGTCGAGGGCTTCACGTCGGACTCCGAGGTCGGCCTGCACCTGTACTACACCAGCGTCGACGGCGAGATGGGCTACCCGGGCACGCTGCGCACCCGCGTGACGTACACGCTCACCCGGAACGGCGACTGGCGCATCGACTACCGCGCCACCACCGACAGGGCGACCGTCGTCAACCTCACCAACCACACGTACTACAACCTCGCCGGTGAGGGCGCGGGCGGCATCTACGATCACGAGCTCACCCTGGCCGCGAGCCGGTACACCCCCACCGACTCGGGTCTGATCCCCACCGGCGAGCTGGCGAAGGTCACGGGCACCCCCTTCGACTTCCGCCGGGCCAAGCCGGTCGGCCGGGACATCCGGACCGGTCACCCCCAGCTGGTGACCGCCAAGGGCTTCGACCACAACTGGGTCCTCGACAAGGGCGTGACGGCGGATCCCGTGCACTTCGCGACCCTGCGCGACCCCTCCTCCGGCCGCACCCTGAAGATCGCCACCGACCAGCCCGGCGTGCAGTTCTACTCGGGAAACTTCCTCGACGGCACCCTGGTGGGCACCTCCGGGCGCACCTACCGCCAGGGTGACGGACTGTGCCTGGAGACCCAGCACTTCCCGGACTCCCCCAACCAGCCGTCGTTCCCGTCGACGGTGCTGCGCCCGGGGCAGACCTACCGGACGACGACGGTCCACTCGTTCGGCGTCTGACGCGTCCGCGCGCGCCGTCGAGATCCGGCGTCGCGCGCACGCCGGCGGAATCCAGCGTCCGCGCGCGTCGGGACCAGGCGTCCCACACGCCCGCGCATACCCCGGCACACGGAACCTTCACACCTGTTGAACGGCGCCACCCCCGTGTCCGTATGAGGGGGTGGCCCGTGCTCCCCCGCACGGGCCACCCCAGTCGACGGGCCCGTGCGCCCCGCCCCGGCGGCGGGCCCGTCCGCGACACGGAGGTTCCCTTGCCCGACAACGTCACCTCGCTGTTCCGCGGCACGGCGGCGCACAGCCCCTCGATGGCCGCGCTGACGCGCGAGGGCGACGGAATCGGTCCGGTGGACTTCTGCATCCCCTGCAACCCGTACTTCCCCACGCCCGCCATGTTCGACGACCTGGCGGGACGGCTGCGGGAGATCATCACGTACTACCCGAGCAGCGCCGACACCATCACCGCCGAGTTGTGCGGGCTGCTACGGCTCCCGCCGCAGTGCGTGGCCATGGGCAACGGCTCGACCGAGCTGATCACCTGGATCGACCATCTGCTGGTCCGCGAGTCCCTCGCCGTCCCCGTCCCCACCTTCGGCCGCTGGACCGACCAGCCGATGGAGACCGGCAAGCGGGTCGACATGTTCCCGCTCCAGGAGTCGAACGGCTTCGCGCTCGACCTGGCCCGGTACGCCGAGTTCATCCGGGCGCGCGGCACCCGTGTCGCCGTCCTGTGCAACCCGAACAACCCCGACGGCGGCTTCCTGCCCCGTCAGTCCGTCGTCCAGTTCATGGACGCGATGGCCGACCTGGACCTGATCGTCGTCGACGAGTCGTTCCTGGAGTTCGCCGACGCCGAGTCCGAGCCGAGCGTCGTCGAGGAGGCGGTGATGCGCCCCAACGTCATCGTGCTGCGCAGCCTCGGCAAGAACTTCGGGCTGCACGGCATCCGCTTCGGCTACCTCGTCGCCAACCCGGCGCTGGCGGGCAAGGTCCGCTCCATGCTGCCCAAGTGGAACCTCAACTCCTTCGCGGAGCACGTGGTGTTCATGCTCCGGGAGCACGGTCCCGAGTACCTGGAGAGCCTGCACATGGTCCGCCGGGACCGGCTCGACATGGCCCGCGAACTGTCCGCGCTGCCCGGGCTCACCGTCTACCCCTCGCAGGGCAACTTCCTCTTCGTCCGCCTCCCCGTCGGCGCCGAGGGCACCGTGGTGCGGGACCGGCTGCTCACCGAGCACCGGATCCTGGTCCGCGAGTGCGGCGACAAGATCGGCTCGTCCAGCCGCTTCCTGAGACTCGTGGTGCGCCCCCGGTCCGACGTGCGCCGCCTGGTGTCCGGCATGCAGTCGGTGCTTTACGGGGCCGGGGCCGGAAGGGAGGCCGTCGTGCCCGCGCCGGGCGCGGGGAACGGCTACTACAGCTCGGGCACCGCGGCCGTCGACCGGCTGATGAGCCAGACCGGCGGAGCGGGCGCGCGCCTGGCCGCGCCGCCGCGGCCCGCCGTAGCCCAGGCGGTGGGCGCGGCGCCGTACGCCACGCCCCAGGCGATCGGGCCGGGCCCCGCCACCGAGGTGATCGCGGCCGCCGTCGTCACCGGCGTCGGCCGCACCGGCGTCGGCACCGGCGTGCCCCTCCCGGCCGCCGCCCCGGCCCCGGCGGTGGCGTCCGCGTGGCCGACGCCCGCTGCCCCAGCCGCCTTCCCCGCGCCCGCCGCCCCCGCGCCCTCCGCCTTTCCACCCGCGACGCCCATCCCGGCGCCCACGCCGGCTGCCGTCACGACCCCTGCCGCGGCGTACGGTCCGACCCCGCCGGGGGTACCGGCCCGGGGTGGCCTCACCGCGGCCCAGGTCCGCGGGATGACCGCCCCGGCCCAGGGCCTCTCCCCCACCCCGGCGACGGGCTGGCCCGAGGCGGCCGGGCTGGGCCGGACGGGCTGACCGGGCACCCCACCGGCGCGGACACCGTCGCGCAGTGGTCAGAGCTAGCAACATCCACTCATGTCACTAACATCGAAGTTACTAACCTCGCGCTTTCACGAGATGGGGTGTCCGAGGCTTGATCAAATAAGCGGAGAGTGCTCCTGACCTGCAACGATGGGACTTGTCGAGGGTCCT
>NZ_JBIBFR010000029.1:0-98879 GCF_042956125.1 Streptomyces sp. NPDC008313
CGCGCGACGGCGCAGCTCAAGCGGGTAACGGGACGGTCGTGCCATGACTCGATCCTTTCATGAAATCGAGTCTCCATTCGACACGGGGCGGTTCACGCTCGGCAAGCGCATCGTCGGCCTGGTCGACGACGTCATCGACAACTTCAAGGCCTGGCGCAAGTTCGAGAAGGGAGCGGACAAACTCGAGAGCATCGCGAAGAAGGCAGACCCCGACGAAGGCGTCAGCTGCCTCGCCAACAGCTTCACGCCAGACACCCGCGTCCTGATGGCCGACGGAAGCACGAAGGCCATCAAGGACGTACGGATCGGCGACAAGGTGAAGGCCACCGACCCGGAAACCGGTGAATCCACCATCAAGACGGTGACCGCCGAAATCAAGGGTCAGGGCGTCAAACACCTGGTCCAGATCACCATGAACGTCGGCGGCAAGAAGGCGGCGAAGCAGGCGGCGCCGATGAACACGTCCTCGGTCACCGCGACCGACGGCCACCCCTTCTGGGTCCCGGAACTCAACGACTGGATCGACGCCACCGACCTGCACGCCGGCCAATGGCTCCGCACCAGCACCGGCACTCACATCCAGATCACCGCGGTAAAACGCTGGACGGCCGCTCAGGCCACCGTCCACAACCTCACCATCGCTGACCTTCACACGTACTATGTGCTGGCGGGGGCCACCCCGGTCCTGGTTCACAATTGCGGAACGGGTCCCCGAGATGGTGCGGGTCTGGGCCCAGATGAGCTCATGTCGAAGGCGGAAGGGCTTCGAGATGAGTACGCCGGAGAAATGGCCCAGCTCTCCAATCGGAAGAGGCCGGCTACTGTCACAGCTGGCTACAATACGGAGACCGGGCAGTACGCCGCAGGTGCATCGTCTAAGGGTGTCTGCGCAGAGACTTGCGTTGTCAATCAGCTCGGCGGCGATCCGTCGAAAATTGTATTCACTGCTGCCGTAAGGCCTCGAACTGGGGCGCCGATCAATATCTGCGTCTCATGTGAAGGCCAGTTCGGTCGTGGTGGGTTCAAGGGGGCGGGTACAGTGTTCGATTCGGACGTATTGAGACTCTTCGATGAATAACGCTTAAGGGTGGTTGGGGCCGATATGGACCTTGAACTGAGACGGCATTCCTGGGGATCGCTCCAAGGGGTCTCTGGTGATGCTCGTGCACTCGGGGACGCCCTCCGGGACCTCGCCCATGCTGGCGGCCGGGAGGTTGCAGTGGGCGCTGCGCACCGGGTAGAGCAGGTCGTATTCGCGCAAGGACTTCTATGTGAAGCCTCAACCGCCTTGGCGTCTGGTCTCGTTCATTGCCTATGGCGCTGCTCGGACTATTCTGAAGATCTAATTCTAGGGCTCCTCTCGGATATTTCGGCCGCCGTGGTCAGCGAGGAGGATCCGGGCGTATACGGTCCAGCATCCGAAGCGGAGTGCATGAAAGAGATCAGCCTAGGGTACCCGGCCTACGTTGAGATTCTTGAAACGAGTACAACGCTTGATTCTCGTACGGCTTGTATCGACCTAATTCTCATGTGTGGGCTATTTAATAGCGAGCTTAGGTCTCGATCCGTATATTTCCTGGAGAGCGCTCAGGGGCTAGCCGGGCTAGAGGGGAATCTTGGCCTAATTTCTGCCTCGATTGAAGAATTGCGAGACGCTGGCTGATTTTCTCGGAATATCCGAGACATCTCCGATGGTGAAGACGATGTCGACGTTCAGGGATGAGCAGGCTAATCTCCGTCGGATTTGATTTCGTCGAGGATTTACCGAAGGCCCGCCGGAATGCTTCCGGCGGGCCTTCGGGCCTTCGGGGCTTTGACGGCAACGGTGACGGCAACGTCAGCGGACGACGGTTGCGGCCGGTGGGTCGTCGGGGGCGTTGCCGGTGGGGATGAGGGCGTTGCCGAGGGTGTTGATGGCCTGGCGCTGGAGGCGGAGTCGGACGTGGGCGTAGACGCCGGCGGTGACGCCGATGTGGGCGTGACCCAACAACTCCTTGATCACGACGAGGTCGACGCCCTGTTCCAGGAGCAGGGTGGCGGTCGAGTGCCGCAGGTCGTGAAACCGGATGCGTCGAAGTCCCGCGCTCTTGAGGAGTCGGCTGAAGCTGCGGGTGAGGTTGGCGGGTTCGAGAGGGCCGCCGGTGAGGGTGGTGAACACGAGGCCGTTGTCCAACCAGCCCGTCCCCGCGGCCCGGCGTGCTTCCTCCTGCTGTTCTCGTTGAGCCTTCAGGGAGTTGATGCATTCGGTGGGGAGGGCGATGCGGCGTTCGGATGCGCGGGTCTTGGTGTGCAGGGTGGTCAGGCCGCCGGTGCGGGTGCGCTGGAGGGAACGGTGGATGGCGGCGGTTCCCGTGTTGAGGTCGAGGTCGTCCCAATGCAGCCCGAGGAGATCGCCCTTGCGGAGTCCGGTGCGCAGGGCGAGTTCGTACAGGGCTTGGTGCCGGTCGCTGCTGGCCGCGTGAAGGAACTGCCGGGCCTCACTCGCGGTGAAGGGCTTGAAGCGGCGGGGGCGGGGTGCGGGATCCCGCTGGACCACCGCACCCGCGACCGTGCCCACCACCGTGACGAGATCCGTCGCCTCAAGGTCGCCGCCTTCCGGCATCTCGACTATCCCGGTGCCTGCCAGGCCGTCCAGATCGTCCGGTGGCGACGGGAGTTGAGCACGGGCAAGCTGACGATCGAGCGGGTCTACGTGATCACGAGCCTGGACGTCTTCGACGCCACCCCGGCCGAACTCGCCTCCTGGATCAGAGGTCACTGGGGCATCGAGAATCTCCTGCACCACGTCCGTGACCGGACCTTCCGCGAGGACGACTCCAAGGTCCGCACCGGACACCTGCCCCGCACCATGGCCAGCCTTCGCAACCTCGCCATCAGCATCTTCCGGCAGAACGGTGATACCAACATCGCCGCCGCCCTCCGTCACACCGGCCGCGACTACCGGCGGCCTCTGGCAGCTCTCGGTCTTACGTGATCAACCCGGACAGATCGCGATCACGCAATGGCCTTGGGAACCCGGGCGTCAGCCCCCGCCCCTACACGGGTATCCAGTACGTGGACATCCCCGAGTTCGCTGATCTCGGCGACAAGGTCTCCCAGGAGATCAGCTCGGCCATCGCCGGAAGGCAATCGGTGGACACCGCCCTGCAGAAATCCCAGGACCTCGCCCAGGCGACGGCGGCGAAGTACCGCACCAGCTGAATCCAGATGAACGGTGCGGCCTCGGCCACCGGCCCGCACCCCGTAGCCAAAACGTCTCCGGCGTCGATCGTGGCGGCCGAGCGGTGGCTGTCTCGCGCGTGGGCCCAGTGATCCCGGAACCGGAACACGACCAGCTCATGGAGTCTCCCTCCCCGCGGCTCGGGCGATCCAGGACCCTGACTCGGGGCGATTGTCCTCCGGACGGCGGACGCCGTCCCCTCCAAATCGCCTGCGGCCGGTGCAGTCCCGCCGCCCGCCCCGTCTCCGCGTCGCGGGTGGCCGACGGGATCCGGTCCCTGGCCCGGTAGCCGGCCGCCCGGACCCGGCCCGCTCTCGTACGCTGACCCGGTGACCGAGCGCGCCCAGCCTCAGATCCCCGCGACCGAGCCCTGGGACCCGGCGGCCCCCGGCGTTCTGCGCCTCCCGTCCGGCAGGCTGGTCCGGGGCCGCGCCCTGCGCCGCCCGCTGCCGCCGGGCCCGGCGCCCACGTACGCGGTGTACCTGCTCGGCCGCACGCCTCCCGAGGTCCCCTGGGAGTCCCGCTGGCTGCGCTGGCCGGACTTCCGCCTCCCCGGCGACCGCGCCCTTGCCCACCGCCTGTTCACCGACGCCCTGGCCCGCGCCGCCACCGACCGCGTCGAACTGGCCTGCGGCGGCGGTCGGGGCCGCACCGGCACGGCCCTGGCCTGCCTGGCCGTGCTCGACGGCGTCCCTCCGGACGAAGCGGTCGCCTACGTCCGCCGCCACTACGACCGCCGTGCGGTCGAGACACCTTGGCAGCGGCGGTATGTGCGGGGATTCACCGGCTGAGCAGCGGGGAGCCCCTCCTCGCGAGCCGGGTGCACCTCGGACGAGACCCGTACGGGTGAAGACGCTGTATGTGTGCACACGCCTGCGGTCTACGCGAGTTTAGTGAATACTAAACTCGCGAAGGGAACGAAGGTGGAAGAGCAATGGGACGTCTACCTGACCAACGAAGTGGATCAGTGGCTTCATGAGCTCGAGAAGGCCGACCCGACTTCGTACGGGCTGGTGAACCAGGCCATCTGGATCCTGGCCTGCCGTGGCCCCGCAGAGGGGCGGCCCCTGGTCGACCGGATCAAGGGGTCGGCCCTGCACAACCTCAAGGAGCTGCGCCCCGGCTCGGCGGGACGGAGTGAGGTGCGTGTCTTGTTCATGTTCGATCCATGGCGCTCCGCGATCCTGCTGGTAGCGGGTGACAAGGCAGCGCGCTGGGCTGATTGGTACGCAGAGGCGATTCCCCTCGCTGAGCGCAGGTACGCGCAGTATGTGGCTGATCGGGAGAAGGAGGCCAAGAAGTGACTGGATACGTCAAGTGGTCGACCAGTGGGCATCGGGAGCGAGCGGAGGAGCTGGCCGGCGGCCCGGACGGCTTCCTCGAAGGGGCCCAGCGCATGCTCGCGGAGGCGCAGGCGTGGCGGCTCGTCGACATGCGGCAGGAGCGCGGGTACACCCAGGCGCAGGTGGCGGCCCGTATGGGCGTGAGCAAGGGCCGGGTCTCACAGATCGAGAGCGGCCAGGTCTCCACGACGGAGGTCGTGGCCCGTTACGTGGAGGCGCTCGGTGGCAATCTGGTGATGGTCGCGGTCTTCGGCGACGGTGAGCTGCGGAAGGTCGGTTGACCGGCAGCCATAGCCCGTGAGCGCGACACCGGTCGGTGGAAGTCGCCGACCTCGCCGAAATGGTGGTCATGCCGCTGCCTCCCGGGCCGTGAGGCAGCGGCGCGGTTCGGGCGGTCACTTGACGGCGGGCTGCGGGCTCAACTCGGTTACGGCGCCGATGAATTCCGTCCAGGCGGACGGGCTGACGAGGAGAACCGCGCCCCGCGGAACCTTGCTGTCCCGGACGGGCACGACACCGGCGACTCCGTCGGCGACTTCGAGGCAGGACTCGCCGCCGTCGCCACCGCTGTAGGTGCTCTTGCGCCAGCGGGCGGCATCTACGAAGTCGTGCGTGACCTCGACGCAGCTGCCGCCGTTGCCGTCGCTGTAGGTGCTCTTGCGCCAGTGGGCGTGGCTCAGGTCGTACGTGCGCATCGTCTGTGGTCCTCCGCCGCCGACTCGATCAGGGCAAGGGATGCCTCCGGTGACAGGGAAGCGGCCCTCAACAGATCGTAATGCGCTTGGATGCGCTTCACTACGGCTGGTTCGTCCAGCAGATTCCCCGAAAGCACGGCCTCTGTATAGGCCGTTGGCGGGGCATCCGCGAACTCCATGAGCGTCATCATCTTGCCCATCGCCGGGTGGGCCCCGGCTGCGAACGGGAGTACTTGCACGAGTCCCCGCCGCTGACGAGCGATGGCGGCCAGGTGGTCCAGTTGTTCAGCCATCGTGCGGGGGTTGCCGACCGGCGTGCGCAGCAGGGCCTCGTGCAGAACGGCCCAGTACACCGGTCTTGCCGCATCGGCGAGGATCCCGGCGCGATCCAAGCGGGCTCTGACCATTTCCTCGATGTAGTCGTCAGTGGCGAGTGGGTTGCTCGCGAGGTAGATCGCCCGGGCGTAGTCAGCGGTCTGTAGCAGGCCAGGCACCACCATGGGCGCGTACTCGCAGATGTCCGTCGCCAGACTCTCGAGTTCCACCACGTGCGCGAAGTACTCGGTGTACGGCTGATCCTCGATCAGCTTCCGCCACGTCCGTTCGAACAAACCCCCCGTCGCCAGGATCTCGTCGATCCGTTGGGCCACGTCCAACTGAGGCTTTCTGATTGCCTGTTCGAACTGGCCGATGTATCCGCCGGAAACGAAAACTCTTGCGCCCAGTTCGACCTGGGTGAAACCGGCGTCTTCCCTGAGTCGTTTCAGTTCCGTTCCGAAGAACTCCCAGGCCGCCTGACGGGAACCCTTGGCCATGGCGAAACCCCCTTCCGCTGCCCCGCAGTTGTAGCGGACAGACTCCTGTCGAGTGTAGGCGCGGAGAGTGACCATGGAGACTCGAAGAGTGAAACGCGACTGGTCAGGGGAACAGTGTGAAGGCTGAACACGTACCACTCGGGGGACGACACTCGGCGCTGTGCGTCGAAGAGGCGGAGGAATCGGTGAAGGAATTGCGGGCAGCTCTCGCGAAGGCCGGAATCACGTTGCCGTCGTTGGGGGTCGACCCGGCAACCCTGGCGCGCGAGGCCCCCTGTCCGCTGGTCGAATTGGGCCGGTGTTCCGTCGCCGTGGCGGCCCGGCTCGCGGCGGCGCTGCGATGAAACCGGCGGCCGGCGAACACGCGGCCGGCGAGTACGCGGTCGGCGAATACGCCGTGGACACCCGCACGGGAGAGGTGGGACTGGTGATGGGACAGGAGGGACCGTATGTGCAGCTGAGGCCGTACGGGGGCGGACGGGAGTGGGACTGCGTCCCGGAGTCCGTCCGGCGGGCGACCCCCGCGGAGCGGCTCAGCGCGGCGACGGCGTACGCGAACGCGCGCAGTCGTGGCGAGGTGCCTTGAAGGGGATGTGACGGAGGTCATCGCCCCGTCGTCGTGCGCCGTGCGCCGTGCGCCGTGCGCCCCGCCCCCGTACGCCCCGCCCGGGGTGTCCGTGCCGTAGGCGAGAATGGACCGCATGAGTCTGTTCCGCGACGACGGCATCGTGCTGCGCACCCAGAAGCTGGGTGAGGCGGACCGCATCATCACCCTGCTCACGCGTGGGCACGGGCGGGTGCGGGCCGTGGCGCGCGGGGTGCGGCGGACGAAGTCGAAGTTCGGCGCCCGGCTGGAGCCGTTCTCGCACGTCGACGTGCAGTTCTTCGCGCGCGGCGGCGAACTGGTCGGGCGCGGGCTGCCGCTGTGCACGCAGAGCGAGACCATCGCTCCGTACGGTGGCGGGATCGTCACGGACTACGCCCGCTACACCGCGGGGACCGCGATGCTGGAGACGGCGGAGCGGTTCACCGACCACGAGGGGGAGCCTGCCGTGCAGCAGTACCTGCTGCTGGTCGGCGGGCTCCGCACGCTCGCCCGCGGTGAGCACGAGCCGCATCTCGTGCTCGACGCGTTTCTGCTGCGCTCCCTCGCCGTGAACGGCTACGCGCCCAGTTTCAGCGCGTGCGCGAAGTGCGGGATGCCGGGGCCGAATCGGTTCTTCTCGGTCGCGGCGGGAGGTTCCGTCTGCGCCGACTGCCGGGTCCCCGGCAGCGTCGTACCCTCGGCGCAGGCCCTGGAACTGCTCGGCGCGCTGCTGACGGGCGACTGGGAGACCGCGGACGCGTGCGAGGCGCGGCACGTGAGGGAGGGCAGCGGCCTGGTGTCGGCCTATCTGCACTGGCACCTGGAGCGCGGTCTGCGCTCACTCCGTTACGTGGAAAAGTAGGGGCGCCGGGGGACGGACGCCCGGCAGCGGAACCGAGGGAGACGAGAAGCACATGGCCGTACGCGGGATCCTGGGACGCCGGCGCCGCGAGTACAGAGCGCCTCAGCCGCACCCGTCCGGTGCGACCGCGCCCAAGCTCCCCGGTGAGCTGATCCCGAAGCACGTGGCGATCGTCATGGACGGGAACGGCCGGTGGGCCAAGGAGCGCGGGCTGCCGCGCACCGAGGGGCACAAGGTCGGCGCCGAGCGGGTGCTCGACGTGCTGCAGGGCGGGCTGGAGATAGGCGTCGGGGCGATCTCCCTGTACGCCTTCTCCACGGAGAACTGGAAGCGCTCGCCGGACGAGGTGCGCTTCCTGATGAACTTCAACCGCGACTTCATCCGCAAGACCCGTGACCAGCTCGACGAGCTCGGTATCCGGGTGCGCTGGGTGGGCCGGATGCCCAAGCTCTGGAAGTCGGTGGCCAGGGAGCTGGAGATCGCCCAGGAGCAGACCAAGGACAACGACGGTCTCACGCTCTACTTCTGCATGAACTACGGCGGCCGTGCCGAGATCGCCGACGCGGCGCAGGCCCTCGCCGAGGACGTGCGGGCCGGGCGGCTGGACCCGGCGAAGGTCACGGAGAAGACGTTCGCCAAGTACCTCTACTACCCGGACATGCCGGACGTGGACCTCTTCCTGCGGCCGAGCGGCGAGCAGCGCACCTCCAACTACCTGCTCTGGCAGAGCGCGTACGCCGAGATGGTCTTCCAGGACGTGCTGTGGCCGGACTTCGACCGCCGCGACCTGTGGCGGGCCTGCGTCGAGTACGCCCAGCGCGACCGCCGCTTCGGCGGCGCCGTGCCGAACGAGCAACTGCTCGCCATGGAGCAGGCGATGAAGGGCCGGCCCGAGGGTAACTGACAGGGGACGGGGCGGCGGGCCTGCCGGGAGATCGGGGTGCGGGATGACGGGACGGCGTGCGGGCACCGGTGACGTCGGCGACCCCGCCGGCCGTGTCGAACTCGTCTACCGGGCCACGGCCGGGGAGTTCCGTGAGGCCCTGCGCGCCTCCGAGAGTGCCTCGGCCGCCGGCCGCTGGGGGCGCGGGCTCCTGGTCGGATCGGCCCTGCTGGGCGTGCTCGGGGGCGCGCTGCCGCTGGCCCTCGGCGGCCGGGCGGATCCCAAGGTGCCGGTGATGCTGGCAGTGGCGCTGCTGGGGCTCGTCGTCCTGCCCTGGTGGCAGGCCCGGTACGTGCACCGGCGGGCGGCGGCACGGGGCGAGCACCGGGCGGTCGTGGACGACTGGGGTGTGACGGTCACCCACACGCGGGGGAGCGATCCGGCCCGCTGGCAGCGGATGGCGGGGTACGCGGAGACGCGCCGCGCCTTCGTGCTGCTGGGGCGCGCCCCGTACGCCGTGGTGCTGCTGCCGAAGCGCGGGGCGCGGGGTCCTCAGGACGTGGCCCGCCTGCGCGCCCTGCTCGACCGCAACCTGAGCCGCGCCTAGCCCGGCCTGGCCCGGCCTGGCCCGGCCTGTCGCTCAGCCCGCCGTGGCCCCGGTCTTGTCCTCGCACCGGGCGCAGTCCGCGCAGGTGCCGAAGATCTCCACGGTGTGCGCGACGTTCACGTATCCGTGCTCCGCCGCGATGGCGTCCGCCCACTTCTCGACGGCCGGGCCCTCGACCTCGACCGCCTTGCCGCAGACGCGGCAGACGAGATGGTGGTGGTGCTCGCCGGTGGAGCAGCGGCGGTAGACGGACTCGCCCTCGGAGGTGCGCAGGACGTCGACCTCGCCGGCGTCGGCGAGGGACTGGAGGGTGCGGTAGACGGTGGTCAGCCCGACCGAGTCGCCCTTGTGCTTGAGCATGTCGTGGAGGTCCTGCGCACTGCGGAACTCGTCCACCTCGTCGAGTGCCGCCGCCACAGCGGCACGCTGCCGGGTGGAACGGCCCCGTACGGGCGATCCAGCGGTTGTCACCGTTGCCTCCTCGCGTCTGCCCTTGCCCGGCCATTGTGCCAGCCCGGCCTGTGCGCGGTCAGGTTCCGACGTGCTCCGCCGGGGCCCGGGTGGCCGGAATCGCGCACTCGGCGGGGTCCCCGGACGCGCGGTCGCGTTCCCGGACGCGGGCCCTCCGGCGGGCGAGCGGGGTGGCGAGCGCGGTGAGGACCATGAAGGCCGCGATGGTCAGCAGGACGATCGTCGCGCCGGGCGGGACGTCCTGGTAGAACGACGTCACCGTGCCGCCGAGGGCGACGCTCACGCCGATGGCGACGGCGATCGCGAAGGTCGCCGCGAAACTCCGGCTGAGCTGCTGCGCGGCGGCGACCGGCACCACCATCAGCGCGGAGACCAGCAGCAGTCCGACGACCCGCATGGCGACGGTGACGGTGACGGCGGCGGTGACGGCGGTGAGCAGGTTCAGCGCGCGCACCGGGAGTCCGGTGACGCGGGCGAACTCCTCGTCCTGGCTGACCGCGAAGAGCTGGCGGCGCAGCCCGACGGAGACGAGGACGACGAAGGCGGCGAGTACGCAGATCGCCGTGACGTCGCTCTCGCTGACCGTGGAGAGGGAGCCGAAGAGGTACGAGACGAGGTTGGCGTTGGAGCCGCCCGAGATGTTGACGAGCATGACGCCGCCGGCCATGCCGCCGTAGAAGAGCATGGCGAGCGCGATGTCGCCGCGGGTCTTCCCGTACCAGCGGATCAGCTCCATGAGGACCGAGCCGAGGACGGAGACGGCCGTCGCCATCCAGACCGGGGACGCGGAGAGCAGGAAGCCGAGGCCGACGCCGGTCAGCGCGACGTGCCCGATGCCGTCGCCCATCAGGGCCTGGCGGCGCTGCACGAGGTAGATGCCGATGGCGGGCGCGGTGATGCCGACCAGGACGGCGGCGAGCAGTGCCCGCTGCATGAAGGCGTAGTCGAGGATGTCCATCAGCTCAGCAGTCCCGTCCGGATCGGTTCGGCGTCATGAGCCGCGTGCGGGTGTACGTGGTCGTGGCCGGGCAGGGCATGCTGGCCCACCGCGGCCGGGGGCGGGCCGTCGTGCAGGACGCAGCCGTCGCGCAGGACGACCGCGCGGTCGATCAGCGGCTCCAGCGGGCCGAGTTCGTGCAGGACGAGCAGGACGGTGGTGCCCTGGGCGACCTGTTCGCGCAGGGTCGCCGCCAGGATGTCCTGGCTCGCGAGGTCGACGCCCGCCATCGGCTCGTCCATGATCAGCAGCTCGGGCTCGGAGGCGAGGGCGCGGGCGATGAGGACGCGCTGGTGCTGGCCGCCGGAGAGGGCGTCGACGGAGTCCTTGGCGCGGTCGGCCATGCCGACGCGTGCGAGTGCGGCGCGTACGGCCTCGTGGTCGGCCCGGCGCAGCAGCCCGAAGCGGGTGCGGGAGAGCCGTCCGGAGGCGACGATCTCGGTGACCGTCGCGGGGACGCCGCCCGCGGCGGTGGTGCGCTGCGGGACGTAGCCGACGCGCCGCCAGTCGCGGAAGCGGCGTTTGGGGGTGCCGAACAGCTCGATCTCGCCGCCGCTGAGGGAGACTTGGCCGATGATGCTGCGGACGGCGGTCGACTTGCCCGAGCCGTTGGCGCCGAGCAGGGCGACGACCTCGCCGCGGCGCACGGTCAGGTCGATGCCGCGCAGGACGGGGCGCGAGCCGAGGTCGGCGGTCACCCGGCGCAGGGTGATGACGGGTTCGCGCACCCCGTCGCCGGGGCCGGCCCCTCCCGCGGGCTCCCCGGTGTCCAGCGGCTCCACGGGCTTGTCGGGCTCCACGGCGTCCTCCAAGGGCTTCTTCACGGTGGTCACTTGGTGCCCAGGGCCTTCTGGAGCGCCTTCAGGTTCGCGTCCATGACCTGGATGTAGTCGTCGCCGCGGGACTTCCCGGTGATGCCCTCGATCGGGTCGAGGACGTCCGTCCTCAGACCCGCGTCCCGGGCGACGGTCTTCGCGGTCTTGTCGCTCACGAGCGTCTCGTAGAAGACGGTGGAGACGCCGTCGGCCTTCGCCGTCTTCTCCAGCTCCTTCACGCGCTTGCCGCTGGGCTCGGACTCGGGGTCGAGGCCGGTGATGGCCTCCTCGGTGAGCCCGTAGCGCTCGGCGAGGTAGCCGAAGGCGGCGTGCGTGGTGATGAAGACCTTGCTGCCGGTGCGGGCGAGCCCGTCCCTGTAGCGGGTGTCGAGCGCGCCGAGCTTCTCGACGAGCGCCTTGGTGTTCTTCTCGTAGAGGTCCGCGTGCTTCGGGTCCATCTTCTCGAACGCCTTGCCGACGCCCTGGGCGACCTCGGCGTACTTCACGGGGTCGAGCCAGATGTGCGGGTCGGCCCCGGCGCCCTCCGCGTGCGCGTGGCCGTCGTGCTCGGCGGCGTGCCCGCCGACCTCGGTTCCGTGCTTCTCCAGGGTGGTCAGCGAGGCCGCGTCGATCTTCGTCTCCGTCTCGGACTGCGCCACGGCGTCGTCGACGGCGGGCTGGAGGCTCTTGAGATAGAGGACGGCGTCCGCGTCCTGGAGGCGCGCGGTCTGCCGGGCGCTGATCTCCAGGTCGTGCGGTTCCTGGCCGGGCTCGGTCAGCGTGGTGACGTGGACGTGCTTCCCGCCGATCTCCTCGGCGAGGTACTGCATGGGGTAGAACGACGCGATCACGTCCAGCTGCCCCTTGCCCACGCCGTCGGCGGCGGACGAGTCCGAGCAGGCGGAGAGGGCCGCGGCCAGGCCGAGGGCGGTGGCGGCGGCCACCGCGATGCGGGCGGTCTTTATTCGGAGGGGCGCGAGGCCGCGTCGACGTGCGTTCATGACAGTCATTTTCAATGAAAGTGGAAACGATTGTCAACAAGCGGTCCTGTGATCCCGGCTTCGCCCCGGTATGCGACCACTGTGGGCAACGCGGACCGAACCGATTTGATCCGAGGGGCGCACCCGCCGGTAATCTGAGGCATTCGCTCTGAAGCAACCGCTCCGAACCGGTCACCCGGCCTCCCGGACGCGACCGCTTCGTCGCCCGTCGTCGTAATGAAGAGAGCACCGTGGCCGCCGACAAGATCGACACCATCGTCAGCCTGAGCAAGCGCCGTGGCTTCGTATTCCCGTGCAGTGAGATCTACGGCGGCCAGCGCGCCGCCTGGGACTACGGGCCGCTGGGTGTCGAGCTCAAGGAGAACCTCAAGCGCCAGTGGTGGCGCTACATGGTCACCTCGCGCGAGGACGTCGTCGGTATCGACTCGTCCGTGATCCTGGCGACCGAGGTCTGGGTGGCCTCCGGCCACGTCGCCACGTTCACCGACCCGCTCACCGAGTGCACCTCCTGCCACAAGCGCTACCGCGCGGACCACCTGGAGGAGGCGTACGAGGCGAAGCACAACCGCCTCCCGGAGAACGGCCTCGCCGACCTCAACTGCCCCAACTGCGGCAACAAGGGCACCTTCACCGAGCCCAAGCAGTTCTCCGGCCTGCTCTCCACGCACCTCGGCCCCACGCAGGACAGCGGCTCCGTCGCCTACCTGCGCCCCGAGACCGCCCAGGGCATCTTCACCAACTTCGCCCAGGTCCAGCAGACCTCGCGCCGCAAGCCGCCGTTCGGCATCGCCCAGATGGGCAAGTCCTTCCGCAACGAGATCACGCCCGGCAACTTCATCTTCCGCACCCGCGAGTTCGAGCAGATGGAGATGGAGTTCTTCGTCAAGCCGGGCGAGGACGAGAAGTGGCAGGAGTACTGGATGCAGGAGCGGTGGAACTGGTACACCGGCCTCGGCATGCGCGAGGAGAACATGCGCTGGTACGACCACCCGGCCGAGAAGCTCTCCCACTACTCCAAGCGCACCGCCGACATCGAGTACCGCTTCCAGTTCGGCGGCAACGAGTGGGGTGAGCTGGAGGGCGTCGCCAACCGCACCGACTACGACCTCGGCGCCCACTCCAAGGCCTCCGGCCAGGACCTCTCCTACTTCGACCAGGAGGCCGGCGAGCGCTGGACGCCGTACGTCATCGAGCCCGCCGCCGGTGTCGGCCGCGCCATGCTCGCCTTCCTCCTGGACGCCTACGTCGAGGACGAGGCGCCCAACGCCAAGGGCAAGATGGAGAAGCGCACGGTGCTGCGCCTCGACCCGCGCCTGTCGCCGGTCAAGGTCGCCGTCCTCCCGCTGTCCCGCAACCCCGAGCTCTCCCCGAAGGCCAAGGGTCTCGCCACGGCGCTGCGCCAGCACTGGAACATCGAGTTCGACGACGCCGGCGCCATCGGCCGCCGCTACCGCCGCCAGGACGAGATCGGTACGCCGTACTGCGTCACCGTCGACTTCGACACCCTCGACGACAACGCCGTGACGGTCCGCGAGCGTGACTCCATGAAGCAGGAGCGCGTCTCCCTCGACCAGATCGAGGGCTACCTCGCGAGCCGCCTGATCGGCTGCTGACGCCCGCGTCACACCCGAAGGGCCCCGGGTTCCGTACGGTCGTACGGAACCCGGGGCCCTTCGGGTCACCCCCGGCCCGGTGGGACCGGGGCGGCGCCGCCTCAGCCGACCTTCCGTGGCAGCCGCAGACTCAGCACCGTCGTCAGGGCGATCACCACCAGCTGGACCAGGAGGGTGACCACCAGGGCGTCGCGCATCCCCATCGACGGGACGAGCGTCAGGAACAGGGTGCCCAGCGTCGCCACCCCGAGGGCCAGCGCCGACTGCTGGGTGGTGATCATGACACCGCTGCCGACACCGCCCCGGACCGGCGGAACCTCGGAGAGGATCACCCGGAACAGCACCGGGAGCTGGAGCGCCTGCCCCGCCCCCGCCACCGCCGCGCCCGGCAGCAGCTCGACGATGCCGACGTCCGGCCACGACCGCCACGCCGTCAGCGCCAGCAGTGCCACACCGACCGCCTGGATCACGCCGCCCGCGGTGACGACCCGCGTGCCGTACCGGGCGACCAGCCGCGGACCGCACAGCGAGACGGCGAAGAACGCCACCGCCATCGGCGCGAGCGCGAGACCCGCCGGGACCGGACCCAGGCCCGCGCCCCGCTGCAGCGCGACCGCGATCACGAACATGAACCCGCTGAAGCCGATCGAGAACGGCACGATGATGACGAGCCCCCGGCGCAGCGAGGTCAGCGCGAACAGGCTCGGCGGCACCAGCGGAGTACGGCCGCGGCGGTCCTCCCGCCGCTCGACCAGGTAGAACCCGGCGGCCGCGAACGGGAACGCCGCCAGCGCCAGCCACGTCCACAGCGGCCAGCCCGCCGCCCTGCCCTCGGTCAGCGGGGCCAGCAGCGTCAGCAGCGACACGGCGAGCAGTACCGTGCCGGGACCGTCGACCGGCTCCGGGTTGCGCGAGCGGGTCTCCGGGACGGCGCGGGCGGCCAGCACCAGGCCGACCACGACGACGGGCACGTTCACCAGGAACACCGAGCGCCAGCCGCTGCCCGCGATGTCCGCCGCCACCAGGACGCCGCCGAGGATCTGCCCGGCCACCATGGACAGCCCGGCCGTGGCGCCGTACAGACCCATGGCCTTCGCGCGGCGGGCGCCGGCCGTCGTCGACTGGATCGTGGCGAGCACCTGCGGCAGCATCACCGCGGCCGCCGCGCCCTGGGCGACGCGCGCCGCCACCAGCGTCCAGGCGCTGGGCGCGAGCCCGCAGGCCAGCGACGTCAGACCGAAGGCGGCCATGCCGCCGAGGAAGAGCCGCCTCCGGCCGAAGAGGTCACCGAGCCTTCCGCCGAGGACCAGCAGCACGGCGTACGAGACGCCGTACCCGGCGACGACGAGTTCGAGGACCGCCTCGCCCGCGTTCAGGTCCCGGCCGATCGTCGGCAGGGCGACATTGACGATGAAGAAGTCGATCAGGGGAAGTGCCGCTCCGAGCAGCACGGTGAACAGTCCGAGGCCGCCGAGTACGGGTGGCGCGGCGGGGGTGCGGACTGCACTGCGGTGGAGAGTTCCGGTTTCGGTCACGAGGACAGACTCGTCCCGCCGTGAGACTGGTACCAGAGTCTTCTTATCCTGGTACAAGAAGTACCTGGCAACAGGGTGGGCCGTCCGGCACGCTGGACCCATGACGACGCACGCGGCAACCCCGACCACGATGGCGCACCGTACGGCAGCGGTCCAGGGGGCGCCCCCGGCGGCCCCCGCCGCGGCCCCCGCAGGCCCGGACGGCTCCGCGTCGCCGCGCGACGGCTCCGCGTCCGAGGTGCGGCGGCACGAACTCGCCGCCTTCCTGCGCAGCCGCCGCGCACGCATCTCCCCGGAACAGGCCGGACTGCCGCGCGGCCCGCGCCGCCGCACCCCCGGGCTGCGCCGCGAGGAGGTCGCCCATCTCTCCGCGGTCGGCGTCACCTGGTACACCTGGCTCGAACAGGCCCGCGACATCCAGGTCTCCGTCCAGGTCCTCGACGCGCTGGCCCGTACCCTGCGGCTCGACACCAGCGAGCGCGCCCACCTCTTCAACCTGGCCGCCGCCGTCGACCCCGCACCCGGCTCGAACTGCGCCCCGGTCACCGCAGCCCAGCGCCTCCTGCTCGAACAGCTCGAGCCCCTCCCGGCCTGCATCCAGAACAGCCGGTACGACATCCTCGCCTACAACAGCACCTACGGGCTGCTGCTCTGCGACCTCGCCTCGGTGGCGCCGACGGACCTCAACTGCATGATCCTGTGCGCCACCAACCAGGAGTGGCGCGATTCCCTCGTGAACGCCGAGGAGGTCATGCGGATCATGGCGGCGAAGTTCCGCGCCTCGATGGCCGAGCACCTCGCCGAGCCCGCCTGGAAGGTCCTCCTCAACCGGCTGCACGCGGAGTCCCCGGAGTTCCGGGATGCCTGGGAGCGGCACGAGATCGTCAGCCCGCACGGCAAGCGCAAGCAGTTCCGCAACCCCCGGGTCGGACTGCTCACCGTCGACCACACCGACCTGTGGTTCGGCCCGCACAACGGCCTGCGCATGGTGACCTACGCACCGGCCGACAGCGAGTCGCGCGAGCGCCTGGAGAGGCTGCACGAGATCGCCCTGGAGCGGCGGCCGGCAGGGCGGGCGTAGGGCGCGCTTGAGGCCGGCACGGGGCGGGGGCCGGGCGCGGGAAAGCGAGGTGCGGAGGAGGCGGGGGCGGAGGCGGAGGCGCGGGGGGCGTCGCTCGCCCCCCGGCGGGCGCGTCAGCCCCGTACGTCCACCGCTTCCCGGATCTCCGCCGTCTCCAGCCGGTCGGCCGTGCGGCGCGCCGTCTCCCGGGCCCAGCGGCCGCTGGTCAGCGCCCCGAGGATCAGAACGGCCAGACCGCAGCCCGCGATGATCCACCAGCCGGGCCGGGACGCCGACACGAACGTGTCCCGGTACGCGGACGACCGCACTCCCGAGGCCAGGACAGCGCCGACCACGGCCACGCCGAGCGCCCCGCCGATCTGGCGGCTGGTCGAGGCGATCGCGGCCGCGACACCGGCCTGGGCGCGGGGCATCCCGGAGACGGCGGTGTTGGTGATGGGCGCGTTCACCAGGCCGAAGCCCAGGCCGAACAGGACGTACCCGGCGACGAGCGTGACGTTCGACGTCTCCGCCTCGAACGCGGCGAACAGCACCCCGCTCGCGGTCATCGCGACCCCGGCGATCAGCAGCGGCAGCCGGGGGCCGCGGCCGGCGACCAGCCGCCCGGACAGCGGTGAGCAGACGAAGCACATGACGGCCATCGGCAGCATCCACAGACCGGCGTGCAGGGCGTCGAGCCCGCGCACGTTCTGCAGATAGAGCGACGACAGGAAGAGGAAGCCGCTGAGCGCGGCGAACGCGCTGACCGCCACGACCGTCGCCCCGCTGAACGGCGCCGACCGGAAGAAGCGCAGGTCGATGAGGGGTTCCTCGCGCCGGCGTTCGTACCGTACGAGGCCGAGGAGCGCGGCGAGGGCGAGTGCGCCGAAGGCGAGGGTCCGGGCGGCCGGTGAACTCGGCGCCTCGATGATCGCGTACGTGAGGGAGCCGAGCAGGACGATCACCAGGAGCTGCCCGACCGGGTCCGGGCGGCGGGACTTGGCGGCGCGGGACTCGGGGACGTAGCGCATGGTGAGCAGCAGGGCGGCGAGGCCCACCGGGAGGTTGATCCAGAAGATCGACCGCCAGCCGACCGTGTCCACCAGCAGGCCGCCGACCATGGGGCCGGCGGCCATCGATATGCCGACGACGGCACCCCAGACACCGATCGCGCGGGCGCGTTCGCGCGGGTCGGTGAAGGTGTTGGTGATGATCGACATGGCGACCGGGTTGAGCATCGAGCCGCCGACCGCCTGGACCATGCGGAAGACGACGAGGAGTTCGAGGCTGGGCGCGAGGGAGCACAGCAGCGAGCCGAGGGAGAAGAGCACCAGGCCCGTCTGGAAGACCTTGCGGCGGCCGACGCGGTCGGCGGTCGAGCCGGACAGCATCAGCAGCGCGGCGAGGACGAGGGTGTACGCGTCGATCGTCCACTGCATGCCCGCCACGCTCGCGTGCAGGTCCTTCTGCAGGGAGGGCAGGGCGACGTTGAGGACGGTGGTGTCGATGCTGACGATCAGCAGGCTCATGCAGCAGATCGCGAGCACCAGAAAGCGGCGGCGGTGACTGAGCTCGGGCATCCCCTCAGCGTACGGCAATTTCGGTAGTGCGCCTAACTAATGAATGGGTCCGGTGTCCAGGGCCCACGCGGGGCACGCCGCCGAGTGCGCGACAATGGGGGAATGTCCACGCCCACCCTCGCCCCCGCCGCCCCGCTGCGCATCGGCCCCCACACGGTCCAGCCGCCCGTCGTCCTCGCGCCGATGGCCGGGATCACGAACGCGCCGTTCCGCACCCTCTGCCGGGAGTTCTCCGGTGGCAAGGGCCTGTTCGTCAGCGAGATGATCACCACGCGGGCGCTGGTCGAGCGCAACGAGAAGACCATGCAGCTCATCCACTTCGACGCGGCCGAGAAGCCGCGCTCGATCCAGCTGTACGGCGTGGACCCGGCGACCGTCGGCAAGGCCGTCCGCATGATCGTGGACGAGGACCTCGCCGACCACATCGACCTGAACTTCGGCTGCCCGGTGCCCAAGGTGACCCGCAAGGGCGGCGGCTCGGCCCTCCCGTACAAGCGGAACCTGCTGCGCGCGATCGTGCGCGAGGCCGTCTCCGGCGCCGGTGACCTGCCCGTCACCATGAAGATGCGCAAGGGCATCGACGACGACCACCTCACCTGCCTCGACGCCGGGCGGATCGCCGTCGAGGAGGGCGTCACCGCCATCGCCCTGCACGGACGGACCACCGCCCAGCACTACGGCGGCACCGCCGACTGGGACGCGATCGCCCGGCTCAAGGAGCACGTCCCGGAGATCCCCGTCCTCGGCAACGGCGACATCTGGTCCGCCGAGGACGCGCTGCGCATGGTGCGGGAGACCGGCTGCGACGGCGTGGTCGTCGGACGCGGCTGCCTGGGCCGGCCGTGGCTCTTCGCGGACCTGGTCGCGGCCTTCGAGGGACGCACGGGCGACTACGCACGGCCCACGCTGCGCGAGGTGGCTGCGGTCATGGTCCGGCACGCCACCCTGCTCGGGGAGTGGATCGGCGACGAGGCGCGCGGCGTCATCGACTTCCGCAAGCACGTCGCCTGGTACCTGAAGGGCTTCGCGGTCGGCTCCGAGATGCGCAAGCGCCTCGCCATCACCTCCTCGCTCGCCGCGCTCTCCGAGGGGCTGGAGGAGCTGGACCTCGACCAGCCGTGGCCCGCCGGTGCGGACGGGCCGCGCGGCCGCACGTCCGGCAACAACCGGGTGGTCCTGCCGGACGGCTGGCTGAAGGACCCGTACGACTGCGCGGGCGTCGGCGAGGACGCGGAGCTGGACACCTCGGGCGGCTGATCCGGGCGGGGCCTGGGCGGGGGTTGCGCGTCGGTGGGTGCTCAGTCCTTGGGTGCGCAGTTCTGGGCTGGTCGGTTCTTGGCCGGTCAGTTCTTGGGTGCCGGTGCCGGTGCCGGTGCCGGGGTCGAGGGCGTCGAGCCGTACGCGGTCAGGAAGCGGTCGCGGAAGTCGCTCATCTTCCAGACCGGTGCGTCGTGCGCGGGCCGCAGCCCGTCGGACCAGCCCCACCCGGCGATCCTGTCCAGCACCTTCGGGTCGTGGGCGACGATCGCGCACGGCACGTCACGGCTCGCGTGCTCGCCGCTGACCCGGGCCATCGGCTGGTGGTCGCCGAGGAAGACGAGCACGGTGTTCTTGTCGCCGTACTTCTCCACGTACTGGATCAGGCTGTTCAGCGAGTACTGGACGGACCTGCCGTACTCGGTGCGCACCCGCGTGGAGTCGTAGAAGACGTTCGCCGGGTTCTTGCCGGCCTTCTCGATGCCGTCGTAGACCGAGCCGTCGCCCACCCGGTCCCAGTCGATCATCTTCGGGATCGGTGCCCATGGCTGGTGGCTGGAGGTGAGGATGATCTCCGACATCAGCGGCTTGCTGTGCTTCCTGCCGTGCTCCAGCCGCTCGAACGCGGTCAGCGCGTACTGGTCGGGCATCGTCGACCAGCTGAACTTCGGCCCCTGGTAACCGAGTTCGCGGGAGTCGTAGACGTGGTCCAGCCCGTAGAACTTCGCCTCGGGCCAGCTCTTCTGCACGCCGGGCATGATGCCGACCGTCCGCCAGGCGCCCGTGCGCTTGAAGGCGCCGGTGACCGTCAGGTGATCGCCCGAGGTGACGGTCCGGTAGCGGTTCTGGTTGTCGATCCACAGTCCCGACAGGAACGTGGAGTGCCCCAGCCAACTGCTTCCCCCGTACGTCGCCGAGGTGAGCCAGCCGCTCTTCGCCGCGAACCCGGCCTCGCGCAGGCTCTCGGTCCCCGCCTTGAGCGTCGCGTCGACGCCCGGCGCCATGATCGGGTCCTCGACCGCGCTGCGGCCGTAGCTCTCGATGAACGTGAAGATGACGTCCTTGCCGCGCAGCCCGGTCAGCAGCCGGTCGCCCGGGGTGTCGCCGAACGTGTCGATCCTGGCCGTCCTCGCGAACTCCCGCTCGTCCTTGAGGGTCACCCTCACCCGTTGCACCCGGTCCTGGACGAGCCCGGCGGTGTGCTCGGAGGCGACCGGCACCCCGGCGACCCGGACGCCCGTCGCCGCGCAGAGGACCCAGACGGTCCCGAACACCAGGGTGGCGGGCGCGGTCCGGGCACCGTTGCGGCCCAGCAGACCCGCCAGCCGGACCGTCGCCAGCGCCATGACGGCGATCAGCGCGACGACGAGCACCACGACGGCGACGGCGGCGACGACCGCCCGGGAGTGGCCGAGCGAGTCCTCCAGATACGACTGGGCGTCGTCCAGCAGCACCCAGTCCAGCACCACGTCGAACCCGCGCCCGAGGAGCTCGTGGAAGCCCATGTCGAGGAGGTTCAGGACGGTGAGCGCGCCCAGGCTCACCCCGGCGAGCGACGCCATCACCAGCCTCGGCCGCCTCGGCAGCAGGGTCAGCACGGCCGCCCCGAAGACCGCCTCCACGGGGAGCCGGGCGAACTCGGCCGCCCTGAGGTTGCCGAGCCGGGTGGGCAGGAGCAGCGCGCCGAGCACGAGGACGGCGGCGAGCACGTCGACCGTCCGGCGCAGGACGCGGGCGACGGTGAGGGGGGAGGTGGAGAGGGAGGTGAGGGAGGAGCGGAGTCGGCCGGGGGGCGGGGCCGGGGCTGCGGCTGCGGGGTCCGGCGTTTCGCTCGCGGCGACCGGTTCTTCGGTCTCGGCGCTCGCTGTGCCGGTCGCCGTGCCGGTCGCAGGGGCGCCTGCCGTGTCGTCGGCCGGGGCGCCTGCCGTGTCGTCGGCTTCGGGGGCGTCGGATGTGGGGGTGTCCGGCGTGGTGTCCGCCGGCTCGTCCGGGGTGCCGTCCGCCGTCCGCTGTGTGCCGGTGTTGAGAGGCAACCCGAGGGTCCTTCCGTGCGCAGCCGCGAGTGAGTGGCAGGCCGGCTGGGGGAGTCCGGCCCGCCGTTCACTCGTACGGCCCCGCCAGGGGGCGCGTTCAGCCGCGCTGCCCGGGGACCGGCAAACTCCCGGCAAAGCCGGACCCGCTCGCGCCGGGTCCGCTCGCGCCGGGCCCGTGTGCGCCCGACTCCGGTGCGCCCGGCTCCGGTGCGTCGGTCTCGCTCGGGCCGGTCTCGCTCGGGTCGGGCTCGTGCAGCAGGTCGAGGGTGAGGGCGGCGGTCCAGCTGAAGCCGCGCGCCCCGCGTCCCTCGCCGGTGCGGGGGGTCACGTACTCGGCGAAGCCGGTGCGGGCGGCACACTTGAGGAACTCCTCCCGCAGCGCGGCCGCCCGGTCCCGCTCGCCGTGCCGCCGCAGTCCGCGCTCCACCAGCCAGGCGGTGTTGAACCAGGACGGCCCGCGCCAGTACCGGTCCGGGTCGAAGGCGTCGCCGGTGAGGTCGTAGCTCGGTACGAGGCGGGCGGCGCCCCCGACACCGAAGTGCGGCCCGCACGCCGTGCGTACGAGCGCGGCCGAGATGTCACCCGGCAGCGTGGGCAGCAGCAGCGGGATCAGCCCCGAGACGCTCCGCTGGGGGATGAGCCGACCGGGGTGTGAGCGGTGCTCCGAGGTGTGAGCGGTGCTCTCGTCGCCGGAGGCGAGAGGGCGGCGCCCTGTTACGAGAGCGGTGCTCTCGCCGTCGCCAGGGGTGGAGCAGTGCTCCAGAGCGAGAGCGCTGCTCTCATCCGTGGCGGGTGAGCGCTGCTCTGAAGCGAGAGCACTGCTCTCGGAGCGCTGCCCGGGGACGACCGCCGCCCCGAGCGACGGCCGCTGCCACCGCGACTCCGGAACAGAACCGGCGGAACCGGCGGAGCTGGCGGAACCGGCGAGGCCGCCACCCCGCACGCCCACCGCACCCCCGACGTCCCGGCACAGGAAGATCCCCTCAGCCGGTGCCCACAGCCGCTCCACCAGCGCCGTCGTCAGCCGGTCGGCGTCGGCGCGGCGGCTCGCCCCGCAGGCCCCCAGCTCCTCCTCGATCCCTGCCAGTGCCTGCTCCGACGCGATCAGCAGCGCGTTGAACGCCGGGTCCTCGACGGCGAACGCGGCCTCGCCGGGCCCGTCCGCGTATCCCCGGTCCCGGTAGTCGGCGGCCAGGCGCACGTACCGCCCGTAGTCCAGTTCCGTCGGCCGGTCCCCTGGGGCGCCGTGGTCGAGGTCGGCGCGGCGGAAGGAGTGGGGCGGCGCCGGGGTGACCCGGGCGAGGGGCGCGTCCCAGCACGGCGAGTTGTCCATGCCCTGCTCCCAGGGGTGGACCACGGAGACCAGCCCGCCGCCCCCCAGGTCACGCCGCTCCAGCAGGTACCGGTGCCAGGCCGCCAGACCCGGACGCAGCCGTTCCAGGAACCCGCACGCCCGCGAGCCCTCGGGGTCGGCCCGGTGGACCAGCCAGGCCGCCAGCGCGTGCACCGGGGGCTGCACGATGCCCGAGGTCTGCACGGACCGGGGCGCGCCCGCCGCGCTTCCCGCCGTGGAGGAGCGCCAGAAGTCGGGGCTCGGGAAGTACGCGTCGAGCGGTACGGAGGGGTTGAACACGATGTGCGGGACGCGGCCGTCCCCCCACTGGGCGTCGAACAGCGTCTCCAGCTCGGTCCGCGCCCGCGAGGGCGACAGATGGCGCAGGCCGATCGCGATGAACGCGGAGTCCCAGGACCACTGGTGCGGATACAGGCTCCGCGACGGCACCGTCGACGCCCCCGTCCAGTTCCCCTCCAGCACGGCCACCGCCGCCGCTGTCGCCGCCGCGTGCGCGTTCCCGGCCCCGGCGGTCGTGGTGGCCCCGGCGGTCGCGGTGGCCCCGGCGGTCGCGCAGGACCCGGGGCCGACGACGGGAGCTGCGGCAGACGCCGTGTCCGTGGCGGTGCATACGGATGGAACTGCGGCTGGCGCTGAGGCTCGGACTGGGGCTGGGCGGCGGTCCACGCGGGGCTCCCCGGGACGACGGTCGGCGGTTCGGGCGGCGCCGGTAGAGATCGAGGTGCTGACCGGCGCCGCTAGAGTTACGTCAATTTAACAAGCAAAACTTGAGAAGTAATACAAAACCTTGAGGCATAAGGGGGGCGTATATGAGCGGAAGAGGCGCGAAGGCGGGCGGCTACGCCGGTGCCGGGGATCTGCTGGACCTGGTGCGCAGTGGCCGGGCCACGACGCGCGGGGCGCTGCGGGAGGCCACCGGGCTGTCCCGGGCGACGATCGGCCAGCGCCTCGACCGGCTCTTCCGTGCGGGCTGGCTGCGCGAGGGCGCGGGAGGCCCGGTCGACTCCCCGCAGGGCGGGCGCCCGTCGATCATCCTGGAGTTCGACGACGGTCACGCCGTGGTGCTGGCCGCCGACCTCGACACCCGCCACGCCCGGGCGGCCGTCCTCACCCTCACCGGCGAGATTCTGGCGGAGCGGCACGGGGTGCTGCTCGTCGAGGACGGCCCGGTGGCGGTCCTCGGGGCCCTCGGCGGCTGGTTCGCCGGGTTGCTGGAGCAGGCGGGACGGCGGGCGGACACGGTCTGCGGTATCGGGCTCGGCGTGCCCGGTCCGGTCGACCGTGACACCGGCCGCGTCGTGCAGCCGCCGATCATGCCGGGCTGGGACGGCCACGACATCGCCGGAACCCTCGCCCGCGCGTTCGCCGGCGCGGCGCCCGGGGGAGCGGCGGACGTGCCCGTACTTGTCGAGAACGACGCCGATGTGATGGCGTACGGCGAGCAGCGCGCCGGCTATCCGGACTGTTCGGCGTTCGTCCTCGTCAAGGTCTCCACCGGGATCGGCGCGGGCGTGGTCGTCGACGGCGCCCTCTACCGGGGCGTCGACGGGGGCGCGGGCGACCTCGGGCACATCCGGGTGCCGGCGGGCGCCGAGGCGCGGTGCCGGTGCGGTTCGTACGGGTGTCTGGCCGCCGTGGCCGGCGGAGGCGCGGTGGCGGGGCTGCTGACGGCCGCCGGGGTGCCGGCCGCGTCCGGTTCCGACGTACGGGAGCTGCTGGCGGCCGGGCATCCGGCGGCGACGGCGCTGGCGCGGGACGCGGGGCGGCATGTCGGCGAGGTGCTGGCGACGGTCGTGAGCCTGCTCAACCCGGGAGTCCTGATGATCGCGGGCGATCTGGCCGGAACCCCCTTCCTCACGGGGGTGCGGGAACTGCTCTACCAGCGGGCGCTGCCCCGCTCCACCGCCCGTCTGGACGTGGTGGCCGCCCGCCTCGGCGACCGTTCCGCGCTCATCGGAGCGGCGGCCCTGGTCGTGGACCACCTCTACGCCCCCACCAGGGCCGAGACCCGCCTCACGGCCCTCGGTCTCTGAGACCCCCGGCGGCCGGGCGGCCGGGGAACCGGGCGGTCCCCGGAACAGGACGGGCCGGGACGGGCCGGAACCGCCCCTCGCCGGGCCGTCCGCCGGGTGTCCGGCGGGGCGTCCGCATGATGACATCGAGCCCAGCCGGACGGCGTGATTCTCGCCACCCCTGATCGGGGTAGCGCTCACATGAGCGATTATCGAGCGGTTGCACTTCCCAAAAGAGTGGCACTGAGTGCCACGCGGTGATCGTTCACACGCTGAACTCAAACGATACGGAGACCGCTCGTCTGAGCGCCCAGGCGGGTCTGCGCGGCACCTTGACTTCAAGAGATGAAAACACCGCCTCCGCACCTCTTGCCGTTCCTTGACTTTCGATGTCGTGGCGGACGGATGGTTACAGGCGCATGACGCACAAGTGGACGTACCCAGGTGCCTTCGATCTGGGTATGTTCCTCGCCGTCAGGGCAGCCACCGCGTCCTCGAGGAGTCGAGACCCGTGTCGGAAAACAAAGATCCCCACGTAGCTCAGCACGCTGAGGGCGTGAAGTTCGTTTATGACTTCACCGAGGGCAACAAGGAACTCAAGGACCTTCTCGGCGGCAAGGGCGCGAACCTGGCCGAGATGACCAACCTCGGGCTTCCCGTCCCTCCCGGCTTCACGATCACCACCGAGGCCTGCAAGACCTACCTCGACAGCGGCGAGGAGCCTGCGGCACTGCGTGACGAGGTGAGTGCGCACCTCGACGCCCTTGAGCAGACGATGGGCAAGAAGCTCGGCCAGGCCGACGACCCCCTGCTCGTCTCCGTCCGCTCGGGCGCCAAGTTCTCGATGCCCGGCATGATGGACACCGTCCTGAACATCGGGCTGTCCGACAAGTCCGTGCAGGGCCTGGCTAAGCAGGCCGGTGACGACCGCTTCGCCTGGGACTCGTACCGCAGGCTCATCCAGATGTTCGGCAAGACCGTCCTCGGCGTCGACGGCGACCTCTTCGAAGAGGCCCTCGACGCGGCCAAGACGGCCAAGAAGGTCACGGTCGACACCGACCTCGAAGCGGCCGACCTGAAGAAGCTCGTCACCAAGTTCAAGAAGATCGTCAAGACCGAGGCCGGCCGGGACTTCCCGCAGGACCCGCGCGAGCAGATGGACCTCGCCATCCACGCGGTCTTCGACTCCTGGAACACCGACCGCGCCAAGCTCTACCGCCGCCAGGAGCGCATCCCGCACGACCTCGGCACCGCCGTCAACGTCTGCTCGATGGTCTTCGGCAACCTCGGCCCCGACTCCGGCACGGGCGTCGCCTTCACCCGCGACCCGGCCTCCGGCCACCAGGGCGTCTACGGCGACTACCTGCAGAACGCCCAGGGCGAGGACGTCGTCGCCGGCATCCGCAACACCGTGGCGCTCGCCGAGCTGGAGCAGATCGACAAGAAGTCGTACGACCAGCTCATGCAGATCATGGAGACCCTGGAGAACCACTACAAGGATCTCTGCGACATCGAGTTCACCATCGAGCGCGGCACCCTGTGGATGCTCCAGACCCGCGTCGGCAAGCGGACCGCCGGTGCGGCCTTCCGTATCGCCACCCAGCTGGTGGACCAGGGCCTCATCGACGAGGCCGAGGCGCTCCAGCGCGTCAACGGCGCCCAGCTCGCGCAGCTCATGTTCCCGAAGTTCGACGAAGAGGCGAAGGTCGCGCAAGTCGGCCGGGGCATCGCGGCGTCGCCGGGCGCGGCGGTCGGCAAGGCCGTCTTCGACTCGTACACCGCGGTGAAGTGGTCGCGTTCGGGCGAGAAGGTCATCCTGGTCCGCCGGGAGACCAACCCCGACGACCTGGACGGCATGATCGCCGCCGAGGGCATCCTGACCTCCCGCGGCGGCAAGACCTCCCACGCGGCCGTCGTGGCGCGCGGCATGGGCAAGACCTGCGTCTGCGGCGCGGAGGAGCTGGAGGTCGACACCAAGCGCCGCCGGATGACGGTCCCCGGCGGGCACGTCGTCGAGGAGGGCGACGTCATCTCCATCGACGGCTCCAGCGGCAAGGTCTACCTGGGCGAGGTCCCGGTCGTCCCGTCGCCCGTCGTCGAGTACTTCGAGGGCCGGATGCACGCGGGCGCCAACGACGCCGACGAGCTGGTCGAGGCCGTCCACCGGATCATGGCGTTCGCCGACCGCAAGCGGAGCCTGCGGGTGCGCGCCAACGCGGACAACGCCGAGGACGCGCTGCGCGCCCGCCGTTTCGGCGCTCAGGGCATCGGCCTGTGCCGCACCGAGCACATGTTCCTCGGTGACCGCCGTGAGCTGGTCGAGCGCCTGATCCTGGCCGACACCGAGGCCGAGCGCGAGGAGAGCCTGAAGGCGCTGCTCCCGCTGCAGAAGAAGGACTTCGTCGAGCTGTTCTCGGCGATGGACGGCCTGCCGGTCACGGTCCGTCTGCTGGACCCGCCGCTGCACGAGTTCCTGCCCGACATCACCGAGCTGTCGGTCCGTGTCGCCCTCGCGGAGTCCCGCCAGGAGCCGCACGAGAACGAGCTGCGGCTGCTCCAGGCCGTGCACCGCCTGCACGAGCAGAACCCGATGCTGGGTCTGCGCGGCGTCCGTCTCGGCCTGGTCATCCCCGGCCTGTTCACCATGCAGGTCCGCGCCATCGCCGAGGCCGCCGCCGAGCGCAAGAACGCCAAGGGCGACCCGCGCGCCGAGATCATGATCCCGCTCGTCGGCACCGTCCAGGAGCTGGAGATCGTCCGCGAGGAGGCCGACCAGGTCATCGCGGAGGTCGAGGCGGCGACCGGGACGAAGCTGAAGCTGTCGATCGGCACGATGATCGAGCTGCCGCGCGCCGCCCTGACCGCCGGCCAGATCGCCGAGGCCGCCGAGTTCTTCTCCTTCGGCACCAACGACCTCACCCAGACCGTCTGGGGCTTCTCCCGCGACGACGTGGAGGCCAGCTTCTTCACCGCGTACCTGGAGAAGGGCATCTTCGGGGTCTCGCCGTTCGAGACCATCGACAAGGACGGCGTCGGCTCCCTGGTGAAGGCCGCCGCCAAGGCCGGCCGGGAGACCCGCCCCGACCTGAAACTCGGCGTCTGCGGTGAGCACGGCGGCGACCCGGAGTCGGTCCACTTCTTCCACGAGGCCGGACTCGACTACGTCTCCTGCTCGCCGTTCCGCATCCCGGTGGCACGCCTGGAGGCGGGCCGCGCCGCCTCGACGTCGCAGGGCAGCGACCACCGCTAGACCCCCTCTCCGGCGGACGGCTCGTGCGGAGCCGCCCGCCGGACCGGGCCCAGAGCTCCGGGGCCGTCGTCCACCACCCCGACCCTCACCGGTGGACGACGGCCCCGGCGTACGGAACAGGAGGCGGCACCTTGTGCGGGGTGCCGCCTCCTTGTGCTGTCGCGGCATCGCTCTGAGAAGCTGTACGGGGCGGCACGGGCTACTCAGCGGAGGATGTTCGAGGTGCATCACGACGATCAGCCCGTGAATCCTCCGACTGCCCTGTCTTCGGAGCGGGCCGCTGAGATCAACGAGGTCATCGACCGGATCACACGCTGGGCGAGGGGCCGCGAAGACATCGTCGGCCTGCTCCTGGTGGGCTCCTGCGCCCGCGACGCCGCGTGGCCGGACTCCGACATCGACGTCGTCCTGCTCACCGCGGAGGAGTCCCGGCATCTCCTTGCGGATGCCTGCGCCGTGGGGCTCGGGCTGGGCGGACCGATCCGCACCCAGTCGTGGGGACCGATCACGGAACGACGCTATGCCACGGCCTCCGGCCTGGAAGTCGAGCTGGCCATCGGCTCTCCGACCTGGGCGGAGACAGATCCCGTCGATGCGGGGACGCACCGGGTCGTCACCGACTGCGCCCGGGTGCTGCACGACCCGGCAGGCATCCTCGCCGGCCTACTCGCCGCCTGCTGAGCGACCGGTGGCCCGCCGGAAGGTCCGCGGGCCTCTTCGGGAACTGCCCGACGCGGTCTCGTCCGGAGACGATGAGCAGGGCACCCTCGCTGGACGGATAGGCGAGATCGCCATCGCTGGATAAAGTCGTCCCGTTACGGCTGGTTGTGGGGACAACCAGAACGCCTCGGGGAGGGCATGCGGCATATGAGTCGTCGTTCGCAGGGCTTGGTCGGCGTCTGGGCTGAGGTGCAGAGGCAGCAGCAGCGTCAGGGGGAGGCCGATGATCGGCGGCGGAGAGAAGAAGCGCAGCAAGCACGTGCCTACCAGCGGCGAGCCGCTCAGAGTCACCGCGACTACATGCAGGCAGAGGCACTACGTCGCACCGAAGAACTGGACGCGCAGGTAGCTTCCCTTCAGGCCCTTCTGGCGTCGGGCTGTCAGGCTCCGGCTTTCCGGGCTGCCTCCCTCCTGCGTCCCGAGGAGGTCGAGCCGTTCTCCCCAGGGCCGCTGGCGCAGCCCGTGCCCATGCCGGACATCGCCAACTACCAGGGGCAGAGTGGATGGACGCCCGGTCGCCGAGCGCAGGCGCAGGCCGAAGCCCGGGCTCGGTTCGACCGGGACCGGCACGCGGCCCAGGCGGCTGAGGCGCAGCGACAGCAGCAGTTAGCGGCGTACCAGCGGGAGTATCAGCAAGGGGCCGAAGCCCAGTTGGCCGAGGTGCGGTGGCATAACGCCGGCATCGCCGAGCTGACCGAGGGAGTGAGACGCCGCGAACCCGACGCTGTGGTCGAGTACTTCTCCGCGGCTCTCTACGCGTCGACCGCATGGCCGGAGGGCTTCCCACGTCAGGTGGCAGCGGCCTACGACTCGGCAGCCGGACAGTTGGTGCTGGATTGGGAGCTGCCTGCCTGCGACGTCGTCCCCGAGGCCAAGTCCGTTCGGTACATGTACGCGGCTGACCAGCACAAGGAGACCCCCCGGCCGGTGACTCAGCGCCGGGCTCTCTACCGAGAGGTCATCGCACAGTGCATGTTGCTCGTCCTGCACGAGCTTTTCGCCGCGGATGAACCGGGCGCCCTCGAGTCAGTGGCCTTGAACGGATTCGTGGACGGGCACGACCCCACGACGGGCCGACCGGGCCACATGTACCTGGCAACCGTCATGGCTCCGCGCTCGACGTTCCACGACCTGCACCTGGCACAGGTGGATGCCTGCAGTTGCCTGGCCGACGCACTGCACGGGCAACTGTCGTCTCGCCCCTGCCAGCTCACTCCGGTGCGGCCGGGCCGTCGGCCGCAGGAGGTCGGAAACCGGGTCGTCACGCATGGCAGCGACGAGGAACCCGACCTGTACGAGATGGATCCGATCGCCTTCGAGCACCTCGTGGCGGATCTCTTCAGCGCCATGGGAATGCAGGCCGTCACCACCCAGCGCTCGAACGACGGCGGGGTGGACGTCGACGCGCTGGATCCGGCTCCCATCCGAGGCGGCAAGATCGTCGTGCAGGTCAAGCGCTACCGCAACACTGTGCCGCCCACCGCGGTACGTGACCTGTACGGGACCGTGCAAGGCGTCGGTGCCAACAAGGGCGTTCTCGTGACAACGTCCCGGTTCGGTCCTGGCTCCCACACCTTCGCCAACGGCAAGCCGCTGGAACTGATCTCGGGATCTGAGCTCGTCGACCTCCTGCATCGCCACGGGCTACGTGGACGTCTGGGCGATGGTGCCCGCCGATCCGCTGTGCCCTCGACGCCAACGGTTCCGGACACTCGACTGCCTGACGACTACAACGTCCTCGGCATGTCGTGGACCGGAAACGTCGCCTTGGACGTGTGCGCTCTCGTCTGCCGTGGGAACCAGGTCCTGAACGACGATCACTTCGTCTTCTTCAACAACCCGCAAACGCCCGACGGCAGCGTGCGTGCTCTTCCCGCCAGCCCTCCCGACAAGGCCGCCATCCGCGTCTCCTTCGACGCGTTGCCGGCTGAGGCCGACCGGCTCGTACTCGTGGCTGCCGTCGACCCAGAGGTGAACCCGGACTCCGACATCTCCGGCTTCACGGATGCGTGTATCCGGCTCCTCGACGCCGGGATGACCGAGCTCGGCAGACTTGGGGTCTCCGACGGTCGGCCGCGCGAGACCGCCTTGGTACTCGGCTCATTTCGTCGCAGGTCAAGCGGGGACTGGGACTTCGTTCTCGGTGGCAAGGGCTATGCGGGCGGCCTGGAGGAACTCGTCAAGGACTACGGCATCGAGGTGGAGTAACCGATCAGTGCTCGAGTCACGACGGCGCAGTGACCGGGACGGACGCGTCCGCCGAAGTGCGGCGAGGTCGCTGGGGATGTGCCGGGGGAGGCCCCCCACGCTCCAGCCCTCTGTCGCAGCCCCATGTCGTACAGGGCTCCGGGCAGGCCTGTGAGGGAGCTGGGGCGGACGGAGCGATCGTCACGGGCCGCGATGGTGAGATGCGCGACCCCGTTGAGGGGGCCGGTTGCACATGGGCGGGCACTGCGCGATGGTTGCCATCGCCGGTGCCCCGCTGTCCCTGGCCGGAGCGGGAGTGCCCCTGACTCACTCGGTTCCGGCCTGGCTGGCCGAGGCCCACCACGCGCTCTGCGCCGCGGGCCGCACCGCGGGTCCGGCCGCGGACACCGTCCCCGGGGCCGTCGGCCGACCACGAGAGGATCGGCGGCGACTTCTACGACGTCCACGCGTCCGGCGACGGTGAGGCCTCCCTGGTCGCGCTCGGGGACGTGTGCGGCAAGGGCCTCGAAGCCGCCGTGATGACCGGCAAGATCCGCAACACGCTGCACGCCCTGCTGCCGCTGGCGGACGACCACCACCGGATGCTCCGTCTGCTGAACACCTCGCTGCTGAACTCCCACGACACCCGGTTCGCGACGCTGGTCCTGGCCTCCGCCGAACGCCGGGGCAGCACGGTCGATCTCAGGCTGACCAGCGCCGGGCACCTGAACCCGCTGATCGTCCGCGCGAACGGCACCGTGGAGGAGGCCGATACCTCCGGGACCCTGGTCGGCGCCCTGCCGGACATCCGCACCCGCACGGCGGAGCCCCCGCCGACACCGTCACGGCCGGAGTCCCCCTCGAGGACGCGGCGGTCGAGGAGGTCCGCGTGGACCTCACCCCGGTGCCCCTGGGGGACGCGCCCGTCGGGGCATGAGCGACGCTCCCCGGCGCGTCCGGCGACGAGGTCCCGCCCTGTGGGAAGACGGCGTGCCGAGGACGCCCGCCGACACCGTGCGGCGGCCGACCCGTTCGGCCGCGTCCGCGGGGCCGGTGGCCGCCGGATCCCCGTGCACCGCCCGCGTCCCTCGTACGCTGACCCCTCGCAGGCAGGACACACACGACACCCGAACACGGAGGGACCCGGCGATGAGCGGCTGGAGCGCGAGTGACATCCCCGACCAGCGGGGACGCTGGGCCGTCGTCACCGGGGCCAACAGCGGCATCGGCTACGTCACGGCCCGCGAGCTGGCCCGCAAGGGCGCGCATGTCGTCCTCGCCTGCCGCAGCGAGGCCCGCGGTACCGAGGCCGGGGACCGGCTCGTCGCCGAGGTGCCCGGCGCCGACATCGAGTTCGCGCAGCTGGACCTCGGGGACCTCGGCTCGGTACGCCGGTTCGCCGACGCCTACCGGCACGAACGGCTGGACCTGCTCGTCAACAACGCCGGCGTGATGGCCCTGCCGTTCGGACGGACGGCGGACGGCTTCGAGCGGCAGTTCGGGGTCAACCACCTCGGCCACTTCGCCCTCACGGGGCTGCTGCTGCCCGTCCTGCTGCGCACGCCCGGCGCGCGGGTCGTGACCGTCTCCAGCTTCATGCACGCCCTCGCCAACATCGACATCCGGGACCTCGACAGCGAGCGCGGCTACCGGCGCTGGATCGCCTACGGCCGCTCCAAGACGGCCAACCTCCTCTTCACCCACGAACTCGCCCGGAGACTGGAAGTCACCGGCTCCGGCGTCGTCGCGGCCGCCGCGCACCCCGGATACGCCTCCACCAACCTCCAGACCGCCGGGCCCAGGATGGCGGGCCGCAAGGCCGCCGAGCGCTTCGCGGAGATCGGCAACCGGGTCTTCGCCCAGCCCGCCGAGGCCGGCGCCCTGCCCAGCCTGTACGCGGCCACCGCACCCGGGGTGCGTCCCGACTCCTTCACCGGGCCGTCGTTCGCGATGTGGCGGGGCGCGCCGGGGAAGTCCTGGCGCGCCCCGTGGACCCGCGACGACACGGCCGCCGCCCTGCTCTGGGCCGCCTCCGAGCGCCGCACCGGCGTGACGTACGGCGCCCTGGGCTGACCGGCCGCCCCGGGGGCGCTCAGCGCGCCCGGACCTCGTAGACCGCCACCCGCACCGCGTCGTCGTCCAGGCACTGCCCGGTCTCCAGGTCGAAGCGCTGCTTCAGCAGGGGCGAGGCGACGAAGGGGCGGCCCTGGTGGGTGCCGGTCAGGCCGCGGGAGAGGACGGCCGCCCCGGTGAACGGGTCGCGGTTGTCGATCGCGTACGCGCGGCCCGCCCGGTCGAGGAACAGCGCGGCCTGGCGGCCGTCGGGCAGCAGCGCGGCCACGCCGCGCCCCGGGGTCAGCACGGACAGGTCGCAGACGGTGAACCAGTCGTCCGTCAGCTGGAGCTGAACCTTCAGGTCGGTGGTCTCGAGTGCCAGGGTCATCGCGTGGCGCTTCCTTCCAGGGCTCGGTTTCCGATGGTCAGCAGGGGGAGGTCGGGCTTGATCTGGTCGCGCTCCGGTACGAAGCCGACGACCGGGTCGGGGGTGTCGGGGGCGTTGACGAAGGACACGAACCGGGCGAGCTTCTCGGGGTCGTTGATGGTCTCGGCCCACTCGTCGCGGTAGCCCGCGACGTGCGCCGCCATCAGGGACTCCAGCTCGTCGCAGATGCCGAGCGAGTCGTGCACCACGACGTCGCGCACGTGGTCCAGGCCGCCCTCGATCCGCTCCAGCCAGGTCGACGTCCGCTCCAGCCGGTCGGCGGTGCGGATGTAGAACATCAGGAACCGGTCGATGAGACGTACCAGTTCGGCGTCCGACAGATCCTGGGCGAGCAGGTCCGCGTGGCGCGGGGTGGCGCCGCCGTTGCCGCCGACGTACAGGTTCCAGCCGTTGGACGTGGCGATGATCCCGAAGTCCTTCGACTGGGCCTCGGCGCACTCGCGGGCGCACCCGGAGACCGCCGACTTCAGCTTGTGCGGGGACCTGAGCCCCCGGTAGCGCAGTTCGAGGTCGATGGCCATCCGCACCGAGTCCTGCACGCCGTACCGGCACCAGGTCTGTCCCACGCACGACTTCACGGTCCGCAGCGACTTCCCGTACGCGTGCCCCGACTCGAAGCCGGCGTCGACCAGCCGCGCCCAGATCAGCGGCAGCTGCTCGACCCGGGCGCCGAAGAGGTCGATCCGCTGACCGCCGGTGATCTTCGTGTAGAGACCGAAGTCCCGGGCCACCTCGCCGATCACGATGAGCTTCTCCGGGGTGATCTCACCGCCGGGGACGCGCGGCACGACCGAGTACGAGCCGTTCTTCTGGAGGTTGGCGAGGAAGTGGTCGTTGGTGTCCTGCAGCGCCGCCTGCTCGCCGCCCAGGACGTAGCCGTCCGCGCCGATCGCCGGGGCCAGCGAGGCGATGATCGAGCCGATGGCCGGCTTGCAGACCTCGCAGCCGTCACCGCCGCGCGCGCCCTCGCGCCCGTAGCGGTCGAGGAGCTGCCGGTACGACGTGAGGCGCAGGGCGAGGACGATCTCGTACAGCTCCTCGCGGGTCTGCCCGAAGCAGCCGCACAGGCCGTGGTCGACCTCGACGCCGCTCGCCTCCAGCTCGTCGTTGACGAGCTGGCCGAGCACCTTGACGCAACTGCCGCAGCCGGTACCGGCCTTGGTGCACTTCTTCACCTCGGGGACGGTGGTGCACCGGTGCTCGGTGACCGCACCCCGGATGGTGCCCTTGGTGACGTTGTGGCAGGAGCAGATGACCGCGTCGTCCGGCAGCGCGGACGGGCCGAGCTGCGCCGGTCCGTCCGCCCCGGCCGGCAGCACCAGCTGCTCGGGGGCGATCGGCGGCACCGAACCGGTCAGCGCCCGCAGCGTCCCGTACGCCTCCGCGTCGCCGACCAAGATGCCGCCGAGCAGCTCACCGTCCCGGCCGATGACCAGCTTCTTGTACGTGCCCGAGCGGGAGTCCGAGTAGACGACGTCGAGGCAGTCGGCGGTGGCGCCGTGCGCGTCGCCGAAGGAGGCCACGTCGACGCCGAGCAGCTTGAGCTTGGTGGACAGGTCGGCGCCGGTGAACGTCGTCCCCGTGCCCTCGGCGTTCTCGTCCCCGGCCCGCCCGATCGCGGCCGCCGCCGTCTCGGCCATCTCGTAGCCGGGCGCGACCAGGCCGTACACGCGGCCGTCCACGGCCAGCGCGCACTCGCCGATCGCGTACACGTGCGGGTCCTCGGTGCGGCAGCGCTCGTCCACAGCGATGCCGCCGCGCTCGCCGACCGGCAGACCGCAGTCGCGGGCCAGCTGGTCGCGGGGCCGGACACCGGCGGAGAACACCACCAGGTCCGTGGCGAGTTCGGAGCCGTCGGACAGCTTCATGCCGGTCACGGCGCCGTCGGCACCGGTGACGATCTCCTGTGTGCCCGTGCCCGTGTGGACGCTCAGGCCCATCTCCTCGATGGTGCGCAGCAGCGCCGCGCCACCGCCCTCGTCGACCTGCACCGGCATCAGACGCGGAGCGAACTCCACGATGTGCGCGGCCAGCCCGAGGCCCTTCAGCGCGCCCGCCGCCTCCAGGCCGAGCAGCCCGCCGCCGACCACCGCGCCGGTCGTGGCGCGCGCCTTCGCGTACTCCTCGATGGCGAGCAGGTCCTCGATCGTCCGGTAGACGAAACAGCCCTCGGCGTCCTTGCCGGGCACCGGCGGGACGAACGGGTACGAGCCGGTCGCGAGCACCAGCGTGTCGTACGCCACGGTCAGCCCGGAGCGCGCCGTCACCGTCCGCGCCGCCCGGTCGACCGTCTCGGCCGGGTCGCCGAGGTGCAGTTCGATGCCGTGCTTCTCGATGAACCCCGGGTCGGTCATGGAGAGTTCGTCGGGGGTGCGGCCGGAGAAGTACGAGGTGAGCTGGACGCGGTCGTAGGCGGGACGCGGCTCCTCGCACAGCACGACCACCCGGTGCGTGGTGGTCAGGCCGCGCTCGGCGAGCGCTTCGAGGAAGCGCTGGCCGACCATGCCGTGGCCGACGAGCACGATCGTGGGGCGGGGCCGGTCACGAAGAGCCGTCGTGGACATCAGGAGCCTCCATCGTTGGTGAGCAGGTGGAGCAGGGGGGCGCCGTCGGAGGGGAGCGGCTCTGCTCCCTCCCAGGCGCGGGCGAGCGCGCCGACGGTGCCGAGTTCTCCGACGAGCACGCCGCCGACCAGCCGGTCGTCGCGCACGACGACCTTCCGGTACGTGCCGCGGGTGGCGTCGGTCAGCTGGATGACGTCGTCGCCGGGACGCGCGTCGGTCTCGCCGAAGGCGGCGAGGTCGAACGGGGTGGGAGCGGAGGAGGCGGGGCCGGGCGGGGCCGGGGCGAGGGCGTTTGCCGCGAGTGCGTCCGCGGGTCCCGACAGGGTGAGCCGGGTCAGCGCGCGGGTGCCGGTGTAGCGGGCGTCGGTGCCACCGGCCAGCAGCTCCGCGAGTACGTCCGCCTGTTCGAGCGCGGGTGCCGCCAGCCCGTACACCGTGCCGGCGTGCTGCGCGCAGTCGCCGATCGCCCGGATGTGCGGGTCGGAGGTGCGCAGCTCGTCGTCGACGACCACGCCCTTGTGCACCGTGAGGCCCGCGTCGCGTGCGAGGCCCACCCGGGGGTGGACACCGCAGGCCAGGACCACGAGGTCGGCGTCGAGGGCGTACCCGTCGGCCATCTCGACCGAGCGGACCGCGTCACCGAGGCAGCGCATCCCGCGCACCCGGCTCTCCGTGTGCACCTCGACACCGAGGCCGGTGAGGTGCCGGTGGACCAGCGCGGACGCCGACGGGTCGAGCTGCCGCTCCATCAGGCGCTCCGACTGCTGGGCGAGCACCACCTGCGCGCCGCGCAGGGCGAGCGCGCGGGCGGCGGACACGCCGAGCAGCCCGCCGCCGATGACGACGGCGCGCGCGCCCTCCCGGACCGCCTTGGACAGCCCCAGGCAGTCGTCCATGGTGCGGAACGCGTGCACACCCTCGGGCAGTTCGTGCCGCCCGGGGGAGAACAGCCCCCGCAGCGGCGGCAGCACCGGGTTCGAGCCGGTCGCCAGCACGAGCGTGTCGTACGCGATCATCGAGCCGTCCGCGCAGTGCAGCGTCCGCGCGGCGCGGTCGACGCGGGCCACCCGGGCGCGGGTCAGCCGCGCGGGCGACGGGAGGGCGATCACCTCCGGCGCGTACCGCCCGGCCAGCACCTCGGCGAGCAGGACGCGGTTGTACGGGGTGTGCTCCTCCTCGCCGACGAGCACGACGTCCGTGCCCAGTTCGCCGAGCCGCCGGGCGAGCCGGGCGCCCGCGAGTCCGGCGCCGATCACCACCACACGCGTATTCGAGGTCATGCACGCAGCGTGCGGTGCCGACGTTACCCGGTGACATCCCCACTGTTTCCCGGGGGGAACGCTGCCCTCAGCGGGGATGGGGGGAGGATGTGAGGGTTCACGAGGGCGGCGGGGCGCGGATGTGAGGAGCGGGGGCACGCTCGCTGTGGGGCGCGGGTGGGGTTTACCGAACCCCGGACTCTCGTGCCGGCACGATCGATCATGGGACGCGGAACCGGGAGTCTTGGGGTCTCCACTCGTATCCGGCTCACTCCTGGGGGCAACGATGACCACCGTTCACGAGCAGACATGCGCACTGCCGCAGACCTCGACGCCCGCACCGGGGCCCGCAGCGGCGCCGCCACCGGCGCCCGCACCGGCGTCGACCCCGCGGGCGCGTGCCGTCCGTGCCGTCCCCGCCTCCGTGGCGTCGCACGCCCGGCGGCTCCTGCGGGAACCGTTCACCGCGCGGACCTGGCGCGCGGTCGCGTACGCGCTGATCGCCCTGCCCGTCAGTGTGCTCTGCGTCCCCCTGGGTCTCCTGGGCGCCCCGGTCGGCCGGTGGCAGCGGGCACTGGTCGGGCGGTTCCTCGCGGTGGAGCGTGCGCCCGGCGACGTACGGGACGGAGCGCCCGCCCGGTCGCCCGGCGATGCACGGCACGGGGCGCACTCCGGTTCGCCCCGCCGCGCACGGGGAGTCGCGCACGCGGCGCTGGCCGCCCCGCTCGACCTCGCCGTGGCCGCCGTCACCCTCTACGGCTGGTCGATCGTCCCCATGAACCTCGCCTGGCCCCTGCGCGCCGGCTCCGACTACGCCGACGCCTGGGGAGGGCCCACCTTCGCCGGGGCGTGGGCCTTCCACGCGGTCGTCGGCGGGATCGGTTTCCTGCTGCTCATGCCGTGGCTCGGCCGGGCCATGGCCGCCGTACAACTCCGCCTCGCCGCGGCGCTCCTTCCGTAACGTCCCCGACGGCCCGCCCACGGGCCCGTACCGGCAGGTTGACCTCAGATGCACCGCCTCAGCGCACTCACGGCCTTCCCCTTCGGGCGGCGCCCCCTCGCCCTGCTCCTGTACGGGGTGATCGCCTTCCCGCTGGCCCTGGCCGGCTTCGTCCTGACCCTCGCCGGTCTGCTGGTCGGCGGCGCTCTGTCGGTGACCACCCTCGGCCTGTGGCTGGTCGCCGCCACCGTGCGCTTGGCGCTCGCACTCGGCTCACTCCAACGCGGGCTCGCGCGCCGCCTGCTGGGCGTGCGGATCGACGCACCGGAACGCAGGCCCGGCACCGGCCTCCTCGGCCGACGGCGCGCCCTGCTGGCCGACCGCACCGGGCGGCGCGCCGTCGCCTGCGCGCTCACCGCCCCCTTCACCGCGGTCCTCGGCCTCGTCGCTGTCCTCGTCGGCTACGCCTGCGGTGTACTCCTCACCCTCCACCCCCTGGTCGCGCGCTGGAACTACGAGAACCGCGACGGCCGCCACGTCTCCCTCGAGGTCGCCGGTGTCCAGCTCGACTCCTGGCCGCGCTGGCTCATCCCGGTGGCCGTCGGCCTGATCCTTCTGGCCACCGCCTCCTGGCTGCTGGGCCGGGCGCTCGCCCCGCACCGGATGCTGCTCGTCGCGCTGCTCGGCCCGAGCGCCGCCGACCGCCGCATCCACATCCTGGAGGAGACCCGGGCCCAGGCCGTCGACGACGCCGCGGCCACCCTGCGCCGCATCGAACGCGACCTGCACGACGGGGCGCAGGCCCGGCTGGTCGGCATCGCCATGCACCTCACGATGATCCGGGAGCTGATCCGCTCCGGCGCCGACCCCGAGCGCCTGCTCGCCGTCGTCGACACCGCGCAGGGCAACGCCACCCAGGCCGTCGCCGACCTGCGCGGCCTCGTCAAGGGCATCCACCCTCCCGCCCTGGACCAGGGCCTGGACACCGCGCTGGCCACCCTCGCCGCCGACAGCGCACTGCCCGCCGGGGTCACCGCCGTGCTCGACGACCGGCCGGCCCCCGCCGTCGAGTCCATCGCCTATTTCTGCGCCGCCGAACTCCTCGCCAACGCCACCAAACACAGCGGCGCCGGCTCCGTCACCATCGAGGTGACGGCACGGGACGGACTGCTGCGACTGCGCGTGCGCGACGACGGACGCGGCGGGGCGGTCGTCGGCGCCGGCACGGGACTGACCGGGCTGCTCACCCGCGTACGCACCGTCGACGGCACGCTCGACTGCGACAGCCCGCCGGGGGGCCCTACGGTGGTCACCGTCGAACTGCCGTACTGAGAACACCCAGGTGCCGTACCAGGAGCACCGCAACGCGGGGGAAGCCATGCGTGTCGTCATCGCCGAGGACTCCGCCCTGCTGAGGGACGGCCTCGTCCAGCTGCTCGGGATGCGGGGCGTGGAGGTCGCGGCGGCCGTCGGGGACGCCGAGACGCTCGTGGCGGCCGTGGCCGAGCACCGGCCGGACGTCGCCGTCGTCGACATCCGGCTGCCGCCCACCCGGACCGACGAGGGCGTACGGGCCGCGGTCCGGCTGCGGGCCGACCACCCCGGCACGGGCGTCCTGCTCCTCTCCCAGTACGTCGAGACCACGTACGCGGCGCAGCTCCTCGCCGACGGCCCCGCCGGGGTCGGCTACCTCCTCAAGGAGCGGGTCGTCGACATCGGCGAGTTCGTGGGCGCGCTGGAGCGGGTCGCGGCGGGCGGCACCGCCCTCGACCCCGAGGTCGTCTCGCAGCTCCTCGGCGCGAGCCGCCGCCGCTCGGGTCTGGACACGCTCACGCCGCGCGAACGCGAGGTGCTCGCGCTGATGGCCGAGGGCCGCACGAACCACGCGATCGCCGAGGCCTTCACCGTCTCCCAGCGAGCCGTGGAGAAACACGTGGCCAACATCTTCACGAAGCTCGACCTGACGTACTCGGACACCGGGAACCGCCGCGTGCTCGCGGTCCTGCGGTACCTGAGGTCGACGGCGTGACGCCCAGAACCCGCCACGGGGCCCGCGGCCGGTGCGCCGAAGCTCAGAAGACCCTCAGATCCATGGACGGTGCACCCGCCCGTACATAGGGTCGCGTTCATGCCCGACATATCGCTGACCACCGTCATCGTGCTGTGCCTCGCCTCCCTCGCGGCCGGCTGGATCGACGCCGTGGTCGGCGGCGGCGGGCTCCTGCTGCTCCCCGCGCTGCTGCTGGGGCTGCCGGGCTCGACCCCGGCGGCGTACGCGCTCGGCACCAACAAGGCGGTGGCGATCGTCGGCACCACGGGCGCGGCGGTGACGTACGCGCGCAAGGCGCCCGTGGACGTGCGGCTCGCCGTACGGATCGGTCTCGCCGCGCTCGCCGGTTCGATGGGCGGGGCGTTCTTCGCGGCCGGGATGAGCACGGAGGTGCTGAAGCCGGTCATCATGGTCGTCCTGCTCGGCGTCGCGGCGTTCGTGATCTTCCGGCCCGCGTTCGGCACGGCGCCCGCGACCGGCCCCGCCTCGCCCCGCCGTGTTCTCGCCGCGATCGGTCTCGCCGGGCTCGGCATCGGCTTCTACGACGGGTTCATCGGCCCCGGCACCGGCACGTTCCTGGTGCTGGCGCTGACCGCCGTCCTCCACCTCGACCTGGTGACCGCCTCCGCCACGGCCAAGATCGTGAACTGCTGCACCAACGCGGGCGCCCTCGGGATGTTCGCCTGGCAGGGCACGGTGCTGTGGCAACTGGCCGGATTGATGGCCGTCTTCAACCTGGCGGGCGGGATGGCCGGCGCGCACACCGCGCTGAAGAAGGGCAGCGGCTTCGTCCGCGTCGTGCTGCTGACGGTCGTCTTCGCGCTGGTGGCGAACCTGGCCTACGAGCAGTGGATCGCGTAGCGGCCGGTGCCGCCGCCGGGGCTCAGCGGGTGCTGCCCGTGAGGTGGGCGAAGACGACGACGTTGCCCTGGTAGCCGGTGCTCTTCGAGTAGCCGCCGCCGCAGGTGATGACGCGGATCTCCGGGCGGTGCGCGGGGCCGTACACCTTCTCGTCGGGGAAGGCGCGGGCGTCATAGACCTCGACCGCGTCGACGGTGAATCGGGCGGTGGTGCCGTCGCGGCGCGGCACCTCGATGGCGGCGCCCTTGCGGACGGCGCCGAGCCGGTAGAAGACGGCGGGTCCTTCGGCGTTGTCGACGTGTCCCGCGACGACGGCGGTGCCGGTCTCACCGGGGGTGGTGCCGGCCTCGTACCAGCCGGCCAGGTTCTTCTTCTCGGCCGGGGGGACGTCCAGGCTGCCCTGCGGGGTGAGCGCGAGGCCCATGAGGGGCGCGTCCACGCCGATGGAGGGGATGCGGATCCGCTCGGGCGGGGAGTGGGGCAGGGCGGGGGCGGCGGGGGGAGCGGCGTCCGCGGTGGCCGACCGGTGCGTACCGGACTGGGCCGCCGACGGCTGGGGCGGTGCGTGGGTCTCGGCTCCGCTGCGGACCAGCCACGCGCCGCAGCAGAGGGCGATCGCGGTGACGGTGGCTATGCCGAGGTTGCCGGGTCCGCGTGACCGCGTACCTCGTGGCGACATCCGCGTACCCCCTTTCCGTTCTTCTCGTGCGTCCGTGTCCCGTACCCCTCCGGGCCGCGAGGGGCGTCGGACCCGGAGGGGAGGGATGGCGGTACCGGTGGACAGCGGAGGTGTCCAGTCAGATCCCGTCGCCTCTCGCCCGGCGATGCAGGAGCCAGGTACCGCCCGCGGCGGCGACGGCCAGTGCCGCCACGCCTGCCGCGGTCTGTGTGGGGTCGGTGCCGAGTGCGCCGCCGACGCCCGTCTTGACGCTCCCCCGGGGATACACGTGCTGCTGGGCGGGGGCGGAGGTGGAGGTCAGGGTCACCACCAGGTCTCCGGTGACACGGTCACCCCCGCGCGAGCACTTCGCGACGATCTCGTACGTGCCCGGCTGGGCGCTCGCGGGCACCTTGAACCGGCCGGTCGCGTCCTTCTTGTGCGAACCCGGCGCCAGCGGGAAGACCCCGGAGCCGACCGCCGACGCGTCCCCCGTCGCCACGCCGGTACCGTCGCAGGCCGCCGTCCTCACCGTGACCTCGGCACCCGGGGCGACGGTGGCGGGGGACAGCTCGAGAGTGCCGCCGCCTCCGCCGTACGCGGGCGCGGTGGCGAGACCCGCGGCGGTGACGGCGAGTGCGGTACCGGTCAGCAGACGGGTCGTACGTCGCATCGTGCTCGCTCCTCCGAGAGGCCCGGCCCGCGGCACCCCCAATGTGCCACTGCGTCGGCCGTGCCCTGCCCTTCCGAGGTAAGTGGCACAAGCCGCCGGCCGCTTGCTGATGGCATGTCAGAAACGCCGTACACCACTGCCGGACGGGGGACACGGAGAAACGAAACCCCTCGCATTCCAGCAGGTCAGCGCCACCCCCTCGGCGTGTCGGGCAAAAGAACCCGAGCCGCGCGGACGGGGGGTGTGAACGGGTGACCAGGGCGGGGGAGCGGCCGCGTGGGGCTTGACGAAGGACGACCTGCACCGTGTGAGCGAGCTGATCCTCCAGTACGCCGACTTCCCGCTCGGCTCGGTCGACGCCTCGGTCATCGCCGTCGCCGAACGGATGGGACTGGACGGCGTCGCCACCCACGACCACCGGCACTTCACCGTCGTCAGGCCTGTGCACGTTCCCACGCTCAGTCACCAGTGGCGCCGACGAACTGGCTGCCTGGATCTATGACGACCCCGCCGTCACCAACGGCAAGGGGCAGATCACCTCCGCCGTCAGCCGCGACACCGACGGCACCACTTACACCACCAAGACCGGTGCGTTCGACGCCCGAGGCCGCGCGTTGAACAGCACCGTCACGCTGCCCGCGAGCGTCGACGGCCTGGCCGGCAGCTACACCACGTCCGTCACCTACGACGCCGCCGACCACGTCACCTCCACCGCCTACCCGAAGGCCGGCGGGCTCGACGCGGAGACAGTCACCACTGCCTACGACGACTACGGCCGTCCTTACCGGCTGACCAGCAGCCTGGGCGGCACGGTGTACATCGACGACACCGCCTACGACGCCTACAGCCGCCTGGTCGAACGCGACTACGGAGCCGAACTCGACACCAGCGGAGTGCGCGCCCAGCGCCAGTACACCTACGACGACAGCAATGGCACCCGCCAGCTGAAGTCGATCGGCACCACGACCACCATCAACGAACTGGTCAGCGAGGCGCAGGAAGACACCTACGCCTACGACCTCAACGGCAAGCTCACCGAACTGCGCGAACAGGCAAACGGCCAGACCGCCCAGTCCCAGTGCTTCCAGTACGACGACCAGAACCGACTGACGCTCGCCTACACCCACGCCACCGCCGGTATCTGCGCTGACACCACCAAGTCCACGTCCGACTTCACGGGCACCGCCCCCTACCAGACCGCATACACCTACGACCGCCTCGGTAACCTCCAGTCCCTCACCGACACCGACTCCACCGGCAAGGCCACCACCCGCGACTACCTTTACCCCGGCTACGACGACAGCGGCACCTGGACCACCGCCAACACCGACCCGCCACACGGCGTCCGCCAGGTCAACCAAGTCACCTCCGGCACCACCACGAAGGCCGGTTCGTACACGTACTACGCCGATGGCTCCATGAAGCAGCGCGTAGAGGGCGACACCACCACCGACTACACCTGGACGCAGCTGGCACGGCTGGCCTCGGTCAAGACCACCAAGTCCACCGGCAGCGAACTGACCCGCTACACCTACGACGCCGACGGCAACCTCCTCCTCCGCATCACCCCACAGGAAACCGTCGCCTCCCTGGGCGGCACCGAGCTCCGCACCACCGACGGCGACTCTGCCACCGCCACGCGCTACTACTCCCTCGGCGCCACCACAGTCGCGATGCGGACCAGCGAAGCTTCCACCGGGACCAATGGCAAGGTCACGTACCTGATGGGGGACACCCAGGCCTCCACCCAGATCGCCGTCGACGCCACCACCGGTGCTGCAACGCGCCGCCGCTCCTCACCTTCGACCGCACCGGACATAATAGGGATGCCGTATTCAAGGGATCAAATGACCGGAATCCGTTTCAGTCAACCAAGGACTCGGCCCGAGATGGCACCTACGGACTGGACATCGGTGCAAACGGAGAACTGATGGGACTTAAATGGCTGAAGAAGTAAGCAAGGAGCTGATCATCAGCCCTCGCAGCGAGCGTGTGCGAGAGGAGCTGGCGGACGCAGAAGAATGGAGTTCGTACGCGGCCGAGCTTCGCCACGTCATCTGGGCGGCAATTGGGAAGAGCGGCGCTAAGTTCATGACGGTTGGTGACCTGTTGGTGGGTGAACCCCTATCTAGTTGTCTTCTTGGCCTTCGTAACGGCGTGGAGGTCCGCAGTCCGCAAGCGATGGAGCTTGTCGAGGGAATGGCAGCCGGGCGCGGGCCCTATTGTCATCTCTCCGCCCCGGGCCGAATTCTGATCGAGTCGGGATGGGACGGGGCTGTGCACCTCTATATGACACAAGCGATCGCTGCCGAGCTGGCGGGGTTCCGTGGCCAGAGCGTGGTTCTCCGGTGGCGCGACGCACTTCCTGAACCCACAGAGATCTCGAGGCCAGTCGATAGTGTGGCGGACGAGGGCTTCTGGGTGAGGGTGGCGGAGGCTTCCGAGCGCTTTAGCTTGCTGTGCGAGCGATGGGCGTACGGCGCATACGGATGCAGATGGTTCCGTGTGACTCGGGAGAACGCAACCGAACTGGCCCGGCTCGTGCGGCCACGCTCCCTGGTCTGCGCGGCTACTGAGCCGGAGTTGCAGCCCAGGTCTGAGCTACTGGAGGACGACTTCACTGCCTTCATGGCCCCACTGTTGCCCGGCGAGTTGACCTACCGGGCCTACCCCGGTGGTGCCGATACGCTCGCAGAGGTCACGGGTGAGGGCTTCTCGCTCATGCTGGCGGACAGGGTGATGGGTGATTGGTGCGCCGTAGTGCCTGACTCGGACGGAGTGAACAGAGTCCAGTGGGAGAGCCCGGGGGAGCCGTAGTCCGACGGCGGTACTCAGCTGATACCACCCCAGCGTAAGGGCTCCTTTCGGAGGCGATTGCTACCCTCCGACTGGCTTCATCCGCCCTTCCGTGGGCACGACAGCTTGCTGGTTGTTTCCAAGAATTGAAGATGGCGATGAGCGTTTGGGCTATGGAGGTGTGAAGTGCCGCACGGTCGGGTGCAGGCGTACTACCGGCGTGAGCATGGGGACCGTCCGGTTCTGCTGCGTAGCTCAAGTGACGTCGATGCTTTGATCGACGCGCTCCTTGTGAGCCCGCCATCGGAGAATATGGCCGCACTGCACAGCTTGGAACGTTCCCTCATGCCCGCAGGGGTTCCGGACCACGAGTTGCTGGTCGGGGCTGACGGGGACCTTCAGGTCGGCGTTCTCGCCTTCATGGATGACGGCAACTTCGTCTCGCTTGATCCCTCCTCGAAGAGGCGGGACGAAGTTTCCTACTCCATCATGGGGAACGCGACAGAGTTCCTGGGCAATTCGGAGATCGACATCGCCCTCGTGCGTCGGGCTGTGAAGGAATTTCTGTCCGCCGGAGGGCGGCGTCCGGAGGTCGTCCAGTGGCAGGAGCCCGAGTACTGGTAGTCGGCCAGTCCGGTGTCCCTACGACGGCGTCGCGAACGCCCGGCTGTTCGTGAGGGCGGTGCGGAAGGCCGTCCACGTGGTGGGGCTGACGCGGAGGCTTGGGCCGGTGGGGTGCTTGGAGTCGCGTATGGCCACGGTGGTGGGGATGTTGGTGGCTATTTCGACGCACTCGTGCTCAGAATTGCTGTGGCTGGACTTGCGGTAGTGAAAGGTGGGCACGGCTCACAGTTCCTTACGCAGGCTGTGGAGGAGCAGGGCGGACTGTCGCTCATCGAGTGATCGTTCGGCAATGTACTGGAACAGTTCGACGTGAGCGGCGGTGCCCTCGCCGCCCTCGATCCAGAGCTGGGTGAAGGGGACCTCCGAGTAGACGACGTCCATGGCCCCGGGCTCCGCGAACGAGATGATGTTGAGCGAGCTGTTCAGCCCGAGGTGGGGACCTGAGCTGAACGGATAGACCTGGAGGGAGACGTTCGGCAGTTCGGTCATCGTCGACAGGTGATCGAGCTGTCCTCGGGCCGTCTCGGCTCCCCCTGGGAAGTTCCGCAGTGCCGCCTCGTAGATCACGGCATGCAAGTGAAGCGGGCGGTCGTCATGCAGGCGTTGTTGGCGTGCCAGGCGTGCGGTCACGAACTCTTCGTCAGGGCCTTGCCGCCTTGCCATGGTGGGCGTGGGGTCACCCTGTCTCAGACGCCGTACGTAGTCCGGAGTCTGGAGAAGCCCGGGGATGAAGGCGGGCTGCCACGTCCTGATGGTCCTGGCCGCGTGTTCCAGGGTGACGTATTCGTGCATGACGCCGAGTGCTGAGCGGTAGTCGTCCCACCAGCCCTTGGCCTTGCGCCGCTCGCGGTCGATCCGCGCCAGCTCCAGGAGTCCGCCGACGGCGCCGGGGTCATGGACGCCGTACAGGTCGCAGAGGGCTCGGATGTCCGGATCCCGCACAGGCACCCAGCCGCCCTCCATCTTGGCGATCTTCGCCGTCGAAGCGGAAAGTACCTTTGCGGCCTGTGGCTGGGTGAGGCCGGCCGCAGTGCGGATCCTGAGGAGTTCAGATCCCAGCCTGCGCCCCAGAACGCTGGATGTGCTGTTCCCCTGCTGTGGCTGACGTGGCGTCACTTCGCTGCTCCTTCAGGGCCGTGCGGGGTCAGTCTGCTCTGCGTGGAGTCGCGCTGGCAAACACGGTCGGTGGATATCTACTGGGTAGAGGTTGAACGCACCGAGGCCACGGCGCTACCTTCCGTGAGGAACTGCTCGCAGAGCGGCACCAGTTCGTGTCTGGTGCCACTCGTCCCTGCCCGGAGGTGAGCGACATGGTCGCCCCCACCTGTCGGTGGAGCCGGACGCGCCGCTTCGGTACGACCGGCTCGACTACACCCCGTTCCCGAGGAGCGTCACCCTGGCCCGTCGCCGCGCTCATCGCCTGATCGGGGAGTGGGGCCATCCGGAACTCGCGGACGACGCCGCTCTGTTGGTCTCCGAGCTGGGCGGGAACGCCGTGCTGCACGGGTGCCTCCGTGACCGGCTCTTCCGGGTGGAGCTGGCGCTCGGCGAGCGGTGTGTGCGGATCGCCGTGTCCGACCCGAAGGGGGAGTTACGGCCGAGGCTCCGAGAGGCGGGCAGTGACGAGATGTTCGGGCGGGGGCTGCTGATCGTCGCCGGGGTCGCGGACCGCTGGGGCGTGGACGAGCTGGGGGTCGGCAAGGCTGTGTGGTGCGAGCTGGGCGTCGCTAGTGCTGTGACCGCATAGGTTCGCCGGGTCGGCGGTTGTAGCGGTTGGATGTGCGGTGACGTCCGATCCGACCGCTGGAGGCGCGGTGGCCGAGCCCGTCCGTGTGCGCAGACTGACCGACCAGGAGGGGCAGAAGCTGCAGCAGATCGTGCGCCGGGGCAGCACCAGCTCGGTGCGTTACCGGCGGGCGATGATGCTGCTGGCCTCGGCCGGTGGGAACCGAGTGCCGGTGATCGCCCAACTCGTGGCAGCCGACGAGGACACTGTCCGGGATGTGATCCACGCGTTCAATGAGAAGGGCCTGGCCTGCCTGGACCCTCAGTGGGCGGGAGGCCGTCCCCGCCAACTCAGCCGTGACGACGAGGACTTCGTCATCGCGACGGCCACCACCCGCCCGGTCAAGCTCGGCCAGCCGTTCACCCGCTGGTCGCTGCGCAAGCTGGTCGCCTACCTGCGCAAAGTGCACGGCCGGGTGATCCGCATCGGCCGCGAGGCATTACGGTCCCTGCTCGCCCGCCGCGGCGTCACCTTCCAGCGCACCAAGACCTGGAAGGAGTCCCCGGACCCGACCGTGAGGCGAAGTTGGACCGTATCGAGCACGTCATGGACCGCTTCCCGGACCGGGTCTTCGCCTTTGACGAATTCGGCCCGCTGGGGATCCGGCCCACCGCTGGCTCGGGCTGGGCGAAACGGAAGCATCCCGACCGGGTGCCGGCCACCTACCACCGCACCCACGGAGTCCGGTACTTCCACGGCTGCTACTCGGTCGGCGACGACCGCCTGTGGGGCGTGAACCGGCGCAAGAAGGGAGCCGTGAACACGCTGGCCGCGCTGAAATCAAGCCGCGCCGCCCGGCCCGACGGCGCCCCGATCTACGTGATCATGGACAATCTGTCCGCCCACAAAGGCGCCGACATCCGCCGCTGGGCGAAGAAACACAAGGTCGAGCTGTGCTTCACCCCGACCTACGCCTCGTGGGCGAACCCGGTCGAAGCGCACTTCGGACCGCTGAGGCAGTTCACCATCGCCAACTCCCACCACCCCAACCACACCGTCCAGACCCGGGCCCTGCACGCCTACCTCCGCTGGCGCAACGCCAACGCCCGCCACCGCGACGTCCTGGCCGCCGAACGCAAGGAACGCGCCCGCATCCGCAGCGAGAAAGGCATCCGCTGGAGCGGCCGCCCCGCTCTCGCCGCATGATCAGGCAACATGGCGAACGTTCCAGGGCACAGCACGACCTCCGTCGCGGATCTGTCTGGGCTACTTGACCAGCCGGAAGGCGGGACGCCCGACCCAGGCCCGCAGGAACTCCGCCGTTCCCAGCGCCATCCAGTCGTCGTCCGCGATCCCCGACACTCCCGGAAGGCCAGCAACGACCGACGCCTGTCCGTCCAGCAGCTCGGCTTTGGCCACGCCTCCGATGACGTCCATGACAGCAGCGGTCAGCAGGGCCGTGGTCACGTGGTCGATCTCGCGGTTGCAGCAGGCGCTGACATTGACGGCATGGGTCGGCCTGAAGCCGAGAATGGCCTCCACCTCGGGCTCGTCCGCGTGCTCAGCCTCGAAGGTACTCTCGTCGCCGACACCTGGTCCCATCAAGTAGACCAGGAAGGGCCGACGCCAGTCCTCGCGCTGCGGATTGAACCCCACCAGGGCTGTGAGCTCCGCGTCCGCGATGGTGTTGCCGAGGAGTGGCAGCGGGAACGGCTTTCGCCAGTCCTTCTCTCGCCTGTCCTCGACGCCCAGTCGCTCTGCGGGCACGTTGACGTCAAAGAACCCGGGCCGCTTCTCGTCGAAGTGGGAGGAGAGCCCCACCATCAACGCGCGGAACTCCCGCAGCGCAGCCGGGGAGAGCGGCTTCGCCAACTCGATCACCAACGTCGGACCAGACATGCTGGGAGCCTAGTTTGATGGGCTCCACGACGCTCAAATTCTTCCCACACCGAGTCCAGCCGGTCCGAGCACCGACGCCGCCACCCCGGCGAACCTATGCGGTCAGAGCACTAGCTGACGTCGTGCGGCAAGTCGCATCGACTCGTCGCTGTGACTGTGCTCCCAGGTGTGCCGAGGGGCCTTTGCGCCGAGTGTGGTACACGCATCGTGATATCATTTTCCGAAAGTGTATATACGAGCTCGGGAGGCGCTATGTCTCGCACGGTGATCGACCTCGACGACGAAGCCTTGAGCGAGGCGGCCCGGCATCTGGGTACGACCACGAAGAGGGAGACGGTGAACGCCGCGCTTCGTGAAGTGGCAGATCGGCGGCGGCGTGCGGCTGCGGTGGAGCGGATGCGGCAGATGGTTGCCGACGGGGAGATCGACTTTTCGGTGATCGAGGAGCCGGACGATCTGCCTTCCGGTGAGTCGGCGCCCAGTGCGCCCGACCCGGCTGACACCCTCGACGTGGAGCGGCACGTCGCGTGAGTGAGACGTTTCTGATCGACACCAGCGCGCTGATCCGTTTCTATCGCGGTCAGACCGGCGAGCAATGGGAACAGCTGGTGTGCTCGGGTCTTGTCGGACTGTGCGAGCCCGTGCGGCAGGAGTACCTGCGGGCCGTCGGAGGGCGCCCGGCGTATTACGAGGCGGACGGGCTGCTGCGGGAAACCTTCCCCTACTATCCCGTGCTCGATACGGCATGGGACGACTCGGCCGCGCTCCAGCAGCGTCTGGCCGACCGCGGGTGGCACCAGTGCGCGAGCCCGGTGGACCTCCTGGTGGCGGTCACCGCTCAGCACCACAAGCTGACCGTGCTCCACCAGGATGCCGACTTCGAGGCCATCGCCCGCCTCACGGGGCAGCCGGTGCGCCGCGTCATCGACTGACCACCGGGCCCGCTCGAAGCTGTCTCCCGCCGTGTGTGTCTCCGCCCCGGCCGTGACCGGGGCGGAGAGTGTTGTGCGTTAGGTCAGTCCACCGCGACCGCCGACCACGCCGACGCCACCGCGGCGTACTCCGTGCTGCCGGAGCCGTACAGGTCCTTCGCCGCGTTCAGGGTGGCCGTGCGGGCGCCCGCGTAGTCCGTCGAGGACGTCATGTAGACCGTCAGGGCCCGGTACCAGATCGCGCCCAGCTTGGCCTTGCCGATGCCGGTGACGGAGGAGCCGTCGCAGGTGGGGCTGTTGTGCTGGACGCCGCCGATGACCTTGGCGCCGCTGCCCTCGGCGAGGAGGTACGCGAAGTGGTTCGCGACGCCCGAGGAGTAGTGGACGTCGAGGTCGGCGACCGAACCGCTCCAGCAGTCGGCCGAGCTGCCGTCCTTCGAGGGCTTGTCCATGTACCGCAGGGCCGACTCACCGAAGTCCGGCTTCACGATCTTCTCGCCGATGAGCCAGTCGCCGGGGTCGGAGGCGTTGTCCGCGTGGAACTCGACCAGCGTGCCGAAGATGTCGGACGTGGCCTCGTTCAAGCCGCCCGACTCGCCCGAGTAGGTCAGCGCCGCCGTCTTCGACGTGACCCCGTGCGACATCTCGTGGCCGGCGACGTCGAGGGCGACCAGCGGGCCGAACGTCGTGCCGTCGCCGTCCCCGTACGTCATGCAGAAGCAGTCGTCGTCCCAGAAGGCGTTGTTGTAGTCGTTGCCGTAGTGCACGCGGTTGTACGAGCCCTTGCCGTCACCCGCGATGCCGTTCCGGCCGTGCACGTCCTTGTAGTAGTCCCAGGTGGCGTCCGTGCCGTACTGGGCGTCCACGGCCGCCGACGCGCGGTCCGACGTCGTGCCGGTGCCCCAGTGGTTGTTTGAGTCCGTGAAGACGGTCGCGGGGGCGCGGCTGATGCAGATCGTGAGGACGCACAGGTCCGTCTTGTTCTGCGCGTCGCCCGTGTACGTGCCGCCGCGCGTGGCGTCCTTCAGCTGGTACGCCGATCCGGACGCGGTCGTCTCCAGCGGGACCGTGCCGCTGTAGAGGGACTTGCCGTCGCCGGTCGCCGTCTCGATGCTGTCCCACGCGTCGATCTGCCGACCGGTGCGCGCGTCGGTGAGGACGACGCGGCCCACCGGGTTGCCCAGCGAGTCCTTGCCGGCCGTCTCGGTGCGCCACGCCAGCCGGGGCTTGCCGTGCAGGGCGTCGACGACCAGCTGCGGCCTGGCGGTCACCTTGCGCAGGGTCTCGCCGAGGTGAGCCGTACGCAGCGCCGCGGCGGCCAGGTCGGCGGCCTTCGTCGCGGCGACGGCGGGCTTGACGGTCGGTACGGCCACGTCGGCGGAGGTCGCCCGGTCGGCGCCCCGGTAATCGCCGTTCGGGGCCAGGTGGAGCACGAAGTCCCCGCCGAGGACGGGGAGTCGGCGGTACGTACGGTCGTAGCGCACGTGCTGGGTGCCGTCCGCGTCCACCGTGACGTCACGGACGCTGGTGTCCTCGGCGGTGGTGAGGCCGAGCCGTGCGGCCTCCTCCACCAGCGCCGCCGCCGCGTTGGCGACGGCGGTGTCCCGGCTCGGGCGGTCGGCCGCGCTCGCGGTGGGGGTCAGCGCGGCGGCGAGCAGGGCGGCGACGGCGGTGGCGACGCCGGCGGAGGCGAGGCGTGAGCCCCGGATGTGCCGTATTCGACTCATCGGTCTCCTAGGGAGGGGGAAAAGGCGCTGGTGAAGCGCGTGGGGGGACGGAAGTTGACTGCGATTCAAGGGGGCGCGGCATGGCATGTCCATAGAGGAGGGCTGGGGGATGTGTGTGGGGTGAGAATCGTTTCTGCGAAGGCCCGGGAGGGCCCCGCCAGAACCCGAAGGGAGACCCGGACCATGGCGACTTCCGCCTGGCTGACCGTCCTGACCACGACCGACAGCGCCGAGAAGGCGGAGGCGCTCGCGCGGGGCGCCGTCGAGTCCCGTACGGCCGCCTGCGCCCAGATCTCCGGGCCGGTCACGTCCGTCTACCGCTGGGAGGGCACCGTCGAGACCGCTGCCGAGTGGCAGGTGCTGTTCAAGACCACGGGCGCGCGGTACGAGGCGCTGGAGGCGTATCTGCGCGGCGCGCACGACTACGACACGCCGGAGATCATCGCGACCCCCGTCGTGCGGGGGAGCGCGGACTACCTGCGGTGGGTGGAGGAGGAGACCGCCACGGAGGCCACGGCGGTCAGCGAGGCCACGGAACGGGGGTGACGTCCGGCCGCGGCTACTCCACCCTCTCCACCCGCACCGCGCACGCCTTGAACTCCGGCATCCGGGACGTCGGGTCCAGGGCGGGGTTGGTCAGGGTGTTGGCGCGGCCCTCGCCCGGCCAGTGGAAGGGCATGAAGACGGTGTCCGGGCGGATCGAGGCCGTCACCCGGGCCGGGGCCACCGCCCGGCCGCGCCGCGACACCACCGCCACCGCGTCGCCGTCCGCCGCGCCCAGCCGCTCGGCCAGCCGAGGGTGCATCTCGACGAAGGGGCCGGGCGCCGCCGCGTTCAGCTCGGCCACCCGCCGTGTCTGCGCCCCCGACTGGTACTGGGTTACGACCCGGCCGGTCGTCAGCAGCACCGGGTACTCGGCGTCGGGCTCCTCGGCGATCGGCCGATGCGAGACGGGGACGAAGCGGGCCCGGCCGTCCTGGGTGGCGAAGCGGTCGAGGAAGAGGCGGGGGGTGCCGGGGTGTGGCTCGACGGGGGACACCGGCAGCACACCGGGCGACCCCGTCGCGGGCTCCCCGGAGGCCACCGGCGCGGACATCCCGGAGGCCACCGGCGCGGGCGCCCCGGGAGCCACCGGCACCGGCGTCGGCTCGCCGGGCGACACCGTCGCGGGCCCCCCGCTGACGACCGGCACCGGCACCGGCGCCGCCTCCCCCGCCGGACACGGCCAGAACACCCCGTTCTCCTCCGCCAGCCGCCGGTAGGTGATCCCCGAGTAGTCCGCGTGGCCGCCCGCGCTCGCCCGGCGCAGCTCCTCGAAGACCTCCTCCGGGTCGGTCGGGAAGCCCTTCTCCACGCCCAGTCGGGCGGCGAGTTCGTGCAGGACGTACAGGTCGCTGCGTACCTCCTCCGGAGGCGTGACCGCCCGGCGGCGAAGCAGGACGCGGCCCTCCAGACTGGTCGTCGTGCCGCTCTCCTCCGCCCACTGGGTGACCGGCAGGACCACGTCGGCGAGCTGTGCCGTCTCGGAGAGGACGACGTCCGCGACCACCAGGAGGTCCAGGGACCGCAGCCGTTCCTCGATGTGCGCGGCCCTGGGCGCGGAGACCACCGGGTTGGAACCCATGACCAGCAGCGCCCGGACGTCCGTACCGAGCGCGTCGAGGAGTTCGTAGGCGCTGCGCCCGGGGCCCGGCAGCGAGTCCGGGTCGACGCCCCACACCTCGGCGACGTGGCGCCGCGCGGCCGGGTCGGTCAGCTTGCGGTAGCCGGGCAACTGGTCGGCCTTCTGGCCGTGTTCGCGCCCGCCCTGCCCGTTGCCCTGCCCGGTCAGGCAGCCGTATCCGGAGTACGGCCGCCCGGGCCGCCCCGTCGCGAGGCACAGGTTGATCCACGCGCCCACCGTGTCCGTCCCCTTGGCCTGCTGCTCGGGTCCGCGCGCGGTGAGCACCATCGCCGACTCCGGCTCGCAGAACATCCGCACCGCCTCGCGGAGTCGCGGCACGGACACCCCGGTGATCCGCTCCACGTACTCCGGCCAGTGCGCCATCGCCGCCGCGCGCGCGTCCTCCCAGCCGGCCGTACGGTCCTGGATGTACGCCTCGTCCGTGCGGCCCTCGGCCACGACGAGGTGGAGCAGGCCCAGCGCGAGCGCCAGGTCGGTGCCCGGCCTGGGGGCCAGGTGCAGATCCGCCTGCTCGGCCGTCCGGGTGCGGCGCGGGTCGATGACGATCAGTGTGCCGCCGTTCTCCTTCAGCTCGGTGACGAACCGCAGCGCGGGCGGCATCGTCTCCGCGAGGTTGGAGCCGACGAGGATCACGCAGCCGGTCCGGGGGATGTCCTCCAGCGGGAACGGGAGCCCCCGGTCCAGGCCGAACGCCCTGACTCCGGCGGCCGCCGCGGACGACATGCAGAACCGCCCGTTGTAGTCGATCTGCGAGGTGCCGAGCACGACCCGGGCGAACTTCCCCAGCGCGTACGCCTTCTCGTTCGTCAGGCCGCCCCCGCCGAACACCCCGCAGGCGTCCGGGCCGTGGTCCTCGCGGGCGCGGGTGAGGCCGTCGGCGATCCGGTCCAGCGCCTCCGGCCAGCCTGCCGGCTCCAGCACCCCGTCCGCCGACCTGACCAGCGGCGACGTCAGCCGGACGGCGGACGAGAGCAGGGCCGGAGCGGTGCGGCCCTTCCCGCACAGGGCACCCCGGTTCACCGGGAAGTCCGTGCGCTCCGTCAGCTCCACGCCTCCGCCGGGGGCGGGCGTGAGGTTCATCCCGCACTGAAGGGCGCAGTACGGGCAGTGCGTGGGCGTCGCGGCGGTCGCGGAGGTCGCGGGGAGCGCGGAGTTCTGCATGGCGTTCAGCGTGCGGCGGGCGTGTTTCGCGGTGGGGCGCACCTGGTTACGCGGCCGGGACGGGGACCTCCCGGCGGGGCGGGGGCGGCTGTGAGGGGCACGCGAGCACCGTCGCGCCTGCTCACCGGCGTGGGCGCCGTACGCGCCTGTCACCGGCGTGGGCACCGCACGGGCGCCTGCTCACCCACGCGGGCATCGCACGGATGCCGCGCACCGGCGTGCGCTACCGCTTCGTCGCCAGCGCCCGCGCCACCCCCGGCTCCTTCGGGCCGAGGAAGTGCGGGTCCGGTTCGAAGAGCGCGTCCAGCGCCGCCTTGCCCGCCGCGAAGATCTCGCGTGTGCCCCCGTAGTACCAGGTGACGTCGTGCTTGTCGTCGACGCCGATCCCGTACGACGCGACGCCCGCCGCCCGGCAGAGCGCGACGGCCCGGCGGATGTGGAAGCCCTGGCTGATCAGCACCGCCTCGTGGACGCCGAAGACCTTCCGGGCCCGGACGCAGGAGTCCCAGGTGTCGAAGCCCGCGTAGTCGCTGACGATCCGCCGGTCCGGCACCCCGTGCCTGACGAGGTACGCACGCATCGCGTCCGGCTCGTCGTACTCCTCGCGGCTGTTGTCCCCGGTGACCAGGACGACCTCGATGCGCCCGGCCCGGTACAGCCGGGCCGCCGCGTCCAGCCGGTGCGCGAGGTACGGCGACGGCTCGCCGTCCCAGAGGCCGGCGCCGAAGACGACGGCGACGTCCGTGTGGGGGAGGTCGTCGGTCGTACGGAGGTGGTCGCCGGTGGTGAGCCGCATCCAGGTCGCGGGGGCGAGCGCGAGGACGCAGGCCAGCATCAGGGCCTGGACGGTGCGGCGCCGGGCCTGGCGGGTGCGGGGGAGGTGGAGGCGCGGGGCGTGGAGGCGTGGGATGCGCGGCGGGCGCATGGGGGGTGGGTCCTCCGATCGGGTGGGGTGGCTGGGGTGGTGTTGACGGAGAGGTGGACGTGGGGGGTCGCGGGTTTGGTTCTCGCCCCCTCCGCCCCTTCCCGTCCCGTTGCCAGGGGCGGTGCCCCTGCGACCCACCCCCATGTGCGGGTGCGTGGGGGCTGGTCGCGCAGTTCCCCGCGCCCCTTTCGGGGCGCCCCTCCCTCACGCCCCTCCATGCCGGGATGTGAGGTGTGCGCAAACACCCGTGACAGGTGCGCAACGGGGTGGCAATCTCCTGGCGGCACGCTGGCGGGGTGAATGGGAACAGAGCCTCCGCCCCGCCCGGCCTCGTCCTCGTGGCGCACGGCAGCCGGGACCCCCGCGCGCTCGGCACCGTACGGGCCCTGAGGGACCGGGTGCGTGAGCTGCGCCCCGGGCTGCCCGTGCACCTCGGGCACATCGAGCTGAACGCGCCGCTGCTGCCCGACACGCTCGCCGGGCTCCGGGAGGGTCCGGAGGCGGGCGCCGTGCTGGTGCCGCTGCTGCTGAGCCGGGGGCACCATGTGAAGCGGGACATCCCCGACGCCGCGGCCGCCGCCGGGGTCCGTACCCGTGTCGCCGCCCCGCTCGGCCCGCACCCGCTGCTCGTCGAGACGCTGTACGCGCGGCTCGCCGAGGCGGGGTGGCGGGCGCCCGTGAGCGACGCGGAGCGCCGGGTGAGCGGGGTCGTCCTCGCCGCCGCCGGTTCCCGCGACCCCGAATCCGCCGTCGACACGCGGCACACCGCGCGGCTGCTCGCCGAACGCCTCGGCGTCCCCGTCGTCCCCGCGTACGCGTCCGCCGCCGCGCCCACGGTGCCCGGCGCCGTGCGCGCCCTCGCCGCCCGGGGCCGCCACCGGGTCGCCGTCGCCTCGTACTTCACCGCGCCGGGGCGCTTCGCCACCGAGTGCGCGGCGGCCGCCCCCTGGATCGCCGCCGCCCCGCTCGGCGCCCACCCCGCGATGGCCCGCCTCGTCCTGCACCGCTACGACCAGGCCGCCGCGCACCCCGGACACGCCCCGCGGCACGCCAGCGAACACGCCCCCGGACCGGTGCTCGCGGCGGCCTGAACGGAACCCTGTGCCCCGTTTGTCACCGCCTGCGTCTACTGTCGGGGGATGGAAGGCACCCCGTCCGCGCACACCGGATCCGCGTCCACGGCACCCGAGGCACCCAGGGCACCCGAGGGCCCGGTCAACGGCGCCCACGCGTCGCATGCCTCGCACGCCCCGTACGCGTCGTACGACGAGGCGGCCGTCGAGCGGTGGGCGCCCGAGCCGGACAAACGGCCGGGGCGGACCGCCTTCCAGCGGGACCGGGCGCGCGTGCTGCACTCCTCGGCGCTGCGCCGTCTCGCCGGCAAGACCCAGGTCGTCACCCCGGGCACCAGGAGCGTGGCCTGGGACGCCAGCCCCCGCACGCGGCTGACCCACTCCCTGGAGTGCGCCCAGGTCGGCCGGGAGCTGGGCGCCGCGCTCGGCTGCGACCCCGACCTCGTCGAGGCGGCCTGTCTCTCGCACGACCTCGGACACCCGCCCTTCGGGCACAACGGCGAACAGGCGCTGAACGAGTTCGCGGACGACTGCGGCGGCTTCGAGGGCAACGCGCAGTCCCTGCGGCTGCTGACCCGGATCGAGCCCAAGCGTTTCGTGCGGAGTGAGGAGAGCGGCGACCTGGTCAGCGTCGGCCTCAACCTCACCCGCGCCGCCCTCGACGCCGCCACCAAGTACCCCTGGCCGCGCGGCGCCCACCCCACCGATCCCGCGTCCCGCAAGTTCGGGGTGTACGAGGACGACCGGCCGGTGTTCGACTGGATCCGCGAGGGCGCCCCCGCCGGGCGTACGTGCTTCGAGGCGCAGGTCATGGACTGGGCGGACGACGTGGCCTACTCGGTGCACGACGTCGAGGACGGACTGCACGCCGGCCACATCGACCCGAACCTGCTGCACGCCGAACCCGAACGGCAGGCGGTCTTCGCGGTCGCCGTCGGCCGGTACGTGCCCGCGGACACCGACCCCGCCGAGCTGGCCGAGGCCCTCGACCGCCTGCTGGAGCAGGAGTGGTGGCCGCACGGCTACGACGGCTCGGCCGTCGCACAGGCCCGGCTGAAGGACGCCACGAGCCAGCTCATCGGCCGCTTCTGCCTGGCCGCCGAGGGAGCGACGCGCGCCGCGTACGGACACCGCGCGAAGAAGCCGGGCCCGGCGGGCGGCGGCCCCGCACGGCTCACCCGGTACGCGGCCGAGCTGGTCGTGCCGAGGCAGGCCCGACTGGAGTGCGCGGTCCTCAAAGCCGTCGCCGACCGGTACGTGATGCAGCGCGACGAGCAGGAGCGGCTCCGCGCCGACCAGCGGATCGTCGTCGCCGAGCTGGCCGAGGCCCTCACCGCCCGCGCCCCGCACGGGCTGGACCCGCAGTTCCGTGCCCTGTTCGACGAGGCGACCGACGACCGCGCCCGCAAGCGCGTGATCGTCGACCAGATCGCCTCGCTCACCGACGCCTCGGCCCGCTCCCTGCACGCGACCCTCACGGAGCGTCCGTGACAACCGCACGCACGGGGCCGCCCCAGCACGGACACTCACGGGGCGGACCGGGACGACGGGAGGGGCTCCCGGCACGGCCGACCGGTACGGCACGGGGACCCGGGGCGCACGCGTGCGGCGCATGTGCACGGGGAATGTGCCCCGGGGTGGCCTGATCGGGTCACCCCCTCTTCCCGCAGCACGCCACGTGCGGGACGCTCGCATGTGGCGACATCCTTACGAGGAGGCATCAAGTGGTCGACGCGGATCAGACGTTCGTCATCGTCGGAGGAGGTCTGGCCGGGGCGAAAGCGGCCGAGACGCTCCGCGCGGAGGGGTTCACCGGGCGGGTGATACTGATCTGTGACGAGCGCGACCACCCCTACGAGCGCCCGCCGCTCTCCAAGGGCTACCTGCTCGGCAAGGAGGAACGCGACAGCGTCTTCGTGCACGAGCCCGCCTGGTACGCGCAGAACGACGTCGAGCTGCACCTCGGCCAGACCGTCGACGCCATCGACAAGGACGCCAGGACGGTCCGCTTCGGCGACGACGGCACCGTCGTCCACTACGACAAGCTGCTGCTCGCGACCGGCTCCGAGCCGCGCAGGCTGGACATCCCGGGCACCGGCCTGGCCGGCGTCCACCACCTGCGCCGCCTCGCCCACTCCGAGCGGCTCAAGGGCGTCCTCGCCGCCCTCGGCCGGGACAACGGTCACCTCGTCATCGCGGGCGCCGGCTGGATCGGCCTGGAGGTCGCGGCGGCGGCCCGCGAGTACGGCGCCGAGGTCACCGTCGTCGAGCACGGGCCGAGCCCGCTGCACCGGGTCCTCGGCCCCGAGCTGGGGAACGTCTTCGCCGAACTGCACCGCGAGCACGGCGTCCGCTTCCGCTTCGGCGTCCGCCTCACCGAGATCGTCGGCCAGGACGGCATGGTCCTCGCCGCCCGCACCGACGACGGCGAGGAGCACCCCGCCCACGACGTGCTCGCCGCGATCGGCGCCGCCCCGCGCACCGCTCTCGCCGAGGCCGCGGGTCTCACCCTCACCGGCCGGGAGCACGGCGGCGGCATCGCGGTCGACCACCGGCTGCGCACCTCCGACCCGCACATCTACGCGGCCGGTGACGTCGCCTCCCTCCACCACCCGCTCGTCGGCACCCCGCTGCGCGTCGAGCACTGGGCCAACGCGCTCAACGGCGGCCCCGCCGCCGCCCGAGCCATGCTGGGACACGACGTCACCTACGACCGTGTGCCGTACTTCTTCTCCGACCAGTACGACGTCGGCATGGAGTACTCGGGCTGGGCACCGGCGGGCTCGTACGACGAGGTGGTGATCCGCGGCGACGCGGGCAAGCGCGAGTTCATCGCCTTCTGGCTGAAGGACGGCCGGGTGCTCGCCGGGATGAACGTGAACGTGTGGGACGTCACAGAGCCGATCCAGGCCCTCATCCGGTCCCGGAACCGGGTGGACGCCGAGAAACTGGCCGACCCGCGCGTCCCGCTGGAGAGCCTCACGGAGTGACGACGGCATCCGCTGTCACACCGCCCACGTAGAATCCATGCGTGGCCGGAAGGATCAACGACGACGACGTGAAGGCGGTTCGGGACGCGGTTCCGATCGACGCCGTCGTCTCGGAGTACCTCCAGCTGCGCAACGCGGGCGGCGGCAACCTGAAGGGGCTCTGCCCGTTCCACGACGAGAAGTCGCCGTCCTTCCAGGTCAGCCCGAGCAAGGGGCTCTTCCACTGCTTCGGCTGCCAGGAGGGCGGCGACACCATCACGTTCGTGATGAAGGTCGACCACCTCACCTTCTCGGAGGCCGTCGAGCGCCTGGCCGGCCAGGCGGGCATCACCCTGCGCTACGAGGAGGGCGGCTACAACCCCTCCCACCAGCGCGGCGAGCGGATCCGTCTGGTCGAGGCGCACAAGATCGCCGCCCAGTTCTACACGGAGCAGCTCGGCAGCAGCCCCGAGGCCGACACCGGGCGCGCCTTCCTCGCGGAGCGCGGCTTCGACCAGGCCGCCGCGGCGCACTTCGGCGTCGGCTACAGCCCGCAGGGCTGGGACCACCTCACCCGGCACCTGCGCGGCAAGGGGTTCAGCGACAAGGAGCTGGTCCTCTCGGGTCTCGCCCAGGAGGGCCGCCGCGGGCCCATCGACCGGTTCCGGGGCCGGCTGATGTGGCCGATCCGCGACATCGGCGGGGACGTCGTCGGCTTCGGCGCACGCAGACTGTACGAAGCGGACAACGGCCCGAAGTACCTCAACACCCCCGACACGGCGATCTACCGCAAGTCCCAGGTGCTCTACGGCATCGATCTCGCCAAGAAGGACATCGCCAAGGCCAGCCGGGCCGTCGTCGTCGAGGGGTACACCGACGTCATGGCCTGCCACCTGGCCGGCGTCACCACCGCCATCGCCACCTGCGGCACGGCCTTCGGCGGCGACCACATCAAGATCCTCCGCCGGCTGCTGATGGACAACGGCTCCGCGCGCGTCATCTTCACCTTCGACGGCGACGCGGCCGGCCAGAAGGCCGCGCTGCGCGCCTTCGAGGACGACCAGAAGTTCGCCGCCGAGACGTACATCGCCATCGCCCCAGACGGCATGGACCCCTGCGAGCTGCGCATCGCCAAGGGCGACGACGCCGTCGCCGACCTCGTCCAGCCCCGCACGCCCCTCTTCGAGTTCGCGCTGCGCCAGATCGTCCTGCGCTACGACCTGGAGACCCCCGCGGGCCGCGCCGCCGCGCTCGACGAGGCCGCCCCGGTCGTCGCCCGCATCAAGAACAGCGGGGCCCAGCACGAGGTCGCCGTGCAGCTCGCCGGGATGCTCGGCATCCTCGACACCCAGTTCGTGGTCAAGCGGGTCGCCCAGCTCGCCCGCTGGGCCCGCGACCGCGGCGGCAAGGGCCCCGCGCCCGAGGGCCGCCGCCCCCAGCCGTCGTACGAAGGGCACGCCGCGCGTCCCCAGGCAGGCGGCCCGGCGCTGACCCTGCGCAACCCGGTGTTCGCCACCGAGCGCGAGCTGCTCAAGCTCGCCCTCCAGCGCCCGGAGCTGGTCTCCCCGGCCTTCGACGCCTACGGGGCCGACGAGTTCACCGCCCCGCCGTACGCGGCCGTACGCCAGGCGATCATGGAGGCGGGCGGCGCCGAATCGGGCGTCAAGGAGCCTCAGGAGTATCTGATCCGGGTCCGCGAGGCCGCCCCCGACGACGCGGTCCGCGCCATGGTCACCGAGCTGGCCGTCGAGGCGATCCTGCGCAGGACCGTCGACGAGAACTACGCGGGCGACCAGCTCGTCATGGTCCGCCGCCGCGCCGTCGACCGCCGCATCCGCGACGTCCAGGGTTCCCTCGCCCGGCTCGGCGCGCACGGGGACCCGGCCGAACTGGCCGCCGTGCAGAACGAGTTGTGGGTGCTCCAGCAGTACGGCCAGTCCCTGCGCGAGCGGGGCGCCGAGGCGCTCTGAGGGCGCGCGCACGGCGCGGGATTCCCGGTTTCGCGGGTTTCGGAGCCCCAGGAGCGCACACTCGTCCCCGCAGTGACCGCGCGGTCACGGACCGGACGCAAAAAGTCACCGCACGACCCTCGTGGCGGTGATGAGTCGTACTCCACACTGGGTGGCGGTGCCTGAGTCCTCGGAGCGCGGCCGACCCGCACGCGACGGGTCCCCTTCCCCGCGATTCCGCTCAACGTGTACGGACGGACAGCGGCAAGGCCGCCGGCTCCGCCCCCGAAGTACCGCTGCCGCACGCCCCAGCAGCGATCATCCTGGAGGTCGCCCCCGTGCAGACCCAGACCCTCACCCCCACCGACACCGGCACGGACACGGAGACGGACACGGAGACCGGCGCAGGACCGGCGGTCCCCCCGCGAAGCCGTGCCGCGCACCACCCCGAGAGCGACACCGCGCCGGATCCGCGGGGCGCGCCCCGGCCGGACCCGGACCTCACGCCCGGCCCGGAGGAGCCGCCCGCAGCCCCCGGTCTCACCGAGCCGCCCGCCGCCGTCGAGCTCACCGAGACGCCCGAGCACGTCGAGCCGCCGCCCAGCGGCCGCGCCGCCGACACCGGCGGGCCCTCCTCCGACCTCTTCCGCCAGTACCTGCGGGAGATCGGCCGCATCCCGCTGCTCACCGCCGCCGAGGAGGTCGAGCTCGCCCGCCGGGTGGAGGCGGGCCTCTTCGCCGAGGAGAAGCTGAGCGGCGCCCGCGACCTGGACAGCCGGCTCGCCCTCGACCTCGACACGCTGGTCGTCCGGGGCCGGATGGCGAAGCGCCGGCTCATCGAGGCGAACCTGCGGCTGGTCGTGTCCGTCGCCAAGCGGTACGTGGGACGCGGGCTGACCATGCTCGACCTGGTCCAGGAGGGCAACCTCGGTCTCATCCGTGCCGTGGAGAAGTTCGACTACGCCCGCGGGTACAAGTTCTCGACGTACGCCACCTGGTGGATCCGCCAGGCCATGTCCCGTGCCCTCGCCGACCAGGCCCGCACCATCCGGGTCCCCGTCCACGTGGTCGAGCTCATCAACCGGGTCGTCCGCGTGCAGCGCCGCATGCTGCAGGAGCGCGGGTACGAGCCGACGCCCGAGGAGGTCGCCCGGCACCTCGATCTGACCGGCGAGCGGGTCAGCGAGGTGCTGCGGCTGGCCCAGGAACCGGTGTCGCTGCACGCGCCCGTCGGTGAGGAGGACGACGTGGCCCTCGGCGACCTCATCGAGGACGGGGACGCGGCGTCGCCGGTGGAGTCGGCGGCGTTCCTGCTGCTGCGGGAGCACCTGGAGGCGGTGCTGTCGACGCTGGGGGAGCGGGAGCGGAAGGTGGTGCAGCTGCGGTACGGGCTGATGGACGGGCGGCCGCGGACGCTGGAGGAGATCGGGCGGATCTTCGGGGTCACGCGGGAGCGGATACGGCAGATCGAGTCGAAGACGCTGAACAAGCTGCGGGACCATGCGTTCGCGGATCAGCTGCGGGGCTATCTGGACTAGGTGTTCGCCCCCTCCGCCCCTTCCCGTCCCGTTCCAGGGGCGCTGCCCCGGACCCCGCTCCTCAATCGCCGGAGGGGCTGAATGTGCCCCTCCGGCGTTCGTGGTGTGCTGCTCAGTCGACCTCCGCCACCGCCTGGGCGAACTGGGCCTGGTAGAGGCGGGCGTACGCGCCCTCCGCCGCGAGCAGGTCGGAGTGGGTGCCCTGTTCGACGATGGAGCCGTTCTCCATCACCAGGATGGTGTCCGCGTCGCGGATGGTGGAGAGCCGGTGCGCGATCACGAACGACGTCCGCCCGTGCGCGAGCTTCGCCATCGCCTTCTGGATCAGCACCTCGGTGCGGGTGTCCACGGAGCTCGTCGCCTCGTCGAGCACGAGGATCACCGGGTCGGACAGGAACGCCCGCGCGATGGTGATCAGCTGCTTCTCACCCGCGCTGACCCCCGTCCCCTCGTCGTCGATGACCGTGTCGTACCCGTCGGGCAGCGTCCGTACGAACCGGTCCGCGTGGGCCGCCCGCGCCGCCTCCTCGATCTCCGCCCGGGTGACGTCCCGCGACGCCCCGTACGCGATGTTCTCCGCGATCGTGCCGCCGAACAGCCAGGTGTCCTGGAGCACCATCCCGATGTGGGAGCGCAGGTCGTCCCGGGACATCTTGGCGACGTCGAGCCCGTCGAGGGTGATCCGGCCGCCGGTGACCTCGTAGAACCGCATGAGGAGATTGACCAGCGTCGTCTTGCCGGCGCCCGTCGGTCCGACGATCGCGACCGTGTGACCGGGCTCGACCTTCAGCGACAGGCCCTCGATCAGCGGCTTCTCCGGGTCGTAGCGGAAGGACACGTTCTCCAGGGCGACCCGCCCGCGCGGCTCCTCGGGCTTCTGTGCCGCCACCGGGTCGGCGTCCTGCTCGTCCGCGTCGAGGAGCTCGAAGATCCGCTCGGCGGAGGCCACCCCGGACTGCACGAGGTTCGCCATCGACGCGATCTGCGTCAGCGGCATCGAGAACTGCCGGGAGTACTGGATGAACGCCTGCACGTCACCGATGGACAGCGAGCCCGACGCGACCCGCAGACCGCCGACCACGGCGACCAGCACGTAGTTCAGGTTGGACACGAACATCATCAGCGGCTGCATGATCCCGCTGTTGAACTGCGCCTTGAACCCGGCCTCGTACAGCGCGTCGTTCTCCTCGGCGAACTGCTTCGCCGACTCGTCCTGCCGCCCGAACACCTTCACCAGGTTGTGCCCGGTGTACATCTCCTCGATGTGGGCGTTGAGCTTGCCGGTGGTGCGCCACTGCTGCACGAAGTGCGGCTGCGACCGCTTGCCCACGCGCTTGGCGACGACGAACGACAGCGGCACCGTGACCAGCGCGACGAGCGCCAGCAGCGGCGAGACCCACACCATCATCGCCAGGACGCCGATGACGGTCAGCAGGGAGTTGACGAGCTGGCCCATCGACTGCTGGAGCGTCTGACCGATGTTGTCGATGTCGTTGGTCGCCCGGCTGAGGACTTCGCCGCGCTGGCGCTTGTCGAAGTACGACAGGGGCAGCCGCGACAGCTTCGCCTGGACGTCCTCACGCATCCGGTAGACCGTCATGTTGATCGCCCGGTTCGACAGCCGGGTGGACACGGCCATCAGCAGGCCGGCCACCAGGAACGTGCCGAGCGCGAGCAGCAGGACGTTCCCCACGGCGCCGAAGTCGATGCCCTTGCCCGGAGTGAAGTCCGTGCCGGAGAGCATGTCGGCGACGCCGCCGTCACCGCGCTCGCGCATCGAGTGGAGGACCTGCTCCTTGGTCGCCCCGGCGGGCATCTCCCGTCCGACGATCCCGGCGAAGACGAGGTCCGTCGCCCGGCCGAGGATCTTCGGTCCGAGCACGGACAGCGCCACGCTCAGCACACCGCAGGACAGCATCGCGATCATGGTGCCGCGTTCCGGCCTGAACTGTGCCAGGAGCCGCTTTCCGGACCCCTTGAAGTCCATCGAGTGCTGGTCGGGGCCGCCCCCGGCCATCATCCGACCCATGGGCCCGGCCATCAGGCGGCCTCCGCTTCCGTCAGCTGGGAGAGCACGATCTCCCGGTAGGTCTCGTTGTCCGCCATGAGTTCGTGGTGGCGGCCCGTTCCCACCACCCGGCCCTCGTCGAGGACGATGATCCGGTCGGCGTCGCGGATGGTCGACACGCGCTGCGCGACGATCACCACCGTGGCGTCGGCCGTCTCCCGGGCGAGCGCCGCGCGCAGCGCCGCGTCCGTGGCGTAGTCGAGCGCCGAGAACGAGTCGTCGAAGAGGTAGATCTCCGGGCGCTGCACCAGGGTCCGGGCGATGGAGATCCGCTGGCGCTGGCCGCCGGAGACGTTGGTGCCGCCCTGCGCGATGGGCGAGTCGAGCCCGTTCTCCAGCGCCTCGACGAACTCCTTGGCCTGCGCCACCTCCAGCGCGTGCCACAGTTCCTCGTCGGTGGCGTCCGGGTTGCCGTACCGGAGGTTGGTGGCCACCGTGCCCGAGAACAGGTACGGCTTCTGCGGGACCAGGCTCACCGTCTTCGCCAGCAGCCGGGGCTCCAGCGTGCGGACGTCCACGCCGTCGACGAGCACCTCTCCCTCGGTGGCGTCGAACAGGCGGGGGACCAGCCCGAGCAGCGTCGACTTGCCGCTGCCGGTCGACCCGATCACGGCCGTCACCTCGCCCGGCCTGGCCACCACGTCGATGGACCGCAGCACCGGTTCCTCGGCGCCGGGGTAGTGGAATCCGGCTCCGCGGATCTCCAGGTGTCCGTGCCGTCGCAGTTCGAGGACCGGGGCGGTCGGCGGGACGACGCTGGAGGAGGTGCCCAGCACCTCCTCGATGCGCTCGGCGCACACCTCGGCGCGCGGCACCATGATGAACATGAACGTGGCCATCATCACGGACATCACGATCTGCATCAGATAGGCGAGGAACGCGGTGAGGTCACCGATCTGCATCCCGCCGCTGTCGATGCGGTGCGCGCCGAACCAGACGACGGCGATCGACGACAGGTTCACGACGGTCATGACCATCGGGAACATCAGGGCCATCAGCCGCCCGGTGCCGAGCGACACCTCGGTCAGCTCGGTGTTCGCCCCCCGGAAGCGGTCCTTCTCGTAGTCGTCGCGGACGAAGGCGCGGATCACCCGGTTGCCGGTGATCTGCTCGCGCAGCACCCGGTTCACCTTGTCGAGCCGCACCTGCATCTTCCTGAACAGCGGCCGCATCCGCCGCACGATCAGGGTCACGCAGATGCCGAGCACCGGGACGACGGCGAGCAGCACCCCGGAGAGCGGCACGTCCAGGCCGAGCGCCATGACGATGCCGCCGACGCACATGATCGGCGCCGACACCATCAGGGTGAACGACATCAGCGTGAGCATCTGCACCTGCTGCACGTCGTTCGTGGTGCGGGTGATCAGCGAGGGTGCTCCGAAGTGGCCGACCTCACGCGCGGAGAACGACTGGACGCGGTCGAAGACGCCGGCCCGGATGTCCCGGCCGACGGCGGACGCGGTGCGCGCGCCGAAGTAGACCGCCCCGATGTTGCAGACGACCTGGGTCAGCGAGATCCCGATCATCAGGGCGCCGAAGGACAGGATGTAGCCCGTGTCCCCCTTCACGACACCGTTGTCGATGATGTCGGCGTTCAGCGTGGGCAGATAGAGGCTGGCGCAGGTCTGCAGGAACTGCAGCAGCACCAGCAGCGCGATGGGTTTCTTGTACGGACTGAGGTAGGTCCGCAGGAGTCGTATGAGCACACTGGGTCTTTCGGCGTCGGCGGCGGAGGCGATTCGTTGCCCGTGGCCCCTATCGTCGGACACTTCCCCCGTGTTACTTCAACCGATTAACCCAAGAGCGGTCCAAGGCAGGACCATCTTTCGGCCGCGGGACGTAGGCCGTTCGGATGAGGCCCGCAGCGCCGGCCCGCCCGGCCGCCCGCTATGACCGGAACGCCCCGGGGTGGGTCTGCTCGCGCACCGACACGTACTGCTGCCGCACCGCCTGGCCGACGGCCAGCTCCTCGCCCGGCTCCAGCACCTGCCCCGCCGGCCCGCCCCACACCGGGGGAAGCCGCGGATCGAGGGTGCCCTGCGACGCCCCGAGCGCCCACGCGGCCTGCCGTGCCGCGCCGAGCGCCGCGTAGTCCGCCGGCTGCGGCACCACGACCTGCGCACCGAACAGCGCGGGTGCCGCGGCCTGCACGGCGGGCAGCTCGGCGGCGGCCCCGAGCAGGAAGACCCGCCGTACGTCGACACCCCGCCCGCGCAGCACGTCCAGCGCGTCGGCCAGCCCGCACAGCATCCCCTCGAACGCGGCCCGCGCCAGATGCTCCGGCCGCATCGACTCCCGCCGCAGCCCCGCCAGCGTCCCCGCCGTGTGCGGCAGGTTCGGCGTCCGCTCGCCCTCCAGATACGGCAGCAGGACCAGCCCGTGGGCGCCGGGCGTCGACTTCATCGCCAGCTCCGACAGCGACTCCAGGTCGGGCACGCCGAGCAGCTCGGCGGCGCCGCGCAGCGCCCGTACGGCGTTGAGGGTGCTCACCACCGGCAGATGCATGCCGGTCGCGTCGGCCAGTGAGGTGATCATCCCCGTCGAGTCGACGAGCGCCTCGGGGTGGACGGCCATCACGGACCCGGACGCCCCCAGCGACACCACGGCGTCGCCGAGCCCGATGCCGAGCCCGAAGGCCGCCGCCATCGTCTCGCCGGTGCCCGCCGAGATCAGCAGCCCCTCGGGCGTGGTGCCCGCCGCCTCCGACGGACCGAGCACCTCGGGCAGCAGCACCTGGTGGCCGAGCGCCAGCTCGACCAGATCCGGCCGGTACGCGCCCGTCGCCGGCGACCAGTACCCCGTACCGGACGCCCCGCCGCGGTCGGTGGTCCTGCGCGCCGGCCTTCCCAGCAGCTGCCAGACGAGCCAGTCGTGCGCCTGGAGCAGTACCGCGGTCCGCGCGGCGGCCTCCGGCTCCGTCCTGCTCAGCCAGCGCAGCTTGGTCACCGGCTGCGCGGCCTGCGGCACACAGCCCACCGCCTGCGCCCACGCCTCGCGTCCGCCGAGCGCGTCGATCAGATCGGCGGCCGCGACCTGCGCCCGCCGGTCGCCGCCCACCAGCGCGGGCCGTACGGTGCCGCCCTGCGCGTCGAGCGGGACCAGCCCGTTCTGCTGCGCGGAGACGCCGATGGCCTGCACCCCCTCGAGCAGCCCGCCGCCGGCCGCCTCGCCGAGGGAGAGCAGCCACGCCTGCGGATCCACGTCGGAGGGGCGGCCACCGCCTTCGGCACCCTCCACGGGGTGTGGCGCGTAACCCTGCCTCAGCACGGTGCCCGTATCGGTGTCACAGACCACGATGCGAGTGAAATCCGGCGAACTGTCCAACCCGGCGACTATCCCCATGTGGTGATTCTGCCGTACCGGAGGAGGTGTCCGTACCGGTCGGCACGTCACGCCGAGACACGCCCGGACCGGCGGGGCCGCCGGGACACGCCGACGCCCGGGGACCGCTGTCGGCGGTCCCCGGGCGCGGGTGTGTTCCGGGTTGTCCGGGCCTGGGCCGGGGGCTAGGTGTTGGTGGTGCCCCAGTCGTCCGCCGCCGCGCCGTCGCGCTCCCGCAGGGAACGCACCCGGCCCGCGACCGACGCGGGAACACGGTCGCCCATCTTGTCACTCACGGCGTGGTACGCCTTGCCCGCGTACTCCCGGCCCTGGTGGGCCGCGGTCTCCGCGGTGTTGCGCACCGCCGGGTTCTCGGTGACCTGGTGGTAGTAACTCTTGATCTGCTCGTAGCGTTCGCGCCCGGCGCGAGTGCCGAGCACGTAACCCAGAGCCAGTCCGGCGACGAATGTGAGCCGGTAGCGCATGACGGCCACCTTTCCTTGCGGTAGGTCCTGGTCTCGCATCGGCACGGGGAGTACCGATTGGCGGAGCACCCCCCTGCTTGCGCTAATGTATGTGTCGCAGCGAGCGCGCGCCTTCTGGCAAGTACCCAGGCAGGTGCGTTCGATGCAACGAGGCATTCCTCCGTAGCTCAATTGGCAGAGCAGCCGGCTGTTAACCGGCAGGTTACTGGTTCGAGTCCAGTCGGGGGAGCTCGGTCCTCCGTAGCTCAATTGGCAGAGCAGCCGGCTGTTAACCGGCAGGTTACTGGTTCGAGTCCAGTCGGGGGAGCACACAGAAGAGGACCCCTTCAGGGGTCCTTTTTCATGTCCGGTGGAACCGCTCCGGGCGCCCCGCTGTCCTCATGGTCATGCGGTGCCGATCATCCGGAGCAGGAGATCGTATGAGCGGCTATGCTGCGGCAGACGGCGCGCACACGTGTACGCGACGCGCCGTAACGGGGCGGTAGCTCAGCCGGTTAGAGCAGCGGACTCATAATCCGTCGGCCGTGGGTTCGAGTCCCACCCGCCCCACCACGCGCTACGCGTGAAGAGTCGATCCGACCGATCACGGCCCCGGACCGGCTGCGCCTCGGCCGGTCCACGGCAGCCGGTTCCGGGTCCCCCGCCCAGGTGTCCCGAAGAGGACCCGCGAGGCGGTGCTCCGCCCCCTCCGCGCCCCTCCTCTGCTCGTGGCGATGTTGATTGCCCCTTTCCGGGGGCGTGAGGCGCTCTGGCGTGGGCATGACTGAGGCAAGGGCGGGTGCCAGGGCGTGGCGGCACGGACGCTGCTCGTACCGGTCATCGAGGAGGGCGCCATGAACCGCCAGATCCGCATCCGGCCCAGCCGTCGGCCCAGCATCCCGCGCGACACGACGATCGACCGGCGCACTCCGTCCGGGCGGATCCTGCCCTACTGAGCCGCGCGGCCCCCGCCGCCGTATGCCACAGCCCCGCCCCGCCGACTCCACGGCGGGACGGGGCCGGTCGTGCCGGGTCCGTTCAGCCCGCCAGCGGGTCCAGGACCAGCGGCTCGATCGTGCCCTCGATCATCGCGCCCAGGCCCAGCACCGCGCAGACGTCGGGCCGTTCGGCGATGTGCACCGGCATCCCCGTCGCCTCCCGCAGCATCTGGTCGAGGCCGGGCAGCAGGGCGCTGCCGCCGACCATCATGATCCCCCGGTCGGCGAGGTCGGCCACCAGATCCGGCGGGCATGACCTCAGCACCTTGCCGATGCCGTCGAGCACGGAGGTCAGCGGGGTCTGGATGGCGTTCCGTACGGCGGCGGTGTCGACCCGCACGGAACGCGCGCGGCCCGTGGCGACGTCGCGCCCGTGGATCTCGGTGGAGACGGGGCCGTACGGGGTGAGGCCGTTGCCGTAGAGGGCGATCTGCAGGGGGCGCACGGACTGGCCGGGCAGCATCAGCTCGTGCTGGTGGCGCAGGTGCTGCACGATCGCGTGGTCCACGGCCTCGCCGCCGACCGGGATGCGCTCGGCGGTGACGATGGAGCCGAGGGAGAGGACGGCGACCTGGGTGGCGGCGGCCCCGCACACCATGATCATGGTGGCCTCGGGGCGTTCCACCGGCAGTCCGCAGCCGACGGCGGCGGCGATCAGGGTGTCGACCAGCTCCACCCTCCGGGACCCGAGGCCCAGCATCGTCTCGATCGCCGCGCGCCGCGCCAGCGGGTCCGCGTCGTGCGGCACGCAGACGGCGGCCCGCAGCCGCGGCTTGCGGCGCAGGGTGCGGCGCAGCTTCTCGCCGATCAGATGACGCAGCATGCGCTGGGCGATCTCGATGTCGACGACCGTGCCGCCGGAGACCGGACGCACCACGCGGATGTAGTCGGGAGTACGGCCCGTCATCTTCTCGGCGAACTCGCCGACGGCGATGAGCGAGCCGGTCCTGGTGTTGACGGCGGCGGCGCTCGGCTGGTCGACCACCAGCCCGGACCCCCGTACGTAGACCCGGGTTCGCGCGGCCCCCAGGTCGACGGCGAAATGGCAGCGGCGCAACTGCTCCAGCCGGACGGTCATCGGGACTCTCCTTTGTGGATACCCCCGGCTTCAGCCGGGGGAGGGAACGAAGCTCCTGTGGAGCAGGGCAGGGAAGGCCGGTTCGCCGCCGGGGCGGACCGGCGTGAACCCCCAACTGCCTCCCCTCCGTCACAAGTTGATGCCGTAGTATGTGAACCGTGACCTTCCATGTGAAGCGGGCTTTCAAGTACCGCTTCTGTCCGACCGATGCGCAGGCAGCCGAGCTGTCGCGCACGTTCGGGTGTGTGCGGAAGGTCTACAACCTGGCTCTCGCGGCGCGCACGGAAGCGTGGACGCGGCAGGAGCGGGTGAACTACAACCAGACGTCGGCGATGCTGACCGTCTGGAAGAAGACCGATGACCTCGCCTACCTGAACGACGTCTCTTCCGTTCCGCTGCAGCAGGCCCTGCGGCACCTCCAGGCGGCGTTCACCCACTTCTTCGGCAAGCGGGCCCAATACCCGCGCTTCAAGTCGCGGAAGAAGTCGCGGAAGTCGGCGGAGTACACCTCCAGCGCGTTCCGGTTCCGGGACGGGAAGCTGACCCTGGCGAAGATGGCGGAGCCACTGGACATCGTGTGGTCCCGTCCGCTGCCGGAGGGCGCGGTACCGTCCACGGTGACTGTGTCCCAGGACGCGGCCGGACGCTGGTACGTGTCCATGCTGGTCGAGGACGCGACGGTTCAGCCGCTGCCCGCCGTCGGTACGGCCGTCGGTGTGGACGTCGGCCTCGACCACCTCCTGACGCTGTCGACCGGAGAGAAGATCTCCAACCCCCGGCATGAGCGCCGTGACCGGGCACGCCTGGCCAAGGCGCAGCGGGAGCTGTCCCGCAAGGCGAAAGGCTCGGCGAACCGGGCCAAGGCCCGCCGGAAGGTTGCCAGGGTGTACGCCCGGATCGCTGACCGGCGCCGGGACAACCTGCACAAGCTGACCACTCGGCTCGTTCGTGAGAACCAAACGATCGTGATCGAGGACCTCACCGTCCGGAACATGGTGAGGAACGGCAAGCTGGCCCGCGCCATCAGTGACGCGGCGTGGGCCGATTTCCGGAGCATGCTGGAGTACAAGGCCCAGTGGTACGGGCGCGAAGTGATCGCGGTCGACCGCTGGTTCCCCTCCTCCAAGTTGTGCTCCGTCTGCGGCGCCTTGCGGGACAGGATGCCGCTGAACGTCCGCATCTGGACGTGCGGCTGCGGGACGACCCACGACCGGGACGTGAACGCGGCGAAGAACCTTTTGGCCGCCGGGCTGGCGGTGTCTGTCTGTGGAGCTGGTGTAAGACCTCAACGGAGTTCTCCGGGCGGGCAGCCGGTGATGAAGCAGAAACCCCCACGGCGCGAGCCGTAGGAATCCCCTCCCTTCAGGGAGGGGAGGATGTCAAGGCAGTTCCTCCCGAGAGCGCGCGCGGACCGTACGGACCGGCCTGGCGGCGGTCCTCCTAGGCATCGTGCGGCCCCGCGCGCGAGGCCGCCTGCTGAGGGGGACCGACCGGGGCGCCGCCGCACGGGTGAACTTTCCGGGCCCGTCCGACGGGCGGCGGCACCGGGGAGGCGCCGTCCCGGCCGCGCGTACCGGACGCCGGCCGCGCGTGCCCGTGGCACGGACGGATCACCCCGGCTTGCGCTCCCGCCGGCCCTCGGCCCCGGCCGGCGGGCCGGGGCACGGGCGGCTCCCTGGCGGGTTGCCGCCGGGGCGGCAATCCGCCACGTCCCGTCAACTCCCCTGCCACACAAGGCGCCTGACACTCTTCGCAGTACTCGGGCACCACCCTGCCCGCTGCCTGTGCCGTCGACCACGAGGAGAGGCATTGATGACGCCGAGCAGACGATCAGCGAGACGCCGGACGGTGGTGGGAGCGGCGGCGGCCGGGCTCGTCCTCGCGTCGCTGCCGGCCGGCGCGGCCGCGGCGACCGCCGCCGGGGAGGGGGCCGCGGACGCCTCCCGGGTTGCGGCCGGCGCCGGTGCCGTGCACACGGTCACCCTCGTCACCGGCGACAAGGTCACCGTCACCCCTCTCCCCGGCGGCAGGAAGACGGTCACCGTCGAGCGGCCCGCCGGGGCGACGGGCGCCGTCCGCACCAGCACGGCGAACGGCGAGATCACCGTCGTACCGGACGAGGCCCTGCCGTATCTGCGGTCCGGCACCCTCGACCGGCGGCTGTTCGACGTGAGCGGGCTGATACGGCAGGGGCTCGGCGACCGGGCGACGGACGAGCTGCCGCTGATCGTCACCTACGACCAGGGCGCCCGGGCGGTCGCCCCGCGCGGCACCGAGCGGACGCGGAGCCTGCCCAGCATCCGCGGGGCCGCCGTCGACGCCGGCAAGGGGCGGACGTTCTGGCGGACGCTGACACGGCGGGACGACGGCATCCGGAAGGTGTGGCTCGACGGGCGGGTCCGCGCCGACCTGGCCGAGAGCAACGCCCAGATCGGCACGGAGGCGGCCTGGGACGCGGGGCTCACCGGGAAGGGCGTCACCGTCGCCGTCCTCGACACCGGCGTCGACGCCGGCCACCCCGACCTCGCGGGACGCGTCGCGCGGAGCAAGAGCTTCATCGAGGGCCAGGAGGTCGCCGACCGCGACGGCCACGGCACGCACGTCACCTCCACCGTCGGCGGCAGCGGCGCCGCCTCCTACGGCAAGGAGCGGGGCGTCGCCCCCGGCGCCACCCTCGCCGTCGGCAAGGTGCTCGACGACCAGGGCACGGGAAGCGACTCCCAGATCATCGCGGGCATGGAGTGGGCCGCCCGCGACGTGCACGCCGACGTCGTGTCCATGAGCCTCGGCTCGACCGAGCCCAGCGACGGCACCGACCCCATGGCCGAAGCCGTGAACACCCTGTCGAAGGAGACGGGCGCCCTCTTCGTCGTCGCCGCGGGCAACACCGGCGCCCCGTCCTCCATCGGCTCGCCCGGTGCCGCCGACGCCGCGCTGACCGTCGGCGCCGTCGACTCCACCGACACCGCCGCCTACTTCACCAGCGCGGGCCCCCGCCTCGGCGACAACGCGCTCAAACCCGATCTCGCCGCGCCCGGCGTCGACATCCTCGCCGCCCGCTCCCGGCTCACCGGGGGCAGCGGCGACTACACGACCATGAGCGGCACGTCGATGGCGACCCCGCACGTCGCAGGCGTCGCCGCGCTGCTCGCCGAGCAGCACCCCGACTGGACCGGCGCACAGCTCAAGGACGCGCTGATGTCCACCTCGAAGCGGCTCGACGCCTCCCCCTACGTCCTGGGCGCCGGACGGGTGAGCGTGCCGGACGCCGTACGGGCGCGGATCACCGCCACCGGCAGCGCCGATCTCGGCTTCTACCGCTGGCCCTACGACGCGAACGAACCCGTCACCCGGACCGTCACCTACCGCAACTCCTCCGACGAACCGGTCGAGCTGAGCCTCGCCGTCGAGGGGGACCCCGACGGCGTCGCCACGCTCGCCGGCACCGCGCTCACCGTGCCCGCGCACGGCACCGCGTCCACCACCGTGACCGGCGACGGGGCGAAGGCGCCCGTCGGCGAGACCTCCGGGCGGATCGTCGCCTCCGCCGCCGGCACCCCCGTCGCGCGCACCGCGTTCGGGCTGGTCAAGGAGGAGGAGCGGTACACGCTCACCGTGCACGTCAAGGACCGCGCGGGCGCCGCGACCGCCGCCGACCTGACCGTGCAGCGGCTCGCCGAGGGCGTCGACCCGCTGCCGGCCGCCGTCGGCGACTCCGGCACCGTGAAGCTCCGGCTGGCACCGGGGACGTACAGCGTGACGTCGTTCCTCGACGTGCGCGGCAGCCACGGAGCCGACTCGCTCGGCCTCGGCTTCCTCGCCGCACCCGAGATCACCCTCGACCGGGACCGCGACGTCACCCTCGACGGACGCGAACTGCGCGAGCTCGGCGCCGACGTCGGACGGCGGACCGAGACCCGGCAGCTGCTCATGGAGTACGACCGCGCCGCCGGCGGGTCCGACCTGTTCGGCGCCGTCCAGGTGCCCGTCCTGTACGACAGCGTCTTCGCCGCGCCCACCGGGAAGGTCACGGAGGGCGACTTCGAGTACCGGACCGTGTGGCGGCTCGGCAAGCCGCTGCTGCAGGTCAAGGGCGTCGACGACGCGGTCGTGCAGAGCGGCGGCACCCTGATCGAGGGCCGGGCGAAGCTCCCGCTCGCCGACGCCGGAACCTGGACCGGCGGCCCGCTCACCGGCGTACGGGACAAGGCCGTCCTCGCCCGGATCGACGGCGACACCACACCCGCCGCTCTCGCGCAGGCCGCGCAGGACGCGGGCGCCAAGGCCCTGTTCGTGACGGACGACGCCCCCGGCCGGCTCAGCGCCTGGTTCGGGAACGACGACAACACGGACCGGCCGCTGCAGATCGCCACCGTCGACGCGGCCGGCGCGGCACACCTGCGCGCGAGCGGGCGGGCCGACATGACGGGGACGCGCGACACCCCGTACGTGTACGACCTCTCCGAGGGCCACCGGGGCGGCGTCCCGGACCGCGACCTCACGTTCCGGCCCTCGCACCGGCAACTGGCCACACTGCACACCCGGTTCCACGCCGCGAAGCCCGTCTCCGGCGGCGAGTTCCGGTACTCGGTCACCGGCACCTTCCCGATCGGCATCGGCTTCCAGGAGCGCATCGACTACCCGGCCGAGCGCACCGACCACGTCTCCACCGGCGCGGGACAGCTCTGGCACGAGTCCGTCACCCTCGACGGGGGCGCTCTGGAGGAGCGGGGCGGGCTGAACGCCTACCGGGGCGGCGGCCACCGCACCCTCGACTGGTTCAAGCCCGTCTGGCACCCGTGGCTCGGCACCGGACTCGGCTGGGGCCAGCAGCGCTCCGGCGGCCAGATCCGCTTCAACACCCCCGGCTGGGGCGACTCCGGACCCGACCACACCGGCTTCGGCGACGTGTGGAGCGAGGGCACCGGGATGACCCAGCGCACCCGGGCGTACCAGGACGGCGAACCGGTCGACGAGGAGACCGGCTCCACCGCGTACGTGTGGGACGCGCCCGCCGGCGAGCACACCTACGGGGTCGTCACGGACACCACCCTCGACCCGGACCGGTGGAGGCTCGCCACGAAGGGCCACTCCGAGTGGACCTTCCGCTCGTCCGCCACCCCCGACGACCGCTGGACGACACTGCCGCTGCTCAACCTCGGCTACGACGTCGGGACGGACCTCGCGGGCGACGTGCGCGGCGGCCGGGTGCCGGTCGGCCTCCACGCCGAGTACGTCGAGGGCGCCACCGGCACCGGCACGGTCGGCGGCGGCACGCTCGCGGTGTCGTACGACGACGGCGCGTCCTGGCAGCCGGTGAAACTGACGCGGTCCCGGTCCGGCGGCGACGACGGCCGGGTCGCCTGGCGCGGCACGCTCACCGTGCCGCGCGACGCCGCCCACGTCTCGCTGCGGGCCTTCGCCCACGACGACCGGGGCGGCTCGGTCCGTCAGGAGGTCATCCGGGCGGTGGGGGTGAGGTGATTCCCCGTACGACCCCCAGGGCCACCAGGTCCTGGGGGCGTACGCGGAGCTGCCCGGCCGTGGCCCGCACCTGGTCCGGGGGCCGCTTGAGGATGGCGGCGGCGAGCTCCGGGGCGATCACCGAGAAGTAACTGTCCGGCGTCACCCAGGTGTTGCCCGGCGCGGCTAGGGCCAGAGCGCCGCCCGAACCGCCCTCGCCGATCACCAGCGTGGTGACGGGCGTCGCGGCGGTCGCCACCGCGTCGAAGACGTCGGCGATCGCCCCGCCCGCGCCCTGCCGCTCCGCGTCCGCGTCGTTGGCGGCGCCCGGCGTGTCCACCAGCGTCAGCACGGGGACACCGAGCCGGCCGGCGAGGCGGATCAGCCGGGCGGCGGTGCGGTAGCCGGCGGGGCGGGTCGCGGTGCCGGTCTGCGCCGCGTAGGCGACCGTACGGCCCTCGTGCTCGCCGAAACCGCAGAGCATGCCGTCGTCCGTGCCGCCGCAGCGGTCGCCGCTGATCGCGGCACGCCGGCTGAAGTAGGCGTCCAGATAGGCGTCGGCGCGCGGACGCCTGGGGTGGCGGGCGCGCTCGACGGCGTCCCAGCCGGTGGCGGGCAGGGCGTCGGCGGGCAGGGCGTCGGCGGGCGGGTCCTCGGCCAGGACCGGCTGCGCGAAGGGCGGATCGGCGGGGGCGGTGGACGGGCGGGTGAGGAGGGCCAGCCACAGGGCCAGCGTCCCACGCAGCCGGTCAGGGGCCACGACGGCGTCGATCGCGCCCGCCGCCAGCTGCGCCTCGGCCGTGTACGCCGCCGGGTCGGCGCCGGGCGGCCGCACCCGGGAGCCCGCGAAGCCGATCTGGGCGCCGGGCAGCGCGAGGGTCACGTCGGCGCCCGCGCCCAGCGTCGCCCAGCCGCCGCCCGTCGTCGGGTCGCACGCCACCGCGATCTGCGCCAGGCCCGCCGCCCGGGTGAGCGCGGACGCGCGCGCCACCCGCTGGAGCTGGGTCAGCGCGAGCATCCCCTCCTGCATCCGGCTGCCACCGGTCGCGACGAGCGAGACGACGGGCAGCCCGTGCTCGCGGGCGTACCGGTGGGCCGCGGTGAGCCGGTCGCCGGTCCGTTCGCCCAGCGAGCCGCCGAGGAAGCCGAACTCGAAGGCGATCAGCACGGCGGCCGTCCCGCCGATCACCGCGTGCCCGCAGACGACGGACTCCTCCTCGCCGGTGCGGGCCGCGGCGCGGGCCCGCGAGGCGCCGTAGCCGTCCCAGCCCAGCGGGCCGTCACCCGCGTCCGGGCCGCCCGCCGGGCGGGTGAGCTCGGTGAACTCGTCGGTCACCAGGGCGACCGCGGCGCGGGCAGGGGCCCGGCCGTTCCCCGCCTCAGCCATCCTTCAGGGCCCGCTTCATGAGCTTGCCCATGTCGTTGCGGGGCAGCGACGGGCGGAAGCGGACGTCACGGGGGCGCTTGTGCGGGGCGAGCCGGCGGGCCACGTGCTCGGCGAGTTCCACGCCGAGGGCGAAGTCGCCCTCGGCGTCCGTCACCACCCAGGCGACGATCCGCTCCCCGAGGTCCGGGTCCGGTTCCCCGGTGACGGCCGCCTCGCGCACGGCCGGGTGTTCGAGCAGTGCGTTCTCGATCTCACCGGCACCGATCTTGAACCCGCCGCTCTTGATCAGGTCGGTCGCCCTGCGGCCCACGATGCGCACGGCCCCGTCGGCGTCCCGCACCGCCATGTCCCCGGTACGGAACCAGCCGTCCGCGGTGAACGCCGCCGCCGTGGCGTCGGGCCGGTTCAGGTACTCGGTGAACAGGTTCGGGCCGTGCACCTGGATCTCGGCGACGGTCTCCCCGTCGCACGTGCCCGTCGGGGCACCGGCCGCGTCGTACCCGCCGATGACGGTGCCGTCCTCCTCGACGAGCCGCAGTCCGACGCCCGGCAGCGGCACGCCGACGGTCCCGGCGCGCGAGGGCCCGTCCACCCGCATCGCCGTGTTCATCAGCGTCTCCGTCATCCCGTACCGCTCCAGGACGCGGCGTCCGGTCGCCTCCGTGATCCGCTCGTGGTCGTGCACCGGCAGCGCGGCCGATCCGGAGACCAGCAGCCGCGCCCGGCCGAGCGCCTTCGCCAGCTCCGGGTCACCGGGGAGCGCCTCGGCGATCCGGTGGTACATCGTCGGCACCCCGAACAGCATCGTGGCGCCGTCGTTCAGCTCCCGTGCCACGCCCTCGACGGTGAACCGGCCGAGGTGGCGCACCGATCCGCCGCGCCGCAGCGGGCCGAGGACGCCGAGGACGAGGCCGTGCACATGGAAGAGCGGCAGCCCGTGCACGAGGACGTCGTCGCCGGTCCACTGCCAGGCGTCGGCCAGGGCGTCCAGGGTCGCGGCGACGGCACGGCGGGGGACGACGGCGCCCTTGGGCGGGCCGGTGGTGCCGGAGGTGTAGACGACGAGGGCGGGGGCGGAGGGGTCGGGGTCCGCGTCCGGGCCCGCGGCGGACGGGGTCCCGGTCCCGGCGGCGGATCCGGGGGCGGGGGCCGCCCCACCCGTCGCGTCGGTCAGGACGTCGACCCGCTCCAACTCCCGTACGGCGGCGGGGAGTACGTCACCGGGGGCGGCCAGCACCAGCGACGGCGCGCTGTCGGCCAGGATGTGCCCGAGCTCGCCCGCGCCCGACTTCGGGTTCAGCGGCACGGCGGGCAGCCCGGCGAGCAGCGCGGCGACGACCCCGACGGCCGTCTCCAGGCTCGGCGTCGCCCAGACGGCCACCCGCCCCGCCCCGCCGATCCGCGGCACCAGCGCCCCGGCCGCGGCGGCGAGTTGCGCGTAGGTCAGGGCACGGTCACCGAAGCGCAGCGCGGGCCGGTGCGCGGCCGGGTCACCGGCCGGCGGGGAGAAGAGGAAGGACACGCGGCGTACTCCTTGCCTGGGCGACGGGAACGACGGGGCGAACACGAACGAGCGGGAACGGCAGGATCGTTCCTACACCACCGGCTCGCTTGCTTGCGCCGGTCCCGCCCCGTACCACGGCTACTTCGCGTCGTCCTCCGCCCGGGTGTGGGCCACGAGGGCGTTGGCGTGGCCGTGGCCCATGCCGTGCTCCGTCTTGAGCCACGCCACCAGCTCCATGTGCTGGGTGAGGGGGGAGGAGCGGATGAGTTCCTTCCACTCGGCTATCGGGCGGCCGTACTTGGCCTCGATCGAGGGGAAGTAGCTGGCGGGGCCCTTGGCGCTCGCGGTCATGTCGGTGCTTCCCATCCGTGGGTGAGTACGCGTGACCATCCGGCGGCGCGTACGGGTGGACGTGCTTGGCACCGATCATGACCGCCGGACGCCCGAGAAGTGATCGGTTCAGGAGGGATCGGTTCGCGGATCCGTCTCCACCACGTCCGCCACCACGCAGCTCACGTTGTCCGGGGCCCCCGCTGCGTGCACCGCGTCGACCAGGGCCCGGGCCGCCTCGTCGGGCGTCGGGGCCGAGGACAGCAGGCGCCGGATCTCCCCGTCCGGTACGACGAGGGGCAGGCCGTCGGAGCACAGGAGGTACCGGTCGCCCGGCTGGGCGTCGTGGAGGCGGAGGTCGGGGTCCGCCGTCGTCAGGGCCTTGAGGAGCAGGGTGCGCTGGGGGTGCGCGGTCGCCTCCTCCGGGGTGAGCCGGCCCTCGTCGATCAGGGACTGGACCAGCGTGTGGTCGTGGGTGATCCGGAAGAGGGCGCCGTCACGCAGGACGTACGCGCGGGTGTCGCCGATGTGGACCAGGGCCAGCTGGGAGCCGGTCCAGAGCATCGCGGTGAGCGTGGTCCCCGTCTCGACGGCCTCGGCGCCGGACCCGGCCCGCGTCGTCGAGGCGGCGGCCTCCTGGACGGCCCGCGCGGCGCTCTGCACCGCGTCCTCCAGGAGGTTGAGGACGCCCCCGGCCGGCAGCGGCCCCTCGTCCAGGTGCTTGAGGGCCTCGACGGCGGCGGTGCTCGCCGGGGCCCCGCCCGCGCCGAAACCGTCGGCGACGGCGAGGACACGGGCCCCCGCGTGGGCGGTGTCCTGGTTGGCGGTGCGGACCAGACCGGTGTCGGAGAGGGCGGAGTAGCGCAGTTCCAGCATGGTGGTGGTGTCCTTCCTCGGGGCGTGCGCCGCCGAAGCGGCTGCCGTCGGTATGTGCGTGAGGTGGTCCACGAGGAACGCCGCCAGGTCCCGGCGGGTGGCCGTCTCGGTCTCGACCCGCGCCCAGTAGGCGTGGATCTCCCGCGCCGCCGCGCCCGGTTCCAGCGCGCACACCTGCCGGATGCGGGCCAGTGGCATCCCGAGCCGGCGCAGCCACGCCACCAGGCGGGCCCGTTCCAGCTGTTCGGGCGCGTAGTACCGGTAGCCGGTGTCCGGGTCGACCCGGGCGGGGCGCAGCAGTTCCAGCTCGTCGTAGAGCCGCAGCGCCTTGGGCGACAGTCGGCTCGCCTTCGCGAAGGCGCCGATGGTCAGCATGGTCATGAGCTGGTTCCCGTTCCCCGTTCCCGGTGTGTTCCTCGTCCGCCACCGATGCTGCGGCTTCACCGAAGGTGAAGGTCAAGCGGCCTGTCGTCGTGGTCGCGTCGCGGGTTGTTAGCCTGCGCCTGGACCGACCCGTACACCTGTACGCCCGCACGCACGGAAGGGGGCCGCTGTGGCCCGTATCGCGCTCGTCACCTGCCGGCCGGGGCCGGACGTCGCCGTGGACCGGGACCTCCCGGTGCTGGCGGAGGCCGTGCGGGAGGCCGGGGCAGAGGCGGTCGTGGTGTGCTGGGACGATCCGGACGCCGACTGGTCCGGCTTCGACCTGGCCGTGATCCGCTCGACCTGGGACTACAGCTGGCGTTCCGCCGAGTTCGTGGCCTGGGCCGAGCGGTGCGGGGCGGACACGCGGCTGGCGAATCCGGCGTCGGTCGTGCGGTGGAGCACCGACAAGCGGTACCTCGGTGATCTGGCGGCGGCGGGGGTCCCGGTGGTGCCCACCCGGTACGTGGGCGCCGGTGACCCCCTCGACCTGCCCGGCGACCACGAGTACGTCGTGAAGCCCACCTCGGGCGCGGGCTCGCGGTACGTAGCCCGGTACACCCCCGGCCGGCGGGAGGAGGCGCTGCGGCACCTCGCGCGGATGCACGAGGAGGGGCTGACGGCGATGGTCCAGCCGTATCTCTCCAGCGTGGACACCGCCGGGGAGCGGGCCCTGCAGTTCTTCGGCGGGCGTTTCCTGCACGCGATCCGCAAGGGCGCCGTGCTCGAACCGGGCACGCGCTACGACGAGCGGAAGGTGGCCCATCCCGGGCTGACGGCCTGGGAGCCGTCCCCGGCGGAGCTCGCCGTCGCCGAGCGCGCCCTGGCGGCCGTACCGGGAGCGCCGGAGCTGCTCTACGCCCGCGTCGATCTGGTCGACGCTGACGACGGGTCGCCGTGCGTGATGGAGCTGGAGCTGGTCGAGCCGAACCTCTTCCTGTCGCTGCACCCGGATTCCGTACCGGTCGTCGCGGAGGAGATCGTCAAGGCCGCGGGATAGCCGGGGAGTCCGGGACACGGGGCGGCCGCCGGGAACGGACCCCGCAACGGCGCGAACCCCGCGCTGCGGCCCGAACCCCGCACTACGGCCGCCGCCCCGCGACCGCCACCCGCTGGAGCAGCCCCCAGGTGAACTCCGCCGCGCAGTCGTGCCGTACGCCCGACGCGTCCGGGGCCGAGAAGGCGAGCCCCCACCGGGTCGGCGCCGTGCCCTCCAAGGGGCGGGCCGGGGCGAAGGCGCGGGCGACCTCGTCGACCGTGCAGGACCAGGGGGTGAGGTCCTCCACCGTTCGCAGGACGGGACCCGTCGCTCCCGGCGCCCGCACCAGCCACTCGTTCCACACCGCCCCGTTCGGGGCCACCATCACCTCGAAGCGCAGGCTGGGCCAGAGGGGGACGGGCCAGAGCAGGGCTTCGCATTCCAGGTCCCCGATCCGGCGCGCGGACACGGACTCCGGGGCGCCGAGGACGGACCGGTACCTGGAGGCGGCCGCTCGGGAGCGCGGGGAGTGGAGCATCGCCTGCCAGCGCCGGTTGGCCTCCCGCATTCCAGCGATCGTGACCCCCAGCTCGTGCCGGGCGTCCTCCACCAGGTCCGGGTTGTGGTCGGCCATCCGGCGCAGCAGGACCAGCTGGAAGTCGAGGGGGGTGAAGGGCGAGGGCGAGGCGGAGGCGGGGCGTCGGGCCGGCATGGGGCCATGATGGCGCAGGCGGCAGGCGGCAGGCGGCAGGCGGCAGGCGGCAGGCGGCAGGCGGCAGGCGGCAGGCGGCAAGGGGCAAGCAAGCCGCAGGCGAGGGTGGTTGACGTGCGCCCATTGCCCGGTCAAGAGCAGTATGAGTAGCCTGTGTTCGTCATGCCGATCGTCAGTTGAAATTTCGAACATACGGAAGGGGTCGGCCGTGGGGCGTCTCGTACCTGCCGTGACCCGGGCTCTGGACATACTCGAGCTCTTCCTCGACGGGGACGGTTCGCTCTCCGCCCCCGACATCGTGCGCAAGCTGCAGCTGCCGCGCACCACCGTGCACGAGCTGGTGACCACTCTCGCCGCCCGCTCGTACATCGTCCAGGTGCCGGGTCAGCCGGGACGCTACCGCCTCGGCGTCCGCCCCTACCAGCTCGGCAGCCGGTACGCCGAGCAGCTGGACCTCGCCGCCGAGGGGCAGCAGGTGGCCCGCTCCGTCGCCGAGACCTGCGACGAGACCGTGCACGTGGCCATCCTGGAGGGCACGGACGTCATCTACATCGCCAAGGTCGACTCCACGCACGCCGTGCGCATGGTGTCGGCGGCCGGGCGCCGGCTGCCCGCGCACTGCACCTCCGTGGGCAAGATGCTGCTCGCCTCGCTCCCGGACCACGAGCTGGCCGCGCGCTTCCCGGACGGCGCTGAGCTGACCGCGATGACGGCGAACAGCATCACCGACCCGGCCGCCCTGCGCGAGACGCTCGCCGAGATCCGTCGCCAGGGCGTCGCCGTGGAGAACCGCGAGTCGAACCCGGACGTCAGCTGCGTCGCCGCCCCGGTGCGCGACCGTACGGGGCAGGTGGTCGCGGCCCTCTCGATCTCCGTCCCGATGATCCGCTGGAGCGACGACCGGCGCGGCGAGCTGGAGCAGCTCGCGATGAAGGGCGCCGCAGAACTCTCCGAGCGCCTCGGGCACAGGAGCGTGGCGTGACGGCACACACGGCGGCGTACGAGGTGGCGGTGCGGGCGGAGGCCACCCTCGGCGAGGGGCCCACGTGGGACGCGGCGGCCGGGCGGCTGCTCTGGATCGACATCCTCGGCTCCCGCGTCCACACCTACGACCCGGTCTCCGGGCGGCGCACCGTCATGGTCACCGAGCAGCACGTCGGCGCCGTGAAGCCCCGCGCGGGCGGCGGCCTGGTGGTCAACCTCCGGGACGGGATCGGGCTGTACGGCCCGGAGGGCTCGGAGGAGCCCTTCCGGTGGCTGCACCGCGAGGCGGTCCCCGGCCGCCGCGGCAACGACGCCGCCGTCGCCCCCGACGGCGCGCTGTGGGCGGGCACCATGCGCTACGACGAGGCGACCGGCGGCGGCACCCTCTCCCGGGTGGCCCCCGACGGCACCGTACGGACGGTCCTCGACGACGTGACCGTCAGCAACGGCACGGGCTGGAGCCCCGACGGGCGGCTGATGTATTACATCGACACGCCGACCCGGCGGATCGACGTCTTCGACCTCGACGACGATCAAGTGCCGTTCAACCGCCGGTCGTTGGCAGTCGTCGATGCCGACGCGGGCTACCCGGACGGGCTGACCGTCGACGCCGAGGGCTGCGTGTGGGTCGCCCTGTGGGACGGCGGCGCGGTCCGCCGCTACACCCCGGACGGAAAACTCGACCGGGTCGTGGAACTCCCGGTGCCCCGGACGACGGCCTGCGCCTTCGGCGGCGCGGACCTGACCGACCTGTACGTCACCACGGCCCGCGTCGGCCTCGACGCCCCGCATCCCCTCGCCGGCTCCGTACTGGTGATCCCCGGCGCCGGAAAGGGACAACCGCAGCCCGCGTTCGCGGGATAGCGCCGCCCCGCGGACGGGATCACCTCGCCCCCCGCTGTGCCTCAGCCCCGGACGAGCTGGAACCACACGCCCTTGCCGGTCCGGGTCCGCGTCACCCCGAACCCGTCCGCGAGCCCGGCCACGAGCACCAGCCCCCGCCCGCCCTCGGCCTCCGCGCCCACCGTCCCCCGGGGGCGGGGCGGCTCCGGGCTCTCGTCGTACACGGCCACCCGGACCGCGGCCGGCTCGACGACGGTCCGGAGGTGGACCTCTCCCCGGACGTGAAGATGGACGTTGGTCACCAGCTCCGAGGTGCACAGCGCGGCGGTGTCGGCGAGTTCACCGATGCCCAGGGTCTCCAGAGTGGACCGCACGAAGTCCCGGCAGACCTTGGGCGAGGTCACGGTGGCCGGGGTGAACAGGGTGTAGGTCAGCGGACGTTCCATGGCTGACGCCTCCAAGCTGCTGAGCGGGACGCTGGTACGTGGACAGGGAAGCCGTGTCGGCGCGCGCGCAGGCCGACGGCGAGGCTTCCGACATCTCTGCGTGAGCGTCGCCGCACTCACCGTAGCGTTATTGGTTTTACTTGTTCAACCTTCCTCGGTGCTTCGGTGGACCTCTGCACCGCCTCGGGGGCAGACTGGCCCCCATCTGTGAAGGGGGAGGCTGTTGGCGCTACGAACCGCACCCACGGAGAGGCAGCTCCGTCTCGGCCTGGAGTTGAGGAAGTCGCGTGAGCGCGCTGGGTTGACCGGGCAGGAGGCCGGTGCGGTCATCGGTATGGGACGCGTGCACTTGACCCACGTGGAGAACGGTCGGACCGCCATCTCGGCGGAACGCATCCGCGCCCTCTGTGAAGCGTACGGTGACACTAGTTCAACCTATGTTGAGGCCCTGGTCGGCCTGGCGGAGTCATCAGGCAAGGGCTGGTGGACCGAGTTCCGAACCCAAGTGCCCGCCACAGCCCTGGATCTGGCCGAGCTGGAAGCTGCGGCCACGCACCTGCGCTCCTACGAGTCGCTGTTCCTGCCGGGCCTGTTCCAGGTGGAGGGCTACACACGCGCCATCTTCGAGGCCAGCGACGCCGTGAGCACCGGTGAAGAGATCGAGGCCGCTGTCCGCTTTCGCCGGGCACGGCAGGGTGTCCTCCTCGGCGAACAGCCGCCCCGGGTGCACGCCGTCATCCATGAGGCGGCTCTCCACATGCTCTTCGGCGGGGCCGACGTCATGCGCGAGCAACTCCTGCGACTGGTCGAGCTCGCCGAACTGCCGCACGTCACCATCCAGATCGTGCCGTTCACGGCTGTCGCGGTGTCCGCGCTCACCACACCGTTCTGCCATATCACCTCGCACGACAGTGCTTTGGGGACCGTGCTGATGGAGCACCCGGCACGGTCGGCCTACCTGCACGGTGACGGTGACGTGGCCAAGTACCGGCGACAGTTCGCCCGCCTCAGCGAGGCCGCCCACCCCGCCATCGACACGACCGTCATTCCCGTCAAGCACGCGACCCGGGATTCCCTGGGCCTCGTCCAGCACATCCTGTACACACTCCAGGGAGCTTCCACATGACCGCCCTTGCCTGGCAGAAGTCCACGTTCAGCGGCGACCAGGCCAACTGCGTCCACCTCGCCGCCCGGACCCCCACCGGCCCCGTCCACCTGCGCGAGAGCGACGACCCGGACATCATCCTCACCACCACGCCTGGCGCCCTGGCCGCCCTGATACGAGCGCTCACCTGGAACTCTCCCGCTCGAAGAATGTGATGGGCAGATGTCGGCCAGCAGCGAGGGCCGGGGTCGGCTCAACGCCGGGCTCGTCGCGCACCGGAGCTGGCCCAGATCTGCCAATCGCTCCCGGAGGGGCGCCTGGGCAGCGCGACCTCTTCGGCTTGTCGGCCGGGCTGCCCAACCGAAGAACGCGTCAATCGTGAGTGAGATCACTCGGTCCCTGTGAAACCGATTCCCCCGCCTCCCTTTTCACAGGGCATTCACAATGATTACTGTCTCGGCTTACTGATCGACTTCTGGGTGCGGTCACGTGCGACCGTGCCGAGGAGTGTGGCGCTGTCCTGCCTGGATTTTGACCGGTTTGTCAGGTTGAGTTGCTGCTCACGTTCTATGTGGGCGGCATGGGGCGGGAGTTCGAGTGGCTGCTCGGCGTGCGCGTTTTGTGTCGGTCGGTGTCGCGAGTGCGGTGCTGGCGGGTTTGCTGTCGACGATGTCGGTGGTGTCGCCGCAGCAGGCGGTCGCGGCCGCGGATGATCCGACGCCCGTTGTGCCGTCGCAGTCGTTGGGCTCGGTTCCGGCGCAGCGGGCGGAAGAGGTGGGCAGGCCGTTGCCTGCTCCGAAGTGGCCGAGTGCCGCCGAGGCGACTGTGGACCTGTCGCAGGCGGCGCCGGGAGATCCGGGGACGGTGTCGCCGTCACCGTCGGCATCGCCGTCGGGAGACGGCGGTACCACCCAGGTCGGTGACGTCGTCGAGGTCGCTCCCGCACCGGCCGAAGCCGGAGCCGAGGCGCAGTTGACGGCGAAGCGGCGCGCGGACGATGACGTGTCGCCGAGCCCGAGCGCGTCCGGCAGCAGCGACGCGGGCGGGACACCGAGTCCCGGTGCGAGTGCCTCTCCCACTCCGGAGCCTTCCGGTTCTGCCACTGCTGAGCCTGTTCCTGACCCGGTGTCTCCGGATCAGGTTGCCGTGGAGGTGCTGGACCGTGAGGCGGTGGAGCCTGCGGGCGGGATCGGTCTGGGTCTGCAGGTCACGCGCACGGACGGTGTGGACGTGCCGGGTGAGGTGCAGGTCGACATCGACTATTCGGGCTTCAAGTACGCCTACGGTGCTGACTTCGCTTCCCGGCTTCGTTTGGTGAAGCTGCCCGCGTGCGCGTTGGACACGCCGGACGCGGAGGGCTGTACGGAGCGTGAGTTCGTTCCGGTGGCCAATGACATGGCTGCTGGCACGCTGACCGCCACGGTCACGGCTGCCGCCGACACGGAGCCTGCGGGTGCTTCGCCGCAGTTGATGCGTGAGGCGGGGTCGAGTGGGGCGAGTGTGTACGCGCTCACGTCCGGTTCGTCCTCGGATGCCGGTGACTACCGGGCGTCGACGCTGTCGCCGACGGGTTCGTGGGAGGTGTCCACGGGATCGGGTGCGTTCAGTTACAGCGTGCCGGTCCAGGTGCCGGCTCCGCCGATGGGGTCGGCGCCGTCGCTGGCTTTGTCGTACAACTCGCAGTCGGTGGACGGCCGTACCTCGGCGTCGAACAACCAGGCGTCCTGGGCGGGGATGGGCTGGGATCTGAACGTCGGCTACATCGAGCGCCGTTACCGCAACTGCGCGCAGGACGGTCTGCCGACGATCGGTGACGTGTGCTGGGACTCGCCGAACTCGGCGAAGGAGCCGTCCGGCGCGGAGTACGTGATCAGTCTGAACGGGACGACGTCGGAGCTGATCCAGGACAACAACGGTTCGGGTGCCTATCACCTCAAGGACGATCCGGGCTGGCGGGTGCAGCGGCTGTTCAACGGGCACGGGGCGGGCCGGGACGGTGAGTACTGGGTGATCTCCACTCAGGACGGGCACCGCTACTACTTCGGGTGGGGCCGCTCCGAGCGCACCGGTACGGCGACGGCGTCGGTGTTCACCGAGCCGGTCGTCGGCAACGACGCGGGTGAGCCGTGTCATGACCAGTTCCCCGAGCCGTGCACGCAGGCCTGGCGCTGGGGTCTGGACCGGGCGGTGGACGCCAACGAGGTCGAGACCATGTACTTCTACGACAAGGAGTACAACCACTACCGGTCGGTCGCCAACACCGACAAGCCCCGCTCCTACGTCTCCTCCGGCTATGTGAAGGAGATCCAGTACGGCTGGTCCTCCCAGATCACCGACGGCAAGCTCCCCGCGAAGGTGGAGCTCAGTCACGTCAACCGGTGCATCGAGCGCGTTCAGGAGAACGACCCGCTGCGTGACGAGCCCGCCGCGTGTCCCACGTTCGACGACAAGCCGACGTCCTACCCGGACGTGCCGGTCGACCTGATGTGCGACGGGACGTCGGCGGACTACAACTGCGCGGGCAAGACGTACTATCCGACGTTCTTCTCCACCGACATGCTGTGGGACATCAAGACGTACGTCAGCGACCAGGACGGCAGCGGCTGGGACCTGGTCGAGCAGTACCAGAACAAGTACGGGATGCCCAACCCCGACGGCACCATCGGCAAGACGCTGTGGCTCGACTACATCCAGCGCAAGACCTACGGCAGCGCGGGTGACGGTGATGACATCGTGCTGCCGGTCATCAACTTCAACCGCGTCGACCTGGACAACAAGGTCGGCTCGACGGAGCTGAACTTCCCCCGCATCCAGGAGATCCACGGCGATCTGGGCGCCACCACCACGGTCACCTACGGCTTCGCCAACGCCTGCGACGCGGCCGACCTGCCGTCCCAGGCGTCGAACACGCAGGACTGCTACTGGCAGAAGTGGACCCCGGAGGGCGAGACCGACTCCAAGACGGGCTGGTTCAAGAAGTTCCTGGTCACCAAGGTGCAGGTCGACCCCACGGTGACGACCAACCAGGACGGCGCCCCGGTGATGACCACCTCGTACACCTACGAGGACGGTGCCGGCTGGCGGTTCACCAACGACCCGCTGACCAAGGACGAGGACGAATCCTGGTCCGACTGGCGCGGCTACCAGGAAGTCCAGGTCACCACCGGCGCCGGCACCGGACAGAAGACCAGCAAGTACTGGCTCTACCGGGGCCTGGACGGCGACCGCACCTCCAAGACCGACGCCTCCGCCACCAAGACCGTCACCGTCAACGACGGCGACGGCAACAACTACACCGACCACGCCTGGCTCGCCGGCCGCACCCTCTCCACCTCACTGCGCGACGACACCGGCACCTCCCACGAGCGCACCTACCACGCGTACTGGTCCCACAACACCGCCCAGTACGACGGCCTGCCCGACGCCCGCTTCGTCCGCGAATCCAGGACCACCACCAAAACACTGATCAAGGGCGGCAGTTGGCGCGAGCACGTCGTTGAGAACGAATTCGACGACACCGAAGCCGCCTCCACGACCTTCGGCCTGCCCATGCGCACCGACGACTGGGGCCAGAGCAGCGTCTCCGACAACCGCTGCACCACCTACGGCCGCGCCTACAACACCGACACCTACGACTCCACCGGCGCCCAACGCTGGACAGTCCTGCAGGACCAGGTCAAGCACTACTCCGTCGGCTGCTCCAGCACCGCCGACAGCAACCAGGACAGCTACGCCACGACCCTCTACGACGGCTCCACCGCAGTCGCCGACAACAAGCCCGTCGACGGCAACGCCACTGAGGTGCGTACTTACACCAAGGCTGACAGCTACCGCACCGAAAAGGCCGGATACGACGCAGCAGGCCGCCCAATCTGGGCCGAGGACGGCTACGGCAACCGCACCACCACGAAATTCGAACCGGCCAACACTTGGCCCGTGAACGGGATCATCACCACGACGCCTGACCCCGATGGGGCTGCCTCCTCCAGAGGACCGCTCACCTCCACCATCTGGCGTTCTCGCTACTGGGCAGTGCCGACCACGATCAAGAGTGCCAACGGCGATGACACGAAGGTGACGCTCGACGCCGCAGGCCGTGTGACGGAGGTCTGGAAGCCGACCGAGACCGGCAGTTCGCCGTCCTCGAGGTTCTCCTACAGCGTGCCCACGTCCACCAACGGCTCCGGCGTCCCGGACGCGGTCGACGGCTACCCGCACGTCACTACCCGTCTTTTGCAGTCAGGCACCCTCTACCTGTCTTCACACTCGTACACCGATGGCCTCGGGCGCGCCCGAGAGACGCAGCGACCCATCCGGGACGGCATCGACCCGGCCACGGGTGACGACGTCCCCAACCGACAGGTAGCGGTCACCCGTTACGACTCCGCGGGGCGTGTTACCGGTGCATCAGCGGCATTTCGCAGCCAGGGCACCGCAGGCTCAGGCGGTCCCACCAGCCCCGACATCGAGGACCTCCCGTCCTACACCGACCTGGTCCTGGACTGGGCCGGCCGGACTGTGACCTCAAAAATCAAGGCAAACGGTGTCGACCAGCTCGCAGGACGCGTCGACACCGCCTACGACGGTGACGTCACCACGGTCCGGAACGCCGCCGACGGCGTCGACGGCGCAGTCGACACCTACACCGATGTCTACGGTCAGGTGTCCAAAGTCGTCGAACATAATGGCAGCGCCACCTACACAACCAGCTACGGCTATACGGGCAACGGCGAGTTGGAGAAGATCACCGACCCTCGCGGTAACGACACCGTCAACAGCTACGACTGGGCCGGGCAGCGGATCACCACCGACGACCCGGATGCCGGATTCTCCGCGACGGAGTACGACAAGAACGGTCAGGTCAGCAAGACGACCAGCAATGGCGGCGCAACTGTCCTTGACTACGCCTACGACTACATCGGCCGCGCCACCTCCATCCGCAGCGGATCAGACGAACTCGCCGCATGGACGTGGGACGGTTTGAACGTTCCCGGAGGCAAGGGCCGGATCACCTCGGCCACCAGCCGCGACACGCCGGCAACACGTACACCACCAGCGTGGGCAAGTACGACGCCCGAGGCCGAGCGATGGAGACCACCGTCACTCTGCCCGCGGCCGTCACGGACCTCGCAGGCAGCTACACCAACAAGGTCACCTACGACGCCGCCGACCATGTCACCTCCACCACCTACCCGGCGGCAGGTGGTCTCCCGGCAGAAACGGTGAACACCACCTACGACTCCTACGGCCACCCCCGTGGCCTGGAATCCACCCTGCAGAACTACATCCGCAGCACTACCTACGACGCCTACGACCGACTGACGGAGCGGAATTACGGCCTCGAGTCGCTGACCCCCGGAGCGGGTGCGGCAGCCCAGCGCACCTACAGCTACAACGACAGTGACGGAACGGGCTCCTTGCAGAGCGTGGCCACGACCACCACGCTCGATGGGACTGCCACTCAAAGGCAGAAGGACACCTACACCTACGACGCCGCCGGCAGGCTGATCGAACTCCGCGAGCAGGCTACCGGCCAGACAGCCCAGTCCCAGTGCTTCCACTACGACAACCAGAGCCGCCTCACCCACGCCTACACCCACACCGCCTCGGGACTCTGCGCCGACGACAGCAAGATCACCTCAGACTTCAAGGGAACAGACCCCTACCAGACCGCATACACCTACGACCGGCTCGGCAACCTCCAGTCGATCGCCGACACCAACACCGGCGGCACCACAACAACGAGGGACTACCTCTACCCCGGCTACGACGACACCGGCACCTGGACGACCGCCAACGCCAACCAGCCCCACGGCATCCGCAAAACCATCCACAGAACCGGCGCCGCCACCACCCAGACCGACACCCTCACGTACTTCGACAACGGCGCTATGAAGCAGCGCATCGAGGGAGACACGACCACCGACTACACCTGGACCAAGCAAGGACAGCCCGCAAGCGTCAAGACAACCAACGAAACCACGGGCAGCCAGCTCACCCGCTACACCTACGACGCCGACGGAAACTTGCTCGTCCGCACCACCCCTCACGAGACAATCGCCAACGTCGGCGGTATGGAGCTACGCACCGACGGCACGGCCGTCACCGCGACCCGCTACTACGCGAGCGGCTCCACAACGGTGGCCATGCGCACCACGAAGGGCACCAACGCCACCAACGGCAAGCTCACCTTCCTGATGAGCGACACCCAAGCCTCCACCCAGCTCACCATCGACGCCACCACCGGGACCTCAACCCGACGCCGCTACACCCCCTTCGGAGAGGAACGCAGCGGCTCGCTGCCCACCGGTACCGACCGGGGCTTCCTCGGCAAAACCGAAGACAGCAGCACCGGCCTCTCCCTGCTCGGCGCCCGCGCCTACGACCCCAGCCTCGGCCGCTTCCTGAGCCCGGACCCCCTCGTCTCGCCGTACACACCGCAGAACCTCTCCGCCTACAGCTACAGCGACAACGACCCCATCAACTACTCCGATCCCAGCGGTCTCAAGCCAGAGAGCCTCTGCGGAAAAGAGGGGCACTGCGCCGACGGTTCCAGGGAAACGTTCACACAGAATGACGCCGGATCATGGACTCAGAACACCTCCAACGAGCAGCGCCGTACTCGTGCTGACGGCTCTACCGTTTTCACCTACACCGAAACTCAGGGTGACAAATCGGTCATCTACCATATCACTGTAGGTAGCTATGGAAAGGTCGTCGGCATCCCTCCTGAGGGTGAGGATCACAGGCTCACGCTTGTGAAAAACACCTTCAAGTTCTTCATCTTCGACTACGAGTTGGCGGGTAAGTGCACCCATGACCTGACATGGGGCTGTGCCTGGCTTGCTGGTGACGTACCGTTCCTGAAAATCTTCAAGCTCGGCAAGGCTGCCAAGGCGGGCAAGGGCGAAGCACGAGTAATCGACGATGTCTTCTCTGCATGTAAGTGCTTCCTCGCCGGCACGGACGTCCTCATGGCGGACGGCAAGACCAAGGACATCGAAGAAGTAGAGGTCGGAGACGAGGTAGTCGCCACCGATCCAAAAACCGGTAAAACCGTTCTCGAAAAGGTCACCCGGCTCATTCGGACGGACGGAGACAAGTACTTCAACAAGCTGGCCATCGCCACAAAGGAAGGCATCGAGCACCTCACCGCGACGCGCGAGCACCCCTTCTGGTCACCGTCCGAGAAGGATTGGGTAGAGGCCGGCGCCCTCAAATCGGGCATGACACTCCGCAGCGACGACGGCAGCACGGTAATCGTCGTAGGCAACAAGGGCTTCACCAAGCAGGCGCGCACTTACAACCTGACGGTCGAGGACCTGCACACGTACTATGTGCTGGCGGGATCGACGCCGGTCCTGGTCCATAATTCGAATGGCCTCTGCAACGTCAACTGGAAGTCGAACAGCGTCAAGACCTTCGGTCACACCTTTAGCGATCACGGTAAAAGTGTGGCACAGCTTGCAGATCGCGCTCGGAAGAAGGGTGAGCCGCAGGGCCGTTGGATCGACAACGATGCGGCGGCAGATTTCCTGAGAAACGTTCATGTTGAAGGGGCCGGACCTCGTTCGGTGCGAATACCCGAGGGCCTCGGTCAGGTGGTCTTTGAGGACGGAACAACTGCGGTTGCTAGAGCTGCATTGCTGGTTCCCAGCAAGAATGGTCTCTATAAGACCGCTTACCCGGTTTTCGGCCCGACGCCTTAGCGTCACCATTATCGGACCTCGTGGTACTGGAAGGATCAATCGTCATGCCGTTTGAATTCAGCATTTCTTGCCCCTCCGGTTCGATCGCTTCATCGGTGGCGTCCGAGCCGCTGGAGGACACAGTCGACTACGACTACCTGGTAATGCAGGGATGTCGAATTCTGTCCGACGTGGGCTGCGGATTTCACATCGGGGGGTTCGGTGATGCGGATTGGGGTTTCGACGTGTCATACGACATGTCGACCTTCGTTGAGCAGCTGCCAAGCCTTATCGGAAGCTTGAGATTGAACGGCACCGGTGAGGTTGATTTCTATTCGCAAGGTGTGGAGCGAAGTCTTGCCTTCAAGAGAGTGGGCGACTCATACGAAATTCGTTGCTATTCCAGAACTTCCTGGAAACCATCTCCGAGTGTCGAATTTGTCGAATGTGTCAGCATGGAAGCTATGCTGGATGAATTGACCTTCGACTTCTCAATGGCCTTGAAGCGTACGTCCTCTGAGATTTGCAGATTGGAGCCATTCCGCTCTTGGTGTAGGGAGGGTGGAAATGCTGATGTACATGCGACTCGATAGTCAAGTCCGGGCGACAAACAATGTTTGACGGCAACGGTGACGGCAACGTCAGCGGACGGCTGCCGCGGAGGGTGGTTCGTTGGGTCGTCCGTGGCGCGGGAGTGTCAAGCATCTACTGGGATCGGACAACTCGGACACGGGGTGAGGTGTTCAGAGTTTCTTTACTTGATCAAGGGCGTCCCGCTGGCGCGGGCCGCCGCGCGCCGGCGGTCGGTGACCGCCGCCCGCTCCTGTCTGCCGCCCCGCTGGCGACGGCCGCCGACCACTCGGCGCGCAGAGCCCGGGAGCGTAGCCGGACCACCAATCGGAAGCCCCGGTCCGACTCCTCAGCAGCAGACTGGCCGGGCACCTGAGAGGTTGCCCGGCGAGCTCGCGCCGTCCCGGACGCTCATGCTTGCTGCCTGGCTGGGGGCCGTGACGATGGAGACAACGGGGCTGATGCCGGTGCGAGGTTGAGCGAGACACACGTGGCGGGTGGTCGGTCGGCGCGCCCGTCGTCGTGGCTGACTTTCTGCGGCAGAGGCCAGAACCCCCACAGTCATGGGCACGGCACGCGCGTGAGGGCCCGTCCCTGCCGGGGCTGACGAGTGCGGGGGAACCTCGATCGGCTGCGCCCGGTAGGGACGGGAGTCGGGTGGGTCAGCGCGGTGCGGCGCCTGGGCGAGCGAGGTGGGTCACGTCTGGCGCCAGGTCCGCCAGGGACGGGTGATGATCTCCCGGTAGGTGTGGTGCGACGGGTTCTGGCCGCAGTGCCGCAGCACCCAGTCCTGCGGTTCGGCGAAGTCCTCGCTTGTCGGCGACGTCTCTCCGTCCACGGCGCACTGCATCGCATACAGGACCGGCTCCGCGTCCGGCTCGCGGTCGGGCTGGAGAGTCCAGGCCTCGTAGCGCAGGACCGAGCGCGGCGTCACCGTCCCCACCTCCGGTTGGCCACCGCCACCTTCGCGCTCAACTCCTCCGTCGGAGTCGGCGAACGTACGTCCTCGGGCGGCACGTCCCACCCCCGACCACCGCGCGGCGGCCGAAGCTGCACGTACGTCCCCACATGCCCCATCACCACGCCCACCTTGCCGCTCCGCCGGTCGACCACCAAGGCGCCGGCGCCGGGCGAGACGGTGTGCCCGTCGGCATCAGGGGTGGGGGCCGTCATCGTGACCACCCCGGCGAGGCGGCGCGCGACCGGGCGTCCAGTCGCAGGGCAGGAACACATGGGGTGGTGCTCTTTCGCACGGTGACGCTCCTCAGCGGCGTGGATGCGTGCCCCTGGGCCCGTTGGTGCCACAGGGTCGGCACCGATCCTCACGCCGGTCACCGGGACGAAGGAACCTCCACCAAACCCCACTTCGGGACGTCCTGCACCATGTAGAACGTCCCTAGTGCCGTCCTGAGACGAAGGGGCAGACTCGTGCCGAACGAGAGACTACGAGCCGTCATGGCGGCGGGAGGCTGGACGTACGCCGCACTCGCTCAGCAGGTCGAGGTCGACCCCAAGTCGGTCGAGCGCTGGGTGAACCTCGGGCGTATCCCACGCCGTGCCACCGCCCTCCAGGCGGCCAAGGCCCTGGGAGAAGACGTGCACGCACTCTGGCCGGCGCTCCGCCAGGCCCGCCCCGCCCGCGCCATCAGCCCCGAACTGGTGGCGCTCTACGAGCAGCGGGCCGACATCCCCGTCTCGACGTTCACCGACCTGATGGCCCAGGCCCGGGAACAGATCGACATCCTCGTCTACGCGGCCGTCTTCCTCCACGAGGCGTACCCGCGACTGAACGAACTCCTCACCGAACGCGCCGCCGAAGGCTGCACCGTCCGCATCGCGATCGGGGACCCCGACAGCGACACCGTCCAAGCCCGCGGCCAGGAAGAACGCTTCGGCCACGGCATCGAATCCCGCTGCCGCCTCGCACTCATGCACTACAAGCCGCTCGCCGACACCCCCGGCATCGAAGTCCGCACCCACGGCACCACGCTCTACAACTCCCTCTACCGGGCCGACGACCAGCAACTCGTCAACGCACACGTCTGGGGCGTCAACGCCTATGCAGCCCCCGTGTGGCACCTTCGCCAACACCAGGAGAGCGGCATGTTCGACACCTACGCCGAGAGCTTCGACGCCGTGTGGACGACGGCAACCCCCGTACGAGAGGAAGGCTGATCGTGGCCCGCACCGAGTACTACGACGACCCGAACGCGCCCAAGCCGAACAGCATGGTCGTCGCCGCCTCTGCCGTCGTCACCGACGACCACGGGCGGATCCTCCTCCAGCGCCGCCGCGACAACGACCTATGGGCCCTGCCCGGAGGCGGCATGGACCTCACAGACTCCCTGCCCGGCACAGCCGTCCGCGAGGTCAAAGAGGAGACCGGCCTCGACGTCGAGATCACCGGCCTGGTCGGCACCTACACCGACCCGAAACACATCATCGCCTACACCGACGGCGAGGTCCGCCGCCAGTTCAACGTCTGCTTCACCGCCCGCATCACCGGCGGCCAACTGACAATCTCCGACGAGTCCACCGAACTCCGGTATGTACCGCCGGAAGAGATCGAGCAGTTGCCGATGCACCACACCCAACGGCTCCGGCTCCAGCACTTCCTGGAACAGCGCGAGAAGCCGTACCTGAGCTGAACCACCTGACGGCAGTAGCGACGGCAACACCCACGGATCTCCCCGCACAATCACGGACGCCAGCGGAACGCAAAACCCACGCTGACCAGCGAAGAAGCAGGTAGAGGGGTACCGCGTAGCACACGTACTATGTGCTGGCGGGTGCCACTCCGGTACTGGTTCACAATTCGACACCGTGCGAAACCGAAGCGGTGAATATCGCCAACCATGCGGAGCAGCGGGCGGCGGCCGGTGACGGATCACATTACGTGCGAGGGGTCGACCCCAAGGCTATGGCCGAGTACGTGGACGGGGTGATAACGGGCGAGGTCCCCAATATGGAGATCAGGTACCTCAAGCGAGGGCGCGTGGGGTACTGGGACCCGGACAAGGGAGCTGTGGTTATCGAGGACCCGGGCACGACGGGAGGTACGGTGTTCACACCCAAGAACGGAAAGCAGTACTTCGACCATGAACTCGAGTAATTCTATGAACCCCAGTACCAGCGATTCCAGTGTGCTTTTGGAGATGAGTCCGGAGTGGTTCGGAGTGGTCTTCCAAGTGGCTAAGGAGTTGCCTAACGTTTCGGACCATGTCATCGAGTCGCAGGAGTGCACCCGCACGGAAGCGAGTGATTTGCTCCGTATCTTTCGCCGGGTCCGTGGCGAAATCGAGGAGACGACTGTTAGTGTCCGGTTCTGCCTGGCGTCCGGAAGCGGTGAGGAGTCGGTTGCCACGTCGCCAGTGATCGAAATTGTGACCGATTCTGAGGAAATGGCGAAGTGGCGACGCGTGTTGGAGGCGGTGTGTGTGTCACTGGGTGCTGAGGAACTGTTCCTGCGGAGCGGCTATAGAGAGGAGGAAGTGAGAGAGGCTCTCAACTCCCTGAGCTACTGACGTTGAACTCGTGGAGTCGTAGGGGCTGACACTCCGTCATCCGTGCGTTCCACCGGGGGATGCGGTATCCACAAGGGGGCGGACTGACCGTCGAACGGCAGCAGTTCCGCGAGGAGTTACGGATCAAGGCAGCCGAGAGGTTCGCTCAGGGTGACGCGGGTTCGGTGATCGCCAGGGACTTGCGGGTCAGCGTCCGCTCGGTGCAGCGATGGCGGCGGAGGTGGGGCAAGGCCGGTCCACGGGCTCTGCGGTCATAGGAGCCGGCGTCGCTGCCGAGGCTGAGCGGAAAGCAGTTCGCCCAGCTGGAGGCGGAGCTGGCCAAGGGGCCGGCCGCGCATGGCTGGGAGGACGTCCGGGCCGCTCCCGGCCGGCTCCTTCCGCTACTTTGTGCAGCTCGCGGTCCAGGACTTCCAGCTCGCGAGTCCTGCCTACGAAGTCACCCATGTCGCCACCCTCCGTGCCCGGATCGCTGCGATATGCAGACTAACTCCAATGTTAGCCTCGATCTTGCGTGACGGTCCGCCGACGGAGTCGGTGGACCGTTTTCGTGTTCTGGGCTGGGAGCGGGCAGGGCGAGTGCCCGAGTGTCGTCTCGGGGTGGCGCCGGGTTCCACTGAGCTTCTTCAGCGTTGCCGCTCCAGGGTGAGGACGGCTTTGGCGATTGACGTCATGCGGTTCGGACTGCAGCGGGCTCTGCGGAAGATCCGCC
>NZ_JBIBFR010000030.1:0-95592 GCF_042956125.1 Streptomyces sp. NPDC008313
CCTCCACCAACGGCACGGGAGCCTTGTGCGTTGCGGTCCTCACCTCGACCTGACCGGCGTCACCCGATCAGTGGTCCCGTTGAAAACGCTCACTGTCACCGGTCGCTCCCGGGGGAGGGCCGGCTCACGCCGGGAGCGTCAGCTCACGTTGACCGCGGCCCAGGCCGCGTTGACGGCCTTGTACTCGGTGCTGCCCGATCCGTACAGCGCCGACGCGGCGTTCAGGGTGGCCGTGCGGGCACCCGAGTACTTCGTCGTGGACGTCATGTACGTGGTCAGGGCCTTGTACCAGATCTGGACGGCCTTGGCGCGGCCGATGCCGGTGACCGTCGAGCCGTTCGAGGTCGGGGAGTTGTAGGTGACCCCGTTGATGGTCTTGCTGCCGCTGCCCTCGCTCAGCATGTAGAAGAAGTGGTTCGCCGGTCCGGACGAGTAGTGCACGTCCAGGTTGCCGAGCGTGGAGGACCAGCTGTCCCGCGAGCCGCCGTCCTTGCTGGGCTTGTCCATGTAGCGCAGCGGCGAGCCGTCGCCGTTGATGTCGATCTCCTCGCCGATGAGGTAGTCACCGACGTCGGAGGAGTTGTTGGCGTAGAACTCGACGGCGGTGCCGAAGATGTCGGACGTCGCCTCGTTCAGACCGCCGGACTCACCGCTGTAGTTGAGGCCCGCCGTGTTCGAGGTGACGCCGTGGCTCATCTCGTGGCCGGCCACGTCCAGCGACGTCAGCGGGGCGGAGTTGCCGGAGCCGTCGCCGTACGTCATGCAGAAGCAGCTGTCGTCCCAGAAGGCGTTGACGTACGAGTTGCCGTAGTGGACGCGCGAGTAGGCGCCGACGCCGTTGTTCTTGATGCCGTTGCGGCCGAAGGTGTTCTTGTAGAAGTCCCAGGTCTCCTGGGCGCCGTACGCGGCGTCGACGGCTGCGGTCTGCGTGTTCGACGGGGAGCCGGTGCCCCACGTGTCGTCCGCGTCGGTGAAGAGCGTGCCCTTGCCGGAGGTGCCGTGGTTCAGGTTGTACGTCTTGTGGCCGCCGCGCGTGGAGTCGCTGAGCTGGTACGTCGTGCCGGACTTCGTGGTGCCGATCGTGACGGTGCCGGAGTACTCGCTCTTGCCGGTGCCGGTCTCGATGCCCTGGTACTCGTACAGCTTCTTGCCGGTGGCCGCGTCGGTGATGACGTGCAGCTCGTTCGGGGTGCCGTCGTCCTGGAGGCCGCCGACGACCGTCTCGTAGGCGAGGACGGGCTTGCCGGTGGCGGCCCAGACGACCTGGCGGGGGGCCTTGTCCGCGGCGGGCTTCTCGGCGCCCGCGGACTTCGCGGCCGAGACGGCCTGCTTCCGCGCCGTCGACGCGGCGATCTCCGGCTTCAGCGAGGCGACCTTGAGCGTGGCCTTGGTGGCCTTGGTGACGCCTCTCGTCTTGCCGGACTTCGAGGTGTGGACGACGAGGTCGCCACCGAGGACCGGGAGGCCGTCGTAGGTGCGCTCGTAGCGGGTGTGGACCGTGCCGTCGGCGTCCTTGACGACGTCGCGGACGACGAGCTTCTCCTTGGCGCCGAGGCCTATGCTGTCGGCCGTCTCGGCGCTCGCGGCGTCGGCCTTCGCGATGAGGGTGGTGCGCGCGGCGGCGGAGAGCTGAACGGGCGCGGCGGCGAGGGTGGTCGGGCCGGAGGAGGGCGCGTTCTGCGCGGAGGCGCCGGTGGTCATGCCGGTGGCGAGCAGGGCCCCGGCGGCGACGGCGGTCGCGATGGCCAGGGTCGTGCGCTTACGCGCGTAGCGAGGGGTCACGACAACTCCTTCATCAGTGGGGGGACGACCGGGCGGCCCTTGGGGTGGCCGGTCCGGACGTGGTGAAGTCGGTGGTGCGTGTGAGCCGTGCGGTGGAGACAGTGCCATCTACGTCGCGTACATGCCATGGGTTGAACCAAATCTTGACGGTAAAACGTTCGTTGAATGAACATCAGTGCACGCAATACGGACAAGATCTTGCGGGTGGGGAAGGTCGGGAGGGCCGCGAGGACCGGGCGACGGGCCCGTGGGGCCATGTGAGAGGGCGCCGCCCCGGGGAGTCGAACCTCCGGGGCGGCGCCCTGTTCCTGGCTCCGCGTCAGGCGGGGGCCGGTCGTGGACGCGGTGCGGACGGGCCTACGGGAACGTCAGCTTCCAGCCGTTGATGTAGCCGGTGTCGTACCGCGCCTTGTCCTGGACCCTCAGCTTCCAGACGCCGTTGGCCGTCTCCGAGGACGCGTTGACCGTGAAGGTCTGCTTGATGTCGTCCGCGGAGCCGCCGGTGCGGTTGCGCAGGTTGTACGCGGTGCCGTCCGGGGCCACCAGGTCGACGACCAGGTCGCCGCTCCACGTGTGCACGATGTCGACCGTGACCTGGAGGTTGGAGGGCGCGTTGCCCGTCCGCCCGGTGACACTGATCGAGGAGGTGACCGCGGAGCCGTAGTCCGGAATCGACACGTCGGCGGTGTTCTCGAACGTGGTGCCGTCGCCGCCACCGCCGCCGGACCGCGAACCCACGGCCACGCCGGCCCACGCGTCCTGCACGGCCTTGTACTCGGCGCTCGTCGTGCCGTACAGCTCACCGGCCGCCGCGAGGGTGCCGGTACGGGCGCCCGCGTAGTTGGTCGTCGACGTGAACTTGGTGCTCAGCGCCTTGAACCAGATCTGCTCCGCCTTGGCGCGGCCGATGCCGGTGACCGGAAGGCCGTCCGAGGTGGGCGAGTTGTAGGTCACGCCGTTGATGACCTTGCTGCCGCTGCCCTCGCTGAGCAGGTAGAAGAAGTGGTTGGCCGGACCCGACGAGTAGTGGACGTCGACGCCGCCGATGCCCGAGTACCAGTAGTCCTTGGACGCGCCGTCCTTGCTGGGCTTGTCCATGTAGCGCAGCGGCGAGCCGTCGCCGTTGATGTCGATCTCCTCGCCGATGAGGTAGTCACCGACGTCGGACGGGTTGTTGGCGTAGAACTCGACGGCGGTGCCGAAGATGTCGGAGGTGGCCTCGTTCAGACCGCCGGACTCACCGCTGTAGTTGAGGCCCGCCGTGTTGGACGTGACGCCGTGGCTCATCTCGTGACCGGCCACGTCGATGGCGGTCAGCGGATGGGTGTTGCCCGAGCCGTCGCCGTACGTCATGCAGAAGCAGCTGTCGTCCCAGAAGGCGTTGACGTAGTTGTTCCCGTAGTGCACCCGGGAGTAGGCGCCGACGCCGTCACCGCGGATGCCCGAGCGGCCGTGCACGTTCTTGTAGTAGTCCCAGGTCAGCGCGGCGCCGTAGTGGGCGTCCGCGCCGGCCGTCTCCGCGCTGGACGAAGTGCCGTTGCCCCAGTCGTCGTCGGAGCCGGTGAAGAGCGTGCCGGTGCCGGACGAGCCGTGGTTGAGGTTGTACGTCTTGTGGTTGCCGCGCGCGGTGTCGGTGAGCGTGTACGACGACCCGGACTGCGACGTCCCGAGTGTCACCGTGCCGCTGTACGTGGTGTGGCCGGTGCCGGTCTCGATGCCCTGGTACTCGTACAGCTTCTTGCCGCTGTCCGCGTCCGTGATGACGTGCAGCTCGTTCGGGGTGCCGTCCTCCTGGAGGCCGCCGACGACCGTCTCGTACGCGAGGACGGGCTTGCCGTCCGCCGCCCAGACCACCTTGCGCGCGCGGTCCGCGGCGGGCTTCTCGGCGCCCTGGGCCTTCGCGGCGGCCTCGGCCTGCTTCTGGGCTTTCGCCGCGCTGACCGTGGGCTTGAGCGAGGCGACCTTGATGGTGGCCCGCGTCGCCTTGATGACGCCCTCGGTCTTCCCGGACTTGGCGGTGTCGACCACGAGGTCGCCGCCGAGGACCGGGAGGCCGTCGTAGGTGCGCTCGTAGCGGGTGTGGACCGTGCCGTCGGCGTCCTTGACGACGTCGCGGACGACCAGCTTCTCCTTGGCCCCGAGGCCCAGGTCGGAGGCGGTGTCCGCCTTGGTGGAGTTGGCCTCGCGGATCAGCTCGGCGCGCTGCGACGGCGTGAGCTTGACGGCCATGGCGCCCTTGTGGGCCTTGGCCGCGGGGGCGTCGTCGGCGCTCGCGGCGCCCGACTGGACGGCGGCGGCCAGTAGTGCGGTGGCGGCGACGAGTGCGCCGGCCGCCGCGCGGCGGCGGGCTGTGTGGGGGGTACGTCTGTGGGAGGCGCTGCTTCTCAACACTGACTCCTTCTGCGCGGCCACGGGTTGCGCGGCCAGGGGAGCCGGACGGTGGGTTGGCCCGTCCGGGCAGAACAGGTCGGAACGCGGAACCAGTTGCACAGGGGCGATGCGCGCCGCGGCACAGCGGCTGGGTCTGTGAGGTTGCTGTGAAGCGGCCGTGGGAAGAGTGGCAGGAGATCGCATGGTCTGTCAGGGGCGCATCAAGAACTTGGCCGGAAATCGTTCGTTGTCCGGTTCGTCATGTTCGGTAAACGAACTCGCCTCGTGGCGTACACCCGAACCTGAACAATGCTCAGGTCGGCCCCGGTCAGGTGGCCATGAACCGCGCGGGCCGGACGGCTGCCCGCGGCCGGCCTGGACCGGCCCCCGGCGGACGCGAACCCGGCCTGATCCGAACGAGAAGCAGGTTCCGCCTTCTCGTGCGCACTGGCTTTAGCGAGAATGTGCGTCGGGGTCGTCAGCCAGCCGGACACCGACAGGCCGGCGGTGCTGCCGAACACGGCACCCTGTCCAACGCCGTGTTCGGGATGGCAGAGACCTCTTCGTGAAACAGCGGCGCCGGTTCAAGACAGGGCAGAAAGGCACGTGTCATGGCCGCCCCCCTGACAGAGTGCTGCGGCCCAGTGGCCGCCCAATTGTCGCGTTGTCCTGCGCTTCGAGAAGCTCGTCACCGTGCTCGACTGCCCAGCGGCCGAGCGCCATCATGGGGCCCTCGACGAGGCTCTGCCCCAGCCTCGTCAGGCTGTACTCGACGCGAGGTGGCGCTTCGGCATGTGCGTGGCGGTCGACCAGGCCGCTGGAGAGCAACCGACGCAACGTGTCGGTCATGACCTTGTCGCTGATGCCACCGATCGTGGCGCGCAGCTCGCGGCGTCGGCGCGGGCCAGGGCGAAGTGCTGCCAGCACAACGGGGTCCCAGGTGTGGACGAAGAGGTCGGTGGCCGCGCGCAGACGGCAGTCAGCGACCAACTCGTAGCAGTGGTCCTCGTGGTCAGTCATCCTGTCGCCCATCTTCGCGCGGTCGTCGCGCACCGATCGGTGCGCGACGCCTTCCTTACCGTGGCTGCCCATCCGACTGTCACTCGAGAGGAAGCATCCATGCGCATCGGGATCCTGGGGACAGGGACGTTGGCGGCGGCCTTGGGCGAGGGCTGGTCACGGGCAGGGCATGAGGTGGTGATCGGCGGGCGGTCGCAGGCCAAGGCGGAGAGGCTTGCTGAGCGGCTGGGCCGAGGAGTGCTCGCCGTCGCGCCGCGTGAGGCGGTCATCGGGCGCGATGCGGTGCTGCTCGCCGTGTCCTGGGACGGCATCGAGGACATGCTGAGGCTGGTGGGCGCGTCCGACGGCTTGCTTGAGGGGACGCCGTTGATCGATCCCAGCAACGCTGTCGCGCATGGTGTCGGTGTTCTGCTCACCGAGCACGGCGAGTCGATGGCGAGGCGGATCGCCGGGCTCGCTCCAGGAGCACATGTCGTCAAGGCGTTCCATCTCTTTCCCGCCGACCAGTGGACGAGCTCTCCCGGCGGGGGCCGGGCCGACGTGACGGTGGCGATGTGCGGCGACGATTCCGCGGCACTGCATGTCGTCGGCGAGTTGGCGCGTGACGTCGGCGGGACGCCGGCGATTCTCGGCTCGCTGGATCGCGTCCGCCAGTTGGAGGAAGTGGCCGGCTTCGTCATCGGATCGGCGTTCGCGGGCTTCGACCCCAACTCCGCAGTCCCCCGCGTCCCCTCATCGGCTGTGACGAACCGACCCGCTGTCCTCGAGAGGCCCTAGACCAGACTGTCCTGCCAGGCCCGGTGCAGGTCCGCGAACCTGCCCGTGTCCGCGACGAGGCGCGCCGGAGGACCGTCCTCGACCACGCGGCCGTGCTCCATGACGAGGACGCGGTCGGCGATCTCCACCGTCGACAGGCGGTGCGCGATGACGACGGCGGTACGGCCGCGCAGCACCGTCGACATGGCCCGCTGGACGGCCCGCTCGCCCGGGATGTCCAGGGAGCTGGTCGCCTCGTCGAGGATCAGTACGGCCGGGTCCGCGAGCAGCGCCCGCGCGAACGCCACCAGCTGGCGCTGGCCGGCGGAGATGCGGCCGCCCCGCTTGCGGACGTCGGTGTCGTACCCGTCGGGCAGCGCGGCGATGAAGTCGTGCGCGCCGATGGCCTTGGCGGCTTGCTCGATCTCCTCGCGGGTGGCGTCGGGGCGGCCGATCGCGATGTTCTCGGCGACCGTGCCGGAGAACAGGAACGCCTCCTGGGTGACCATCACCACGCCGCGCCGCAGCTCCGGCACCGACAGGTCGCGCAGGTCGACGCCGTCCAGCAGCACCCGGCCGTCGGTGGGGTCGTAGAACCGGGCCAGCAGTTTGGCCAGGGTGGACTTGCCCGCGCCGGTGGAGCCGACGACGGCCACGGTCTGGCCCGCCGGAAGGGTCAGCGAGAAGCGGGGGAGGACCTCGCCGCCCGTGCGGTAGGCGAAGCGGACCTCGTCGAAGACGACCTCGCGGCCCGGGTGCTCGGACTCCAGGGCGGGCAGCGGCCGCGGCGACGACGGCTCCGGCACGGACGGGGTCTGGGCCAGCAGGCCCGCGATCTTCTCCAGCGAGGCCGCCGCCGACTGGTAGGAGTTCAGGAACATGCCCAGCCGGTCGATCGGGTCGTACAGGCGGCGCAGGTAGAGCACCGCCGCCGCCAGCACGCCCAGCGCCAGCGAGCCCGACGCGACGCGGTACGCGCCCCACAGCACCATCCCGGCGACCGCCGTGTTGGCGACCAGGCGGGAGCCGACGACGTAACGGGCCATCTCCAGGATCGCGTCGCCGTTGACCCGCTCGTGGGCGCGGTTGAGGACGTCGAACTCGGCGTCGTTCACCGCCTCCCGGCGGAAGGCGCGCACCGGACGGATGCCGTTCATCGTCTCCGCGAACTTCACGATGACCCGGGCGATCGCGGTGGACCGCACCGCGTACAGCGCGCTCGCACGGCGGCGGTAGCGGCGGACCAGGAAGTGGAGCGGCCCGAAGGAGGCCACCGCGACCGCGCCGATCCCCAGATCCAGCCAGAGCAGCATCGCCGAGATGAAGACGAAGGACAGGATGACCGTGATCAGTTCCTGGAGGCCCTCGCTGAGCAGCTCGCGCAGGGACTCGACGTCCGTGGTGGAGCGGGAGATCAGCCGGCCCGAGGTGTAGCGCTCGTGGAAGTCGACGCTGAGCGCCTGCGCGTGACGGAAGATCCGGCCGCGCAGATCCAGCAGCACGTCCTGGTTGACGCGCGCGGACGACGCGATGAACGCGTACTGCAGGGTGCCGGACACCAGCGCGCACAGGAGGTACCCGGCGCCCACCGCGATCAGCGGCCCGTGGTCGTCGCGCCGGAACGCCGGCACGGCACGGTCGATGGCGTACGCCACCAGCAGCGGTCCCGCCTGCACGGCCGCCTGCTGGAAGAGCAGCAGGACGGCCGTCAGGACCACACGGGCCCGCATCGGGGCGAGCAGCGAACGCAGCAGCGCGCCCGTAGCGCCCGGCGGCGCGGGGAGGGTGTCCCGGTCGAAGGAGTCGGCCTGTTCGGTGCCGGCCTCGTCGGACTGCCCGGACGGCCGGTTCCCGTCGGGGTCCCGGTCCGGCGCGGTCGTCGTGGGCGCCGTCATCGGCCGTCCTCCTCGGTGCCTTCGGTTCCGGACATCAGCCGGGCGTACTCGGCGTTCGTCCGCAGCAGTTCGTGATGGGTGCCCACGGCGGTGATCCGTCCGCCGGAGAGCAGGGCCACGCGGTCGGCGAGCAGGACCGTGGACGGGCGGTGCGCGACGATCAGCGCGGTGGTCTCCGCCAGGACCCGGCGCAGCGCCGCCTCGACCGCGGCCTCGGTGTGCACGTCCAGGGCCGAGAGCGGGTCGTCCAGGACGAGGAAGCGGGGCCGGCCCACGACCGCGCGGGCCAGGGCGAGGCGCTGGCGCTGGCCGCCGGAGAGGCTCAGGCCCTGCTCGCCCACCTGGGTGGCGGTGCCCTGCGGGAGCGCGTGGGTGAAGTCGGCCTGGGCGACGGCCAGGGCCCGCTCCAGATCCTCCTCGCCCGCGCCGTCCCCGGCGCCCATCAGCACGTTCTCGCCGACGGTGGCGGAGAAGAGGGTCGGCTCCTCGAAGGCGACCGCGACCAGCGAGCGGAGCGTCTCGCGGGGCAGCCGCGTGATGTCCTCGCCGTCCAGGGTGATCCGGCCCGACGTCGCCTCGTGCAGCCGGGGGACGAGCGCGGTGAGGGTCGTCTTGCCCGTACCGGTCGCGCCGACCAGCGCCATCGACTCGCCCGAACGGATGTGCAGGTCGATGTGCTCCAGTACGGCGGGCGCCTCCGGGTCGGCGTCCGGGTACCGGAAGCCGACGGCGTCGAACCGCAGCCCGTCCTCACGGGAGCCCGTACGCACCGCCCCGGCCGCCGCCGGCTCGGACTCCGGCTCGGCGTCCATCACCTCGAAGTACCGCTCCGTCGCCGTCGCCGCCTCCTGGCTCATGGCGAGCAGGAAGCCGATGGAGTCGACCGGCCAGCGCAGCGCGAGGGCCGTGGAGAGGAAGGCGACCAGTGTCCCCGCCGACAGATCGCCGTCGGCGACCTGGACCGTGCCGAGGACGAGCGCCGCACCGATGGCCAGTTCCGGCAGGGTGACGATGACCGCCCAGATGGACGCGAGCAGCCGCGCCTTGCCCAGCTCGGTGCTCCGCAGCGTCCCGGACAGCGCGCGGAACGCGTCGGCCTGGCTGCGGTGGCGCCCGAACCCCTTGATGATGCGGATGCCGAGCACGCTCTCCTCGACGACCGTCGTCAGGTCCCCGACCTGGTCCTGTGCCTGTCTGGCCACCTTCGAGTAGCGGCTCTCGAAGAGCCAGCAGACGAAGATCACGGGCACGACGGGCGCGAGGAGCACCAGGCCCAGCGTCCACTGCTGGATCAGCATGATGATCACGCCGACCAGGATGGTGACGCCGTTGACCAGCAGGAATGTCAGCGGGAACGCCAGGAACATCCGCAGCAGCATCAGGTCCGTGGTGCCCCGGGACAGCAACTGGCCGGATGCCCACCGGTCGTGGAAGGAGACCGGGAGCCGCTGCAGATGCCGGTAGAGGCCGGCCCGCATCTCCGCCTCGACCCGGGTCAGAGGCCGCGCGACCAGCCACCGCCTCAGCCCGAACAGGCCCGCCTCCGTCACCCCGAGCAGCAGCAGGTACAGCGCGCCGAGCCACACGCCCCCCGGATCGCGGTCGGCGACCGGCCCGTCGACCATCCACTTCAGCACGAGCGGGATGACCAGGCCGGTGCACGAGGCGAGCACCGCGACGGACGCGGCCGTCGCCAGCCGGGCGCGCACCGGCCGCACGTACGGCCACAGACGCAGCAGGCTCCCCACGGTGGAACGGCCGGCCGGGTCCGGGCCGGCGCCGACGGGTTGCTCGGTGGAGACAGGTGTGGTGGACATCAGGAGCGAGCCTACGGTTCGGCACTGACAGCGCCCACCGAGTTTCGGCGCTTTCGGGCGCGCGTCCGGGTGGCGTCAGCCCACTCTCAGCAGCAGCACCGACCGGCCCGGCACGGAGATCGTGTCCCCTGCCCGGTGCACCGCTCCCGGCGTCCGCGCCTGCTCCTCCAGCGACGTGTCGACGACGACCTCGTACCGCTCGGCCCACGGCGGCCCCGGAAGGACGTAGTCGGCCGGCCGGTCCCCGGCGTGCAGTACGGCGAGGAAGCTGTCGTCGACGATCGGGACACCGCGCTCGTCCCGGCCCGGGATGTCCCGCCCGGAGAGGTACATGCCGAGCGTCGAGGCCGGCGCGTACCAGTCGGCCTCCGTCATCTCGGCGCCCCGCGCCGTGAACCACGCCAGGTCCCGCAGCCCGTCGGCGGAGTGCGGCCGGCCCGAGAAGAAGGCGCGCCGCCGCAGCACCGGATGGGCGTGCCGCAGCCCGATCAGCCGGGACGTCAGGTCGAACAGCGCCCGCCAGCCCGGGTCGTCGAGGTGCGACCAGTCGACCCAGCTGATCTCGTTGTCCTGGCAGTACGCGTTGTTGTTGCCGCCCTGCGTGCGCCCCAGCTCGTCACCGGCCACCAGCATCGGCACGCCCGTCGACAGCAGCAGCGTGGTGAGCAGGTTGCGCAGCTGGCGCCGGCGCAGGGACCGTACGCCCTCGTCGTCCGTCTCGCCCTCCGCGCCGCAGTTCCAGGAGCGGTTGTCCTCCGTGCCGTCCCGGTTGCCCTCGCCGTTGGCCTCGTTGTGCTTGCGCTCGTACGACACGAGGTCCCGCAGCGTGAAACCGTCGTGCGCGGTGACGAAGTTGACGGAGGCGTACGGACGGCGCCCGCCCCAGGCGTACAGGTCGCTGGAGCCGGAGAGCCGGTAGCCGAGGTCCCGCACGTCGGGCAGGGCCCCGCGCCAGAAGTCCCGTACGGCGTCGCGGTAGCGGTCGTTCCACTCCGTCCACAGGGGCGGGAAGGCGCCGACCTGGTAGCCGCCCGAACCCACGTCCCAGGGTTCCGCGATCAGCTTCACCCGGCGCAGCACCGGGTCCTGCGCGATGACGGCGAGGAACGGCGAGAGCATGTCCACGTCGTGCATGGAGCGGGCCAGGGCCGCCGCCAGGTCGAAGCGGAAGCCGTCCACGCCCATCTCGGTCACCCAGTACCGCAGGGAGTCGGTGATCAGCCGCAGGACGTGCGGCTGGACGACGTGCAGGGTGTTCCCGCACCCGGTGTAGTCCGCGTACCGGCGGGCGTCGGCCTGGAGCCGGTAGTAGCCCCGGTTGTCGATGCCGCGCAGGGACAGCATGGGGCCCAGCTCGCCCGCCTCCGCCGTGTGGTTGTAGACCACGTCGAGGATGACCTCGATGCCGGCCGCGTGCAGCGCCCGGACCATCCGTTTGAACTCGCCGACCTGCTGCCCTGTCGTACCGGACGCCGCGTAGGAGGCGTGCGGCGCGAAGTAGCCGATCGAGTTGTAGCCCCAGTAGTTGCGCAGCCCCTTGCGCAGCAGATGGTCCTCGTGCGCGAACTGGTGCACCGGCAGCAGTTCGACCGCCGTGACCCCGAGCCGCACCAGGTGGTCGACCGCCGCCGGGTGCGCGAGCCCCGCGTACGTGCCCCGCAGTTCCCCGGGGACTCCCGGGTGCGTCCGGGTGAATCCCCTGACGTGCAGTTCGTAGATGACCGAGTCCGCCCACGGCGTCTTGGGGCGGCGGTCGTCCGACCACTCGTCGGGCCCTCCGTCGTGCACGACGACACCCTTGGGGACGTACGGCGCCGAGTCCCGGTCGTCGCGCACGGTGTCCGCGACCTGCTGCTGCGGCCAGTCCCGGACGTGCCCGTACACCTCGGGAGGCAGCCGGCCGTAGTCGTTGCCCGGCCCGCCGTCCACGGCGCGCGCGTACGGGTCGAGGAGCAGCTTCGCCGGATTCCAGCGGGCGCCGGTCCACGGGTCCCAGCGGCCGTGCACCCGGAAGCCGTACCGCCGGCCGGGCAGCACACCGGGGACGAATCCGTGCCAGATCTCGTGCGTCAGTTCGCTCAGCGCCACGCGGGTCTCGACGGCCGCCCCGTCGCGCCCGTCGCCCTCCTCGTCGAAGAGGCACAGCTCGACGGCCTCGGCGCCGCCCGCCCACAGCGCGAAGTTGGTGCCCGCGACCCCGTCCGGGCCGACGCGGAAACGCGCCCCCAGGGGGGTCGGCGCCCCCGGCCACACGGGCACCTCCGGCGCCGGGTGGAGGGTGCCGTTCAGCAGCGGGCCGTGCTGCTGTGCGGGCAGCCCGGCGCGCGGGGCGTGGCGTACCCCCCGCTGCCCTTCCTGGACTGCCTCCTGCTCGGGTGCGCTCGACACCGGTCAGCCTCCCGCGGCTCGGCGGAACGGCGTGGGAGAGGGAGCGCGGCGTCCCGGCCGCGGCTCCCCGTCACGTCGTTCTCCCCACTGTTCTGCCCAGAGCGCGGCTCGCACTCACGTTTCCCCAGGAGGGTGACCGTCGTTGGGTTCGGCGTGATGCACGTACAGACGCGCGCTCGACGCGCCGGGGCCGCGCTGGCCGCCGTACTGACTTGGGCGGGCCTGCTGGCCGGGGCCGCCGGCTGCACCTCGGACGGAACGGACGAGGTGCTGGGCAAACCCCTTTCGCGAGGGGACTCGATCCGCGTCTCGCCGGCCGACGGGAGCAGGGGCGTACGCCCGGAGGAGGGACTGGAGGTACGGGTGCCGGGCGGGCGCCTGGAGTCCGTCAAGGTCGTCCGCCGGCAGGACGCCCAGGAGGCCGAGGTCCCCGGGCGCGTGTCCGGGAACGGTTTGGTCTGGCGGCCCACCGGCCCCCGCCGGCTCGCCCTGGCCGCCCGCTACACGGTCGACGCGGTGGCGCTGGACGCCCACGGGCACCGCTCGGCACGCCACTCGACGTTCACGACGTACGTCCCCGGCAAGCGGTTCATCGGATACGTCGTTCCGGAGAACCGCTCCACGGTCGGCACCGGCATGATCGTCTCACTGGAGTTCAGCCGGAGGATCGAGGACCGGGCCGCCGTCGAACGAGCGATCGAGGTGACGGCGGAGCCGCCGGCCGAGATCCGTCCGCACTGGTTCGGCCGGGACCGTGTCGACTTCCGCCCCGAGAAGTACTGGAAGCCGGGCACCCGGGTCACGGTCGCGCTGCGCCTGCGGGACGTCGAAGGCGCGCCGGGCGTGTACGGGCTCCAGCACAAGACGGTCTCGTTCACCGTGGGCCGGGGCCAGACGAGTCTCGTCGACGCCGCCGCGCACACCATGGAGGTCCGCCGGGGCGGGGACCTGCTCGCCACCGTGCCGATCACCGCGGGGGCCCCGGGGACGACGACGTACAACGGGAAGATGGTCGTCACGGAGATGCTGGAGATGACCCGGATGAACAGCCGCACGGTCGGTTTCGGCGGCGAGTACGACATCCCGGACGTCCCCCACGCCATGCGGCTCACCACCTCGGGCACCTTCCTGCACGGCAACTACTGGGCACCGGACGCCTTCGGCCACACGAATGTCAGCCACGGCTGCGTCGGTCTGGAGGACGTGAAGGGCGGCGGCTCGGACACCCCCGCCGGCTGGTTCTTCGACCGCAGCCTCATCGGGGACGTCGTCGAGGTGGTCAACAGCCGCGACAAGAAGGTCGCCCCCGACAACGGACTCGGCGGCTGGAACATGACCTGGGAGAAGTGGAAGGCGGGCACGGCGCTCGACTGACGTGTACGCGCGCCCCGTTCGTCTCGTGACCCGTAGGCGCGTCGGTTCCGCTCGGCGGTCCGGGGCCCCCGACGCCGCCGGAGCGACCTCCTCCGCTCCGGCGCGCCCGTCCCGGCGGCCCGCCACCGCGAACCGCACCGTCGTCGCCGGTCACATCCGTTGAAGTTGGAACGGAACAGTGACAAACGCGGTGGTTGATTGATCGTGACGGTGTGATTAATTAGCGCAATATGCGCGCGAGATGCGCGGGGGTGCGGGCCTGATCAGGCCGTGCGAGGGGAGAGCGACACGTGAACGGGCGACCGATATCGGGGGCTTCGGTTGGCGCGCGGGCACACGGGAGCAAGGGGATCCTGGCGATGCTGCTGGGCGTCCTGATGCTGACGGTGACCGCCTGCGGCGGGGGAGGGGACTCGGGTACCGGGTCCGGGGACGCGAAGAGCAAGGGATCCGGTCAGGCCGACACCAAGGTCTCGCGGGCGGTCGTGACGATCGCCCCCAAGGACGGCGCGGACGACGTGGCCACCAGTGGCGCCCTCAAGGTGACCGCCGCCAAGGGCAAGCTGACCGAGGTCGAGGTCGAGGACACCAAGGGCCACGCGGTCGACGGGAAGATAACCGGCGGGGGCGCCACCTGGACCCCCGCGACGCATCTCGCCTCGGCCACCAAGTACAAGGTCCACGCGGTGGCCAAGGACTCGGACGGCCGTGAGGCCGCCGAGGAGTCCGCGTTCACCACGCTGACCCCGAAGAACACCTTCGCCGGCATCTACACCCCGGAGAACGGCGCCAAGGTCGGTGTCGGCATGCCGTTCTCGGTCCACTTCACCCGGGGCATCACCCACCCCGAGGACGTCGAGAAGGCGATCCGGATCACCACCGAACCCGCGGTCGACGTCCAGGGCCACTGGTTCGGCAACGACCGCCTCGACTTCCGTCCCGAGGAGTACTGGAAGGCCGGCACGAAGGTCACCGTCCACCTCGACCTCGACGGCGTCGAGGGCAGGCCGGGCGTCTACGGCAAGCAGGCCAAGACCGTGAAGTTCACGATCGGCCGCAGCCAGGTCTCCACGGTCGACGCCAAGACCCACAAGATGACGGTCAGGCGCGACGGCAAGGTCTACAAGACGATCCCCGTCACCACCGGCAAGCCGGGCTACGACACGTGGAACGGCCAGATGGTCATCAGCGAGCGCCTGCGGGTGACCCGGATGAACGGCGAGACGGTCGGCTACGGCGGCGAGTACGACATCAAGGACGTGCCGGACGCCATGCGCCTGACCACGTCCGGCACCTTCATCCACGGCAACTACTGGGGTGGCGGAGCCTTCGGCAACTACAACTCCAGCCACGGCTGCATCGGCCTGCGCGACGTCCGCGGCGGCGGCGACCGCAGCCTGCCCGCCGGGTGGTTCTTCGACCACTCGATGGTCGGTGACGTCGTCGTGGTGAAGAACTCCCACGACCGCACGGTCGCCCCGGACAACGGCTACAACGGCTGGAACATGTCCTGGGAGAAGTGGACGGCGTAGCCGCCCCCGAGGTCCCCGCGGACCTCGCCCCCTCGTGGCCGGGACGGGCCCGGTGTGCTCTGTGACCGAGCACACCGGGCCCGTAACCGTTAACGGCCACTAACCTGCTCCCATGACTGTGCATCTCGAAGTGGCCGAGGGCGTCGGCACCATCCGTCTGGACCGTCCGCCGATGAACGCGCTGGACGTCGCCACCCAGGACCGGCTCAAGGAACTCGCCGAGGAGGCCACGCGCCGCGAGGACGTGCGCGCGGTGGTGCTGTACGGCGGCGAGAAGGTGTTCGCGGCGGGCGCGGACATCAAGGAGATGCAGGCCATGGACCATACGGCGATGGTCGTACGCTCCCGGGCCCTGCAGGACTCCTTCACCGCCGTCGCCCGCATCCCCAAGCCGGTCGTCGCCGCCGTCACCGGGTACGCGCTCGGCGGCGGCTGCGAACTGGCGCTGTGCGCCGACTACCGCATCGCCGGGGAGAACGCGAAGCTCGGCCAGCCGGAGATCCTGCTGGGCCTGATCCCGGGCGCGGGCGGCACCCAGCGCCTGTCCCGGCTGATCGGCCCCTCCCGGGCGAAGGACCTCATCTTCACGGGCCGCATGGTGAAGGCCGACGAGGCGCTGAACCTCGGTCTCGTCGACCGGGTCGTGGCCGCCGACGAGGTGTACACCGAGGCCCACGCCTGGGCGGCACGGCTCGCGCGCGGCCCCGCGCTCGCGCTGCGCGCCGCCAAGGAGTCGGTCGACACCGGCCTGGAGACGGACATCGAGACCGGCCTCGCCGTCGAACGGAACTGGTTCGCGGGCCTGTTCGCCACCGAGGACCGCGAGCGCGGGATGCGCAGCTTCGTCGAGGAGGGTCCGGGCAAGGCGAAGTTCCTCTAGACCCTGCGCCCCTGCGCCGGAGTTACTGGGCGGTTCGTACCGCGCCGTTGGAGGCGTCCCTCCGGGGGACGCGGGCGCTTGCCCCCGAGGGTCGGCCGCCGCAGGTCGGACGGGGCGTCGGTGCACCCCGCATACCTGTGGCATATGCCTGTCAGATCAATCAGAACGAAGGCTTCCGGGGGGCGCATTCCTTCGGAACGGCCCCGGAGGCCGTTCCGGGCGGCCATGATGGGGGGCATGGCGGGGCTGGAGGGTATCGAACAGCCGCGGCGGCACCCAGGTGCGACCGCGGCGCGCTGGTCGCCTGCGGTGGAGGACGAACGGGCGCTCAAGGCGCTGGAGTTGTTCGGCAACCCGACGGAGGCGGAAGTGCCGCTGCCGTCCCGCCCGGAGTCCGCGGCCACCGCCCGCCGGCTGGCCCAGGTGGTGGTGCTGCGCCACTGGGGACTCTCGCCCAAGCTCACCGAGGACGCCGTCCTCCTCGTCTCCGAGCTCGTCGGCAACGCCGTACGGCACACGGGTGCCCGCGTCTTCGGGCTGCGGATGCGCCGCCGCCGGGGCTGGATCAGGGTCGAGGTCCGCGACCCCTCGCGGGGGCTGCCCTGTCTGATGCCCGTGCAGGACATGGACGTCAGCGGCCGGGGCCTGTTCCTCGTCGACCGGCTCGCCGACCGCTGGGGCGTGGACCTGCTGCCGCGCGGGAAGACCACCTGGTTCGAGATGCGCGTGGGCGACCGCTGACCGTTCGCGGGCCCGGCCGGTGAGAGGGGAAGGCTCCGGCCGTGGGGCGGCCGGGGCCTTCCCGGCGTCGCGGGGCGAAAGGGGTGTGCGCCACGACGCGGGCGACGACCGTGGCCCGGGTCAATGGGTGGAAGTCGCGTGTTCGACTATCGCAGACGTGAGCGGATGATCCAAAAACACTGGCTTTCTTCCCGGTGTACGGTCACCGCTCCCTCCGCGACGCGCCCGCCCCCACCCCTGCGCCTCCGTGTCCTCCGGTGACGGTCGTCCGGCGCCGGCCCGCTTCCCTCGCGACCCGCGCGTCCGCTCAAGGCGGGCAATCAGCACTTTCATGTGCAAGTAGGACTTAAATGGGCGGGTGATCGAGCCGGCCCCCCGTACCCAGCCCTCCAGCGACGCGCCCCCCGCCCGTGCGGCACCGGCCCAGGTCCGCGGGCCCGCCCGGCGCTCGGTGCTGCGGGCCGGGGCCGGGCTCGCCGTCACCGGTGTGCCCGGCGCCGCGGCGGCGTGCGCGTGCGCCGGGTGCGGCGCGGGCGGGGCCGCCGCCGGACACCGGGCGGCGGTGGCGCGGGACACGGCACGGACCGCACCCGCGTCCGCCGCCGCGCCCACCGCGGCGCACGCGCCCCGCGCCGCACCCGCGCCCCGCCGCTTCCCCGGGCAGCCCGGCCAGATCGGCCACGGCCCCCGCGACCGCGCCCGCGTCGCCCTCACCTTCCACGGACAGGGCGACCCCGCCGTCGCCCGGGCGCTGCTCGGCACGGCCGAGCGGCACGGCGCCCGCGTCACCGTGCTCGCCGTCGGCGGCTGGCTGGACGAGCACCCGGAGCTGGCCCGGCGGATCGTCGACGCCGGTCACGACCTCGGCAACCACACCCAGCGCCACCTGGACGTCAACGCCATGTCCGAGGCGGAGGCGGACGCGGAGATCCGGGGCTGCGCCGAGCGGTTGCGGCGGCTGACGGGATCCATCGGCACCTGGTTCCGGCCCTCCCGCGCCGTACGGGCCTCACCGCTCGTCGAACGGCTGGCCCACCGCGCGGGCTACCCGCACGTGCTCTCGTACGACGTCGACTCGCTCGACTTCACCTCGCCGGGCGCCCCGGCGATCACTCGCAAGGTCATCGGCGAGATCCGCGACGGGTCGGTCGTGAGCCTGCACTTCGGGTACGCGGACACGGTCACCGCGCTGCCCGCCGTCCTGGAAGCACTCGACCGCCGCGGTCTGCGCGCGGTGACCACCACGGAGCTGCTGAGCTGATGCACGGATACGCCCCCACGCACCCGGACCACGCCGAGCCCACCACGTACCCGAAGCGCCCCGGTCACCGCCGGCGCGTCCCCCTCGCCGGTGCCGCCCTGGCAGCCCTCGCCCTCCTCGCGGGCTGCGCCGGGGGCGAGGATCACGCGCACAAGGCCCCGGGCACCCAGGGCGCGGTGGCGCCCGCCGACCCGGCGAAGTCGGCCGGACCCGGGAAGGCGGTGGCCGCGGGACTGCCCGGGATGCCGCCCCTCCTCGACCCGAAGGATGTCTACGCCGCCGACCGACCGAACCGGCTCTCCCCGGTGGTCAAAGATTTCCCCTCCCGCGTCTACGTCCCCAACACCAACTCGGACACCGTCTCGGTCATCGACCCCAGGACGTACAAGGTGATCGAGACGATCCCGGTCGGCGCCCAGCCGCAGCACGTCGTGCCGTCCTGGGACCTGAAGACGCTGTGGGTCAACAACGACAAGGGCAACAGCCTCACGCCCATCGACCCGAGGACCGGGAAGGCCGGCAAGCCGGTCGACGTCCACGACCCGTACAACCTCTACTTCACGCCCGACGGCAAGTACGCGATCGTCATGGCCTCCCTCGACCGCGAGCTGGTCTTCCGCGACGCCCACACCATGAAGCGGGTGAAGACCGAGCCGGTCGCCTGTTACGGCGTCAACCACGCCGACTTCTCGCCCGACGGCCGCTACTTCATCGTCTCCTGCGAGTTCAGCGGGGAACTGCTGAAGGTCGATACCGCGAGGATGAAGGTCGTCGGCCGGCAGAAGCTGCCCTTCCAGGGGGCCATGCCGCAGGACGTGAAGATCGCCCCGGACGGCAGCAGGTTCTACATCGCCGACATGGTGGCGAACGGGGTGTGGGTGCTGGACGGCGACACGTTCACCGCGCCCTCGTTCCTGCCCACCGGAAAGGGCTGCCACGGTCTGTACGTCAGCCGGGACTCGCGCGAGATGTACATCTCCAACCGCGGCGAGGGCACCGTCTCCGTCTTCGACTTCGCCCGGAACGAGCTGACCGAGAAGTGGCGCCTGCCCCACGGCGGCAGCCCGGACATGGGCGGCGTCTCCGCCGACGGCAAGGTCCTGTGGCTCTCCGGGCGCTACGACTCCGAGGTGTACGCCATCGACACCCGCACCGGCGAACAGCTCGCCCGGATCCCCGTGGGCAGCGGCCCGCACGGCCTTGCGGTCTACCCCCAGCCGGGCCGCTACTCCCTGGGCCACACCGGAATCTTCCGCTGAGCCGCCCCTCGCCACCGCCCTACCCGGCGAACAGCGCCTCCGCCCCCACCGGGGGCACGGCCTCGCAGAGGTGGTCGCCGCGCCGCACCCGCGCCCGGCCCGTTAATCTGACCTCCGTCAGCAAGGCCGGAGGGCCTGGCATCAAGCACCAAGAAGGGGCGGAACCGGTGGCGGACATCGAGGAAGCACGCAAGGCGTTCGAGCGGATCGACGCGGACGGCGACGGGTTCATCACCCCCGCCGAGTTCAAGTCCGCTCTCGCTCAGGGCGGGGACTGGAACGTCACCGAATCGGTGGCGGAGTCCCTGATCGCCGCCCGCGACCTCAACGGGGACAAGCTCCTGTCGTTCGACGAGTTCTGGGCCCACCTGAACAAGTAGTGAGCCGCACGGCCCCCCGGGGCGCCCGCCGAAGTCCGGCGGGCGCCCTTTCGCGTGGAGCGCTCCGGTCCGGCGCCTGTCCGCCATCGGGGACGCGACCGGAATAGCCCGCGACGACCGTCGGTTGGTGACCTCCGTCAGAGCGGTCGCAGCGACCGGATCGACCGGCGTGGAAGGGCAGGAATGTCATGAAGATCGGCATCATCGGCGCGGGCAACATCGGCGGGAACCTCACCCGGCGGCTCACCGCCCTCGGACACGACGTCTCCGTCGCCAACTCCCGCGGACCCCACACCCTCACCGCGCTCGCCGAGGAGACCGGGGCGACCCCGGTGACGGCCGAGGAGGCGGCGCGCGGGGCGCGGCTCGTCGTGGTCACCGTCCCGCTGAAGGCCGTACCCGGCCTTCCGGCCGGATTCCTCGACGGGGCGGCCGAGGACGTCACGGTCCTCGACACCGGCAACTACTACCCGCAACAGCGGGACGGCAGGATCGACGCGATCGAGGACGAAGGGCTGACGGAGAGCCGCTGGACGGCCCGGCAGATCGGCCACACCGTCGTCAAGGCGTTCAACGGCACGTACGCCCAGGACATCCTCGAGCGGCCCCGGCCGGCGGGCGACCCGGACCGCATGGCCCTCCCGGTGGCCGGTGACGACGAGGCCGGGAAGCGGCTCGTCCGCGACCTCATCGACGAACTCGGCTTCGACACGGTCGACGCCGGAGGGCTGGACGACTCCTGGCGCCAGCAGCCCGACACCCCGGTGTACGGACTGCGGGCGGGCGTCGAGGCGGTCACCAAGGCGCTGGCGGAGGCGTCACCGGAGCGCCCGGCGGCGTTCAGGGGGTGAGGCGTGAGGGGCTCGCCGCCGGCCTCAGACCGTCTCCAGCGGCCGGTGCGGTCCGGTGGGCAGCTCCGTCACGACCGGGTCTCCCGGCCGCACCACGCCGCCGGTGCGGACGACGCTCATCACCCCGGACTTGAGGACGGCCGCGCCGCTCTCGTCCCGCCCGACCACCTGCTTGAGCAGGCCCTGCCGGTAGGTGTCGATCTGGGCGCAGGGGTTGTGAGCTGGTGCCGGGTGACGGCACACGAGTGAGCATTGGTGCGCATGAGTGAGGTCCGGCTGCTTGTGGAGGGGCCTCGCATCGGGGAACTGAGGTTCTTGTCTCGAATGGGTGACCTTTCCCGGTGGTGGTCGTTGGGTGTGATGGCGGTGTCTTCGGGCCGTGGAGGGGCGGGTGGTCGCGGTGGGTGGGCTGCGGGACGTGGCGGCGCCGTTCGTGGCTCCGGGGCCGTCCGGCGTGGCGGTGCGTGACCGCCTCAAGCACCTCACACCCGAGGACGAGAAGGTGCTCAGGCGGGTGGGCGCGCACCTCGGCTCGCTCGCGTCGAAGGACCTCAAGGCCCGCTGCGGTGACGGACTTGGACACTCCGCTGACACCTGGGCGGCGCGGAAGCGGGAGCTGACAGCCGAGTCGTCTTCGCGGTGGGCGGGAAGTATCACCAAGGCCACGCACGACCAGTGGGCACTGGCCCGGCGTGGGCAGACCGCGCACCTTCAGTCTCTCGAAGCCGGCGTCAGGACGATCCGGCACCGTCTGTCGCTCCCGGTCGGCGACAAGGGTGGCAAGCGCACTCCGGGCGGCTACCGTTCCGCCCACGAATGGTTCAACAAGACGCGCCGCCTTCATGTCCTCGAAGACCGGCTCGACACGGTCCGCGCCGACCGTGAGAGCGGTGTCGTACACGTGGTGCGGGGCGGCAAATGTCTGCTGGGCACCCGCCACACCCTCGGCAACGCGCAACTCACCGAGGCTGAATGGCGTGAACGCTGGGAAGCCGGGCGCTGGTTCCTCCAGGCCGACGGGGAGTCCGGGAAACGCTTCGGGAACGAGACGATCCGCATCTCACCCGGGGGCGAGGTCAGTATCAAACTGCCCGCTCCGCTCACCGACCTGGCCAATGCCGGGCACGGCCGGTACGTACTCTCCGCGAAGGTACGCTTCCCGCACCGCGGCGAAGAATGGGCCGACCGCGCGCAAGCCAACCGGGCCGTCGCCTACCGCATCCACTACGACGTGCGGCGTGGACGCTGGTACGTGACCGCCTCCTGGCAGATCCCGCCGACGAAGACCGTCTCACTCCAGGCAGCGCTCGCCCACGGCGTGATCGGCGTGGACACCAACGCTGATCACCTGGCTGCGTGGCGCCTCGATGCCCATGGGAACCCGATCGGGCAGCCCCGCCGGTTCTTCTACGACCTGTCGGGCAGCGCAGACCATCGTGACGCCCAAGTGCGGCACGCCCTGTCGCGCCTGCTGAACTGGGCGAAGTCCTGTGGCGTCACGGCAATCGCCGTCGAGGACCTCGACTTCACGGCGGAGAAGACCCGCGAGAAACACGGCCACCGACGCCGCTTCAGACGGCTCATCTCCGGCATGCCCACCGGCAAGCTGCGCGCCCGGCTGACCTCGATGGCCGATCAGACCGGCATCAGCATCATCGCCGTCGATCCGGCGTACACCTCGAAATGGGGCGCCCAGCACTGGCAGAAGCCGATGACCGCACCCCGACGTAAGACGACCCGTCACGATGCCGCGAGCATCGCGATCGGGCGACGCGCCCAAGGGCATCCGATCCGGCGACGGACAGCACCGCCCCGTGCACACCAGAGCGATGTGCACGGGCATCGGACCGTCCAGGCCCGACCGGGCACCCTCGGGCGCGAGGAACCCCGCCCCCGCATTCCCGGACCACGGACACGATCCATGCAGCCGGACGCGGCGAGAACGCGGGCGACCAGGACATCCAAAACCGTTCGGAATGTCCGCAGTGGCCAGGAATGGGTCCAAGACTCACTCCTGCTCACTGACTAGGAACGGTTGCGCAGCCCGGTGATCTCGACGACGGCCTCGTCGCCGAGGCGCAGCAGTGTGCCGGTGGGCAGCCCCAGCAGGTCGACGCCCCGGGTGGTGACGTTCTCCCCGAGGCCGCCGGGCGTGACCGTGAACCCGGCTCGGGCCACCTCGGCGAACAGCTCCTCGTGGAGGAGGTGCACCTGCCGCAGATTGGGCTGCGACGGATCGCGGCGCATCCGGAACCGGTGCTTCACCGTCTCGCCCGCGTGGACGTCCCCCTCCACGCCCAGTCCGGCGAGCAGCGTGATGCTCTCGCGGTTCGGCTTGGTGAAGGAGTACGCGCCGTTGCTGCTGACCGCGGTGACTGTCCCGTCCATGCCACGAAGCCTACGGCGTCGCCCAGTCCCGCAGGTCGGCGCGGCTGTCGAACTTCGCGACGTTCTTGTCGTGCGGGCTGCTGCTGTACTGGTGGAAGCGCCACTTGGCCTTGATGCGGGGCTTGCCCGCGGTCACGTAGTCGGCGATCCAGAGGCCGTCACCCGCGTACGAGGTGGTGTCGATGTTGAGCCAGAAGTTGCGGTTGCAGTAGAGGATCACCCGGTGGTGCGGGCGGAGCTCCTTGACCTTGCGGATGAAGCGGTCCTTCTCGCTGTTGCTCGCGTGGGTGCCGTCGCCAGTGGTCTCCCAGTCGACGGCGAGGATGTCGCCCGACTTCTCGGGGGCCTTGCTCACGAAGTACTCGGCCTGGGCGGTGATGTGGCCCGGCCACAGGAAGTGATAGAAGCCGACCACGCAGTCGCCGTCGCGCGCCGTCTTGGTCTGGGCGCCGAGCTTCGAGTTGACGTACGAGCGGCCCTCCGTCGCCTTGATGAAGACGAAGGACAGACCGTCCGTGTCGAAGGACGAGGACTGGTAGGAACTGACGTCGATGCCGCGCAGCATGGGGGTACCTCCGTGCGGTGGGGGAGGAGGGCCGAAGCCTGGGGAGAGGCCGTCGATGACTCACCGACTACCATGCCTTTTCCCCTGCGTGGCCCCTCCCACCCCCACTCGTACGGGTGACCGACCGGCGCGCCGCCGCACTCAGCACCCGATGACGTTCACCGCCGGACCGCCGCGGGCCGTCGTTACGACGGCGGTTTCGACTGCGTCTGGGCGGCCCGCAGATCGGCGAGCAGTTCCGCCTGCCCGGCCAGCACGCCGGACAGGATGGTGCGGGCGACCCCGAGCAGTTCGGCGATGTGCGGACTGGTCAGCGAGTAGTACACGGTGGAGCCCTCCTTGCGGGTGACCACCAGGTTGGCCCGGCGCAGCACGGCGAGCTGCTGGGACAGATGGGCCGGCTCGATGCCCACCTCGGGCAGCATCTCGGCGACCGCGTGCTCGCGCTCGCTCAGCAGCTCCAGGACCCGGATGCGCGCGGGATGACCGATCGTCTTGAAGAACTCGGCCTTCAGCTGGTACAGCGGCGTACTCATCGTGCCGTCCCCTCCCCGGCGGAGCGGCACGGCCGTAGCGGCCGGTCCCCGGTGCATCGCATCCACCCACTCGTCACACACATGCGGCCCATCCTCGCCTGCCGCGACGGCCACGCCGAATCCTCGCACGAGAGCCGGACCGTCCGGGATCAGCGGTGATGGCCTCGACAATGCGTCTTCGCCCCCGGCCGAACCCGGCGGGGTCACTCTCCCGCGACGTCTCCGCTCGGCCACCCTGCCGTCCGCCACTCGGTGCGGCCCTCCGGCGGCTCACCGTGCGGTGTGCGGTGTGCCGCGAGCGCGCCGGCCAGGGCGGCGTGCACGGGGATGTGCGGACAGTCCCCGCCGGGGACGAGGGAGCCGTCTGCCGGGATCGCGGCCAGCTCCAGGCCGCGGCCTGCTTCCGCCAGACGGCGCGCGGCCTCGATGATGGCCAACTGTCCTTCGGCCGACCAGCTGCGCAGTGCGGTCAGGTCGACGATGACCGGTCCGCTCCCGCGTCCCACCACCCAGCCGACGGCACCCGCGAAGCGGTGCACGGCGTCCAGGCCGAGGTATCCGGAGACGGACAGGACGCCGAGGTCCTGCTCGACGGTGTAGCGCCACTCGATGGTCATGGTCGTCAACTTCCTTGCGCGGTCCGCCTGTCGGGTCACAGGGGGAGGGTGATCCAGATGCTCTTGCCCTCGCCGTCGGCGTCGCTGCGGACGACGGCGGTGCCGCCCAGGCCGAGGGTGAGCTCCATGACGGTGGCCAGGCCGCCCGTCCCGGTGCCGATGACCGACGCGTGCAGGGCCGGCTGGTAGGGGTGGCGGTCATGGACCGCGAAGGCCAGACAGTCCTCGCCCGCCGCGTAGATCACGGTCACCTGCGGAGAGGTCACGGCGGCATGCCGGACGCTGTTGGTGACGAGCTCGCCGAGGATCAGCAGGGCCGGGCCGACGGTGGGATGGTGCGGGTTGATGCCCCACTCGGCCAGGGCCTGTTCGGCGGTCTCCCGGGCCGTTCGTACCGCGGCGGGCATCGTGGGCAGCGTCAGCACATGCCGGTGGGGCAGGGCTTCGAGCCGGGTGCTCATCACGCCTCCGCGCGGGCGGGACGGAATCCGCTCACGGTCCTGGAACGCGGGCGCGGCAGTCGGCCGGGCCGGACGACCGTGAGGTCCCGCCGCGGGCACACCAGGCGTCTCATCGCGCCGGCCTCCAGCAGCCACAGGGCCTCCGCGCCGGAGACCTCGATGATGAGCGGGGATGCGGGTGGAGTGCTCATCCGACGGTTTCCTCTGTTTCGCCGCTGACGGACCGGGACGTCCGGGCGGGGAGAGCCGGCAGGACACCGGCGCCCTCCAGGTGGATGCGGGCGCCCTGGATCGCCTCGGGCGTGGTGGCGTACTCGCGCCCTTCCAGGCACAGGAGTTCCAGCGCGCCCACCGAGTCCAGGACCTGCCGCTGGCCGGCACGTATCCCGGAGGCCATGACGACGATGCCGCGCCGGTTGAGCTTCTCGACCACGTCCTTGAGAACCAGGGCGCCGGTGGCGTCGATGGTCGTCACCCGGGACATGCGCAGGATGACGACGCGGACTTCGGCCACCTCGGCCAGCTCCAGCAGGAAGCGGTGGGCGGCGGCGAAGAACAGCGGCCCGTCGATGCGGTAGGCGACGATGTGCTCGGCGAGCAGCGCGTGCTCCTCGGCGCTGTGGTCGCCCCGGTCGAGCGGGACCTGGTCCAGGCGGGCCTGCCCGGCCACCGCGCGCAGCGCCAGGGCACCCGCGACCACCAGGCCGATGATCACGGCATAGACGAGATCGAGGGCGAGGGTCGCAACGGCGGTCAGCACGAGTATCAGCGCGTCGGAGCGGGTCGCCCTCGCCATCGCCCGCAGCGAGCCGACCTCGACCATACGGACCGCGGTGGCCAGCAGCACGCCGGCGAGCGCGGCCAGCGGGATCTTCGAGACGAGCGGCGCGGCGGCGAAGACGATGACGGCCAGGACCACGGCGTGGGAGAGCGCCGCCAGCCGGGACCCGGCGCCGGTACGGACGTTGACCGCGGTGCGCGCGATGGCGCCGGTCGCGGGCACCCCGCCGAACAGCGGCGCCGCGATGTTGGCCAGCCCCTGCCCGAACAGCTCGCGGTCCGGGTCGTGGATCTGGCCCACCGTCATGCCGTCGGCCACCGAGGCCGACAGCAGGGACTCCAGGGCGGCCAGCGCCGCCACCGCGATCGCCGGGGCGAGCAGCGAGCCGAGCGTGCCCGGGTCGAGGAAGCCGAGCGACGGCGCGGGCAGGCCGGACGGCAGGGCGCCGATCGGCTTCGCCGCGTCCAGCCCCGCGGCCTGCGCCACGACGGTCGCGCCGGTCACCGCGACGATGGAGAAGGGGATCGTGGGCCGCCACCTGGCGCCGATCAGCATGACGGCGGCGACCGCCAGGGCGAAGGCGGCGGCGGTCCAGTTCGGGTTCTTCGCGAACTCCTCCAGCGCCCGCCAGGTGACGATCAGCACGCGGTCGCCGTCCGGCTTGGGCACCCCGAGCGCGTTCGGGACCTGCTGCAGTCCGATCACGCAGGCGATGCCGAGCGTGAAGCCCTCCACCACCGGCGCGGGCACGTACTGCATGTACGTGCCCGCCCTCAGCAGGGCAAGCGCGACGAGCAGCACACCCGCCATCAGCCCCACCGTGAGCACCCCGGACGGCCCGTGCTCGGCGACGATCGGCACCAGCACCACGGTCATCGCGCCCGTCGGGCCGGACACCTGCAGATTCGAACCGCCGAAGACCGCGGCGAGCGCGCCGGCCACGACGGCGGTGGCCAGCCCGGCCTCGGCGCCGAGCCCGGAGGAGACGCCGAAACCGAGTGCGAGCGGTAGCGCGACGACCGCCACCGTGAGGCCGGCCAGCAGGTCCCGGCGCGGGTCGCGACGTGCTTCCAGCAGATCGGTACCGCTGGGCAGCAATGCGATGAGCCGGGCCCTCACTCGGCCGAGCGGGATTCTCATCGCGCGGTGACCTCGGCATCCCGCAGCTCGGCCAGCAGCTCGTTCCGCCCGGCCAGCATCTCGGTGAGGATGCGGCGCGCGGCCCGCATGAGGTCGGCGACGTCCCCACTGGCGAGTGCGTAGACCACCGTCGAGCCCTCGCGCCGGGAAGTGACGATGCCCGACCGGCGCAGCACCGCGAGCTGCTGCGACAGGCCGGAGGGCTCCACCTCGATGGCGGCCAGAAGATCTCGTACCGGCATCGGTCCGTCCTGCAGCAGCTCCAGCACCCGTATCCGCACGGGATGTCCCAGCATCCGGAAGAACTCGGCCTTGGCCTGATACAGCGGAACCGACACGACCCCTCGACTTCCCACTTCGGACGCCCGCCCCCGGGGGGTGGCAGGTGCTGTGCCCGCGGCTACCTACGGGCACAGCGAACTAAGCATCTAACCAATTGCGAAGTTTTGCAATTCGGCATCCGACGACTGGAAAGAAGATCTCACCCAGGGGCGGGGCGGTGGGCCGGAGGGGAAGCGGGGACCGGTCGGAGGAAGCCGGCCGCCGGTCGTGGGTCAGGCCTTTTTGACCACGCCGGACTTGAGCTGCATCGCTCCGAACCCGTCGACCTTGCAGTCGATGTCGTGGCCGTCGGCCCCGTCGACCAGCCGGATGTTGCGGACCTTGGTCCCGGCCTTGATCCCCGAGGGGCTTCCCTTCACCTTGAGCGTCTTGACGACCGTCACCGTGTCGCCGTCACTCAGCACGTTGCCGACAGCGTCCTTGACGACCCGCTCTCCGGCGGCGTCGGCACTCTGCGCGCTGCTCTCTCCGGGCACCCATTCGTGCCCGCACTCCGGGCACACCGCGAGGGCGTTCATCCCGTAGGTGTACTCACAGGAGCACTTCGGACAGGGAGGAAGATTCTCGGTCATCCGGTCAGCGTAACGTCCTTCGGCCTCTGTCCCGACGCGACCACTTCCCGCCGCCTGAGCAGGGAAGGCCCTGACAGCGCCGAAGAAGGGAACGCGCTGGTCAGGGCCTACTTCCTCAGCACTCGATGATGTTCACCGCGAGCCCGCCCCGGGCGGTCTCCTTGTACTTGACGCTCATGTCGGCGCCGGTCTCCTTCATCGTCTTGATGACCTTGTCGAGGGACACCTTGTGGGAGCCGTCGCCGCGCATGGACATCTTCGCGGCGGTGACGGCCTTCACGGCGGCCATGCCGTTGCGCTCGATGCAGGGGATCTGGACGAGGCCGCCCACCGGGTCGCAGGTGAGGCCCAGGTTGTGCTCCATGCCGATCTCGGCGGCGTTCTCCACCTGCTCGGGGCTGCCGCCGAGGACCTCGGCGAGGGCGCCGGCCGCCATCGAGCAGGCCGAGCCGACCTCTCCCTGGCAGCCGACCTCGGCGCCGGAGATGGACGCGTTCTCCTTGAAGAGCATGCCGATGGCGCCCGCGGCGAGCAGGAACCGGATCACGCCCTCCTCGTCGGCGCCCGGCACGAAGTTGACGTAGTAGTGCAGGACCGCCGGGATGATGCCGGCCGCGCCGTTGGTGGGGGCGGTGACGACCCGGCCGCCCGCCGCGTTCTCCTCGTTCACCGCCATCGCGTAGAGCGTGATCCACTCCATGGCGTGGGCCAGCGGCTCGCCCTCGGCGCGCAGCTGGCGGGCGGAGACGGCGGCGCGGCGGCGGACCTTCAGGCCGCCGGGCAGGATGCCCTCGCGCGACATGCCGCGCGACACGCACGCCTGCATCACCCGCCAGATCTCCAGGAGGCCCTCGCGGATCTCCTCCTCGGTGCGCCAGGCCCGCTCGTTCTCCAGCATCAGCGCGGAGATCGACAGACCCGTCTCCCGGGTCAGGCGCAGCAGCTCGTCGCCCGTGCGGAAGGGGTACTTCAGGACCGTGTCGTCGAGCTTGATCCGGTCGGCGCCCACCGCTTCCTCGTCGACGACGAAACCGCCGCCCACCGAGTAGTAGGTCTTCTCCAGCAGCGTCTCGCCGGCGGCGTCGTACGCGAGGAGCGTCATGCCGTTGGCGTGGTAGGGCAGGGCCTTGCGGCGGTGCAGGATCAGGTCGTCGTCGAAGGAGAAGTCGATCTCGTGGGAGCCGAGGAGGCTGAGGCGGCTGTGGGCGCGGATCGACTCGACGCGCTGGTCGGCCCCCTCGACGTCGACGGTCCGGGGAGACTCGCCCTCCAGGCCGAGCAGCACCGCCTTCGGGGTGCCGTGCCCGTGGCCGGTCGCGCCCAGGGAGCCGTACAGCTCGGCGCGTATGGAGGCGGTCGGGGTCAGCAGGTCCTCGTTGCGCAGCCGGTGGGCGAACATGCGCGCGGCACGCATCGGGCCCACCGTATGGGAGCTGGACGGGCCGATGCCGATCGAGAACAGGTCGAAGACCGAGATGGCCACGGGGTGACTCCTAAGGGTTTCGGCCGACGCCGTTGTCGGCCGGTGGTGCGGAGGGCGGTGCGGGGAACGGGGGTGCGGGGACGGGACCGGGCCGGGGCGGTACACGCCACGGGGCACCACGCTCACCTCCCAGTGTGCGCGGTGCCCCGGATGCCCGGACGGGCGCGCGGCGCGCGGCCCGTGACGGGTGGTACGTACGGAAGGGTACGCGACCGTACCCGTTCGTACGAAATCACGGTGATCGCATGAAATGCGACATGACCGTGACCGCCCGCCCGGAACTACTTCAGGCCGGGGTACAGCGGGTGCTTGTCCGCCAGGGCCGAGACCCGGGCCTTGAGCGCGTCCGCGTCGTACGACGGCTTCAGCGCCTCGGCGATGATGTCCGCGACCTCGGCGAAGTCCTCGGTCCGGAATCCGCGCGTCGCCAGGGCGGGCGTGCCGATGCGCAGCCCGGAGGTGACCATCGGGGGACGCGGGTCGTTCGGGATCGCGTTCCGGTTGACGGTGATGCCGACCTCGTGGAGACGGTCCTCGGCCTGCTGTCCGTCCAGCTCGGAGTTCCGCAGGTCGACCAGGACCAGGTGCACGTCCGTGCCGCCGGACAGCACGTCCACGCCCACGGCCCGCACGTCGTCCCGGACCAGGCGCTCGGCCAGGATGCGGGCGCCGTCCAGTGTGCGCTGCTGGCGCTCGCGGAAGTCGTCGGTGGCGGCGACCTTGAAGGACACGGCCTTCGCGGCGATCACGTGCTCCAGCGGTCCGCCCTGCTGACCGGGGAAGACGGCGGAGTTGATCTTCTTGGCCAGCTCGGCCGTCGAGAGGATCACGCCGCCGCGCGGGCCGCCCAGCGTCTTGTGCGTCGTGGTGGTGACCACGTGGGCGTGCGGCACCGGGTTCGGGTGCAGACCCGCGGCGACCAGGCCGGCGAAGTGGGCCATGTCGACCATCAGGTACGCGCCGACCTCGTCCGCGACGCGGCGGAACGCGGCGAAGTCCAGCTGACGCGGGTACGCCGACCAGCCGGCCACGATCAGCTTCGGCTTCGACTCCTTGGCGAGCTTCTCGACCTCGGCCATGTCGACCTGGCCGGACTTCTCGTCCACGTGGTAGGCGACCACGTTGTACAGCTTGCCGGAGAAGTTGATCTTCATGCCGTGGGTCAGGTGCCCGCCGTGGGCGAGGTTCAGACCCATGATCGTGTCGCCGGGCTTCAGCAGCGCGAACATCGCCGCCGCGTTGGCCTGGGCGCCCGAGTGCGGCTGCACGTTGGCGTGCTCGGCGCCGAACAGCGCCTTCACCCGGTCGATCGCGATCTGCTCGACCACGTCGACGTGCTCGCAGCCGCCGTAGTAGCGGCGGCCGGGGTAGCCCTCGGCGTACTTGTTGGTGAGGACCGAGCCCTGGGCCTCCATGACCGCCACCGGAGCGAAGTTCTCCGAGGCGATCATCTCCAGGGTGGACTGCTGGCGGTGCAGCTCGGCGTCGACGGCGGCGGCGACGTCCGGGTCCAGCTCGTGCAGGGATGTGTTGAGAAGCGACATCAGTCGGAAGTCCTTAGAAGCCGGAGACTAGGAGCCGGAGAACTCGGAGTACTCGTCCGCGGAGAGCAGGTCCTTCGGCTCCTCCGAGACGCGCACCTTGAACAGCCAGCCGCCCTCGAAGGGCGCGGAGTTCACCAGCGACGGGTCGTTGACCACGTCCTCGTTGATCTCGGTGACCTCACCGTCGACCGGTGCGTACAGGTCGCTGACGGACTTGGTCGACTCCAGCTCGCCGCAGGTCTCGCCCGCGGTCACCGTGTCACCGACCTCCGGGAGCTGGGCGTAGACGACGTCACCGAGCGCGTTGGCCGCGAACTCCGTGATGCCGACCGTCGAGACGCCGTCCTCGGCGACCGACACCCACTCGTGCTCCTTGCTGTAGCGCAGCTGCTGGGGGTTGCTCATGGCCTGGATTCTCCTGTACGCGGTGGAGTGATGACGAACGGGGGACTGGTGACAAAGGGGTGAAAGCCGGGGAGTGGGCGCCTTCCGGCATGGCCGGAAACACCTCCCGCGGACCCGTGCGGGCCGATTGCGGCCGCCGGCCCCGGGAGCGGGCCGGGTGCCGCCGGGATCACTTCCGGCGCTTGTAGAAGGGCAGCGCCACGACCTCGTACGGCTCGTGGGTACCCCGGATGTCCACACCGACCCCGGCCGTGCCCGGCGCGGAGTGCGCGGCGTCGACGTACGCCATCGCGATCGGCCGGCCGAGCGTCGGCGACGGCGCTCCGGACGTGACCTCGCCGACCACCGTGCCGCCGATGACGACCTGGTACCCGGCGCGCGGGACGCGGCGGCCCTCGGCCACCAGCCCGACGAGCACCCGCGGAGGGTTCTCCGCGGCCCGCTCGGCGGCCTTCGCGAGCGCCTCGCGGCCCACGAAGTCGCCCTCCTTCTCGAACTTCACGACCCGGCCGAGACCGGCGTCGAACGGGGTGAGCGACGTCGTCAGCTCGTGCCCGTACAGCGGCATGCCGGCCTCCAGGCGCAGCGTGTCGCGGCACGACAGCCCGCAGGGGACCAGGCCGGCCCCGGCGCCCGCCTCGGTCAGCGCCTCCCACAGCCGCACGGCGTCACCGGGCGCGACGAACAGCTCGAAGCCGTCCTCGCCGGTGTAGCCGGTGCGGGCGATCAGGGCGGGGACGCCCGCGACCGTGCCGGGCAGGCCCGCGTAGTACTTCAGGCCGTCCAGGTCGGCGTCGGTCAGCGACTTCAGGATGCCGGGGGACTCGGGCCCCTGGACCGCGATCAGGGAGTACGCGTCGCGGTCGTCGCGCACCTCGGCGTCGAAGCCCTCGGCACGCTCGGTCAGCGCGTCCAGCACCGTCTGCGCGTTCGAGGCGTTGGCGACGACCATGAAGTGAGAGGACCCGGCCTCGGTCTCGGCGAGCCGGTAGACGATCAGGTCGTCGAGGATGCCGCCGTCGGCGCGGCAGATCATGGTGTAGCGGGCGCGGCCGACACCGACCGAGCCGATGTTGCCGACCAGCGCGAAGTTCAGCAGGGCGGCGGCGTCCGGGCCGGTCACGGTGATCTCGCCCATGTGCGACAGGTCGAAGAGACCGGCCCTGGTGCGGACGGCGAGGTGCTCGTCGCGCTCGCTGCCGTACCGCAGCGGCATGTCCCAGCCGGCGAAGTCGGTCATCGTCGCACCCAGCGAACGGTGCAGGGCGTCGAGTGCCGTGCGGCGGGGCACGGGTACAGAGGGATCGGAACTGCTCATCGGTGGGGCTCCCAAGGCATGACGGCAAGGCAGGACGGCGAGGCTGTCCTCCCCATCTGTCATCGGAACCTGAGAGGTTCACCACGACCCGGCGAACCGGTGGTCATGACTTGCACCTTGGGTGGGGCCACCGCTGGGCGGCCCGCTTTTCAGATGTGCCTCGCCCGCGCGGTATCGGGGCCTGAGAGATTCAAGGGAGGGACTTGCTCCTTCGGCGCCCCGGGGGATCACTGACGATCACCGGGAACTCTCCCGCGCGGATTCAAGCGGCCGGTATGCAGTTGGCGCGCACATCATTGCACGCGCCCCCGGTGTCCTGTAACCAGCCTGTGGCAGGACACGGACGGAAACAGGAGGCCAGGCCCATTACCTTTTCTTTACACTCGATGGGGACGGGACTTTGGACCCGAGGGGGAGGACGATCACGGTGAAGAGGACCACGTCGTACGCGACGGCTTCGGGCCTCGCAGTGCCCGAGGCGGCCCGGGGCGCCGCGCTGCCCGAGCGGACCGCCCCCGTCACCCGGGCGTGCGGTCCCCTCCCGACGGCCGTCGTCCGCGACCTCAGGCAGCGCTCCGGGCGCAGCCCGCACGGGCTGTACTTCGGCGCCCACGACATCGTCGCCGTCACCGGGCTCCCCGGCAGCGGCAAGTCGACCCTGATGCGCCGGGCCGTACGAGGCGTCGGCATCGACTCCCAGGACACCCGCGACCGCTGGGACGGCCGCGCCCCGCGGTTCCTCCCGTACGCCGTCTACCGCCCGCTCGTCCGCCTCGCGCACTACGCCGGCCTGCGCCGGGCGCTGCGCCGCGGCACGGCCGTCGTCGTGCACGACTGCGGCACTCAGGCCTGGGTGCGCCGCTGGCTGGCCCGCGAGGCCCGCCGCCGGGGCGGCGCGCTGCACCTGCTCCTCCTCGACGTCACCCCGGACGCCGCACTCCGGGGCCAGCGCGAGCGCGGCCGGGGCGTGACCCGGTACGCGTTCGCACGGCACCGCGGCGCCTGGGCGCGGCTGCTGCGCTCCGTCGAGAAGGGCGACCTGCCGGACGGCTGCGGCTCGGCCGTCCTCATCGACCGGGCGGCGGCGGACGTACTGCGCCGGATCGAGTTCGGCGGCACCCGTTAGGGTTTCCAGCCGCACCAGGCGTACAGCGGTCCCGAGCAGGTGGTAGGCAGATGGACATCCCGGCACAGGCACACCCCCGTCCGCACGGCGGATGGCCCGGCAACGAACTGGAGGAGGTGCTGTCCGCCTCCCTCGGCGTCCCCTCGGCGGGCGCCCGGATCGTGGAGGTCCTCGGCCGCAGCCTCCTCTGGATCCCGCTGCCGGCCGGCGGGGGCCCGCACAGCGGCCCCCTCGACCTTCCCACGATGGAGATCGAGGGCCAGGCGTACGTGCCCGTCTTCAGCTCCGAGGAGCAGTTCCGCGGCGTCGCGGGCAGCCACATGTCGTTCACCGTCGCGCCCGCCGTCGAGTTCGCGCGCGGACTGCCCCCGCAGGTCGGCCTGGCCGTGAACCCGGACGGCGTGGTCGGCGTGCCGCTGCCGCCGCCCGCCGTCGCCGAGCTGTGCCGGGCCGGGCGCACCCCGCTGGACGGGCCCGCGAGCGGCGGCCGGGTCGTCCTGTCCGAACCGGACTGGCAGGACGACCCGGTGGACTTCCTGTCCGCCGCCTCCGCCGAGTTCGAGACCACCGGGACCGTGCTGAGCGCCCGCCGCTGCCTGGCCTCCGTCGAGGGCGCCGACCCCGTGCTGTTCATCGGCGTCGAGCTGTCCTCCTGGGAGGCCGGCGTCCGCACGCTCCCGCTGGACGCCCTCGGCCGGGCGCTGGGCCGCGTCCCGGTCGACCGCCCGGTGAACATGGTCTTCCTCGACGCCGCCCAGGACCCGGTCGGCGACTGGATGCGGGCCCAGGTGCGCCCCTTCTACCAGCGGCAGTACTGACGTGCCGGGGCGGCCGCTTCGGGCACACCCGCCCGGGGCCACACGGACGTGCGACACCGCGCGTCAAGTTGCTGTCAGGATCGACGCTTAAGCTGGTTCCATGTCCTGGTCGAGGTGTTGACGGAAAGTCGATACGGGGTCCGGTGACACCAGGGCATATGGGGTGGGTTCACGTGATTTCTTCTCCGAGGGGCGGTTGAGGGTGAGCGCGTCGGGCACGGCCGCGGCCGGTCAGGTCGAGCACATGCTGCGCCAGGTGACGCCCGGGCGTTACGACGCCTACGAGGCGCTCCTGCGGGCGCTCGCGACCCCGTCGGCGGGCCAGGTCTGGATGCTGCTCTGGCACGGCCAGGCCGGCTCACCCGACGCCCAGTACGGGCACATGGACGTCGAGGGCCTCGGGTACGCCCCCTGCGTCACCTCCGCCCAGGAGCTCTCGGCCAGCGGCTGGAGCCGCTCGTACGAGGTGGTCGACGGCCTCGACGTCGCCCGCACCCTCTACCCCGACCACTACGGCCTCTGGCTGAACCCGCACGCCCCCGGCGGCGGGGTCGGCATCCCCTGGCTGGACCTGCGCCGGATCGCCGAGGGCATGGAGCGCCAGCCCGCGGGCCCGCTCAGGCTCTCCGAACCCGGCATCGAGATCCCGCAGTTCTACGCCCTGCTCACGCAGAACGCGCACCGCACCCCCGCCGTGCGCACGCTGCGCCGCGCCTGGGTGCAGCCCGCGCTCGGCGCGCCGTACCTGGCCATCGGGCTCGACGTGTACGAGACGTCCCCGGCCGCCGTCGACTCCGTGCGGGGGATGATGCAGCAGTCCATCGGCGCCGTCCCGGACGGGCTGCCCGTGTCGACCGTCGCGATGTCCGACGAGTACGACCCGGTGGCGATGTGGCTCCGGGCCCACGCGCGACCCTTCTACGACCGTGAGGCGCACGGCTCCCCGGTGCAGGCCCCGGCGGCCGGCGGTTACGGATACCCGCAGCCGCGGGCCTACTGACCCGGCTCCCGAAGCACCGGCCGCACGCCGGTGACCTGCGCTTCCGCGGGGACAACGACAGCATGTCCGAATCGGGCGCGATGAGCGGTAAAAGGGGCCTAGTGCCTGGTTGGGCACCGATTGCCCGTGTCCGCCCCCCGTTACCCGCCGTCCGGATAACGGAACCCTGCAGACAGCATCACGTTTACGCATCCATTCCCCGTCAAGTCTGGCAACAGATCGCCAACGCGTTGAAGACTCCCGCAACAAGGGGTTGTTCGCCCCTGTGTACGACGGACTGATCACGCCGCTACAGCGGCATGTGTGGGCCGGCTACCGCCGGTTGAGAGGGGTCCCTGCCAGATGACGGCACCACTGCACGAGCCGACCGCGGAAGCGGCTCCGAGCCCGGCCGAGGAAGCGGCGGTCAGCACCGCCGACGCGAAGGCGGTTCAGGGGCGTTCACTCGGCCGGATCGCCTGGGAGCGCCTCAAGCGGGACAAGCTCGCCCTGAGCGGCGGCGTCGTCGTGCTCGTGCTGATCCTGATCGCGATCCTCGCTCCGGTGATCGCGAACCTGATCGGCCAGGACCCCGAGTCGCACCACGAGGAACTGATCGACCCGCTGTTCTCGACGCCCACGGGCTCCCTGGGCGGCATCAGCGGCGACCACCTTTTCGGTGTCGAACCGGTCAGCGGCCGCGACGTGTTCGCCCGCATCATCTACGGTGCCCGGGTCTCGCTCCTGGTCGGCTTCCTGTCCGCCCTGGTCGCCGTCGTCCTCGGTACCGTCCTCGGAATCCTGGCCGGCTTCTTCGGCGGCTGGATCGACGCGCTGATCAGCCGGGTGATGGACGGTCTGCTCGCCTTCCCGCAGCTGCTCTTCATCATCGCGCTGGTGTCCGTCATGCCGAACGAGATGCTGGGCCTCACCGGCACCGGCGTCCGTCTGTTCGTGATGATCCTGGTGATCGGCTTCTTCGGTTGGCCCTATGTCGGCCGCGTGGTCCGCGGCCAGACTCTCTCGCTGCGCGAGCGCGAGTACGTGGAGGCGGCGCGCAGCCTGGGCGCCGGGCGGTTCTACATCCTGTTCAAGGAACTGCTGCCCAACCTGATCGCGCCCATCATCGTGTACGCGACGATGATGATCCCCACGAACATCCTCACCGAGGCCGCGCTCAGCTTCCTGGGCGTGGGCGTCAAGCCCCCCACGGCGTCCTGGGGCCAGATGCTGTCCTCGGCGATCGACTACTACTCCTCGGACCCCATGTACATGGTGATCCCGGGTGTGGCGATCTTCGTCACCGTGCTCGCCTTCAATCTCTTCGGTGACGGCGTGCGTGACGCGCTGGACCCGAAGGCTTCCCGCTGAACTGCCGTACCCCCAGGGCTGGTGTACTCATCCGCCGGCCGTTTCCATCATTTCGGAGGATCCGAGATCGTGACTACCCAACGCGCCACAAGGCGCCGTAAGCAGGCTGTGGCCGCCGCTGCCGTGGTCGCGGCATTGCTGTCCACGGCGGCGTGCGGCGGCGACGACAAGGGCGACGGCGGTTCGAAGAACGGCGCGGCCGGCTTCAACGCCGCGAACAACAAGGTCGCCAACGCGTCTGCCAAGAAGGGCGGCGAGCTGAAGTTCGCCGGTACGCAGGACGCCGACTCGTGGGACACCACGCGCGGCTACTACGGCTTCGCGTGGAACTTCATGCGCTACTACAGCCGCACGCTCGTCACGGGCAAGGCCGAGGCCGGCCCCGCGGGAGCCGAGATCACCCCGGACCTCGCCACCGGCCTCGCCAAGGTCACGGACGACGGCAAGACCTACACGTACACCCTGCGTGACGACGTGACCTGGGAGGACGGCAAGCCCGTCACCTCCAAGGACATCAAGTACGGCATCGAGCGCCAGTGGGCGCAGGACGTCCTCGCCGGCGGTCCGGTCTACCTGAAGGACATCCTCGACCCCAAGGGCGAGTACAAGGGCCCCTACAAGGACAAGTCCAAGGACCACCTCGGTCTGAAGGCCATCCAGACGCCCGACGACAAGACCATCGTCTTCAAGCTCCCGAAGGCGAACTCGGACTTCGAGGACATGCTCGCGCTGGCCTCGGCCTCGCCGGTCCGCCAGGACAAGGACACCAAGTCCAAGTACGGTCTGCACCCGTTCTCCTCGGGCCCGTACAAGTTCCAGTCCTACAGCCCGGGCAAGGAACTCAAGCTGGTCCGCAACACCGAGTGGAAGCAGTCCTCGGACCCGGTCCGCAAGGCGCTGCCGGACAAGATCTCGATCAAGTTCTTCACCAACGCCAACGACCTGGACCAGCGCCTGCTCGCCGGCGACTACGACCTGGACCTCGCGCAGACCGGTCTCTCGCCGCAGGGCCGCACCACCGCCCTGAAGCAGCACAAGGGCAACCTGGACAACCCGGTCTCCGGCTACATCCGGTACGCGGTCTTCCCGCAGACGGTCAAGCCGTTCGACAACGAGCACTGCCGCAAGGCCGTGATCTACGGGGCCGACCACAAGTCCCTGCAGACCGCCCGCGGTGGCCCGGTCGCCGGTGGTGACATCGGCACCAACATGCTCCCGCCGTCCGTCCCGGGCTCCGAGGGCCAGAAGTACGACCCGTACGGCATCGCCAAGAACGACGGCGCCGCCAACATCGCCAAGGCCAAGGAAGAGCTCAAGGCCTGCGGCAAGCCGAGCGGCTTCAAGACCACCATCGCGGTCCGCAACAACAAGCCCGTCGAGGTGGCCACGGCCGAGTCGATGCAGGCCTCGCTGAAGAAGATCGGCGTCGACGCCCAGATCGACCAGTACGACGGTGCGCAGACCGCCGGCATCATCGGCAGCCCTTCCAACGTGAAGAAGAAGGACTACGGCATCATCATCATGGGCTGGGGTCCGGACTTCCCGACCGTCCAGGGCTTCGGTCTCCCGCTGTGGTCCGGCAAGTACATCCTGGACAGCGGTAACAACAACTTCGCGATGATCGACGACAAGACCATCAACGGTCTCTTCGACGACTACGTGAACGAGCTGGACGATACGAAGAAGACCCAGCTCGCCACCGAGATCAACCACAAGGTCATGGAGGGCGGTTACTACCTGCCCTTCACCTTCGAGAAGTTGCTCAACTTCCGTTCGAACCGGCTGACCAACGTCTACACGACCGACAACTACAGCGGTCAGTACGACTTCCTCAACCTCGGCGTGAAGTAAACCCGACCGGCGCACCCGCCATAAGGCACGAAAGGCAGGTGAAGGCCGGAGCGGTGTGAATCGTGGGCCACCGGAAGACCTCCGGTGGCCCACGGTCCCGCCGCCGGGCCGAGAGCAGTGCTCGCTTACCTCATCAGGCGGCTCTTCGCTGCCATAGTGATGCTGGTGGCCATCATCCTGGTGGTCTTCTGCATCTTCTTCCTCGTCCCGCGGTGGGCGGGCGTCGACCCGGCCACGATGTTCGTGGGCAAGCAGGCCGACCCGCAAGCCATCGAGGGTGTGCGGCAGAAGCTCGGACTGGACGAACCGATCTTCGTTCAGGTCTGGGAGTTCTTCAAGGGCATCTTCGCCGGCCGGACATACTCCTCCGGTGGTGACGTCGTCAACTGCTCGGCGCCCTGCTTCGGCTACTCCTTCCGCAGCGAGCAGGCCATCTGGCCGCAGATCACCGACCGTTTCCCGGTCACCCTGGCGCTCGCGCTGGGCGCCGCCCTGCTGTGGCTGGTCTTCGGTGTCGCGGCGGGTGTGCTCTCCGCGCTCAAGCGCGGCACTCTCTGGGACCGCGGTGCGATGGTCGTCGCCCTTGCCGGCGTCTCCCTCCCCATCTACTTCACGGGTCTGCTGTCCCTGGCGATCTTCGCGTACGGCAGTGGGCTCGAACTGTTCGACGCGCAGTACGTTCCGCTGGAGGACAGCTTCACCGGCTGGCTCGGCGGCATGATCCTCCCGTGGGTCACGCTCGCCTTCCTCTACGCGGCGATGTACGCCCGCATCACCCGCGCCACCATGATGGAGGTGCTGGGCGAGGACTACATCCGTACCGCCCGGGCCAAGGGCCTCACGGAACCGGTCGTCATCGGCAAGCACGCCATGCGCTCCACGATGACGCCGATCCTCACCATGCTCGGTATGGACCTCGGCGCCCTCATCGGCGGCGCGATCCTCACCGAGACCACCTTCAGCCTCCCCGGACTCGGCGCGGCCGTGCTCCAGGGCATCCGTGAGAAGGACCTGCCCATCATTCTGGGCGTCACCCTGATCACGTCGCTCGCGGTGATCGTCGCCAACCTCGTCGTGGACATCCTGTACGCCGTGATCGACCCCCGAGTGAGGCTCGCATGACCGAACTCAGCAAGAGCGGAGCAGCGGTCGGCGAGCCCGTCAAGAGCTCGCACACCCCCTCCGCCTTCCTCGAAGTCCGCGACCTGAAGGTCCACTTCCCGACCGACGACGGCCTGGTCAAGTCCGTCGACGGGCTGAACTTCACGCTGGAGAAGGGCAAGACCCTCGGCATCGTGGGCGAGTCCGGCTCCGGCAAGTCGGTGACCTCGCTCGGCATCATGGGCCTGCACACCGCCGGCCAGTACGGGAAGCGCAAGGCGCAGATATCCGGCGAGATCTGGCTGGACGGCACCGAACTGCTGTCCGCCGACCCCGACCACGTGCGCAAGCTGCGTGGCCGCGAGATGGCGATGATCTTCCAGGATCCGCTGTCGGCCCTGCACCCGTACTACACGATCGGTCAGCAGATCGTGGAGGCCTACCGGGTCCACCACGACGTCGACAAGAAGACCGCGAAGCGCCGCGCCGTGGAGATGCTCGACCGCGTCGGCATCCCGCAGCCGGACAAGCGCGTCGACAGCTACCCGCACGAGTTCTCCGGCGGTATGCGCCAGCGCGCCATGATCGCCATGTCGCTGGTGAACAACCCCGAGCTGCTCATCGCGGACGAGCCGACGACCGCCCTCGACGTCACCGTCCAGGCGCAGATCCTCGACCTGATCCGTGACCTGCAGAAGGAGTTCGGCTCCGCGGTCATCATCATCACCCACGACCTGGGCGTCGTCGCCGAGCTCTCCGACGACATCCTGGTCATGTACGGCGGCCGCTGCGTCGAGCGCGGACCGGCGGAGAAGGTGTTCTACGAGCCCCGCCACCCCTACACCTGGGGCCTGCTCGGCTCGATGCCGCGGCTCGACCGCGACCAGACCGAGCGCCTGATCCCGGTCAAGGGCTCCCCGCCCTCGCTGATCAACCTCCCGTCCGGCTGCGCCTTCAACCCGCGCTGCCCGTACGCGGACGTCCCCAAGGACAACGTCACCCGCACGGTCCGCCCCGAGCTGACCGAGGTCGGCGGACGGCACTGGGCCGCCTGCCACATGACGCAGGAGCAGCGGGAGCGTATCTGGACCGAAGAGATTGCGCCGAAGCTGTGAGCGACAACGCCAAGGACAACGAGGGCACCGCGGTGAGCATCCCCGCGCAGAGCGACGGTGCCACGCGAGGGGCGACTCTCACGAAGGACGCCGCTCCCGGCGAGACCCTGCTCAAGGTGACCGGGCTGCAGAAGCACTTCCCCATCAGGAAGGGCCTGCTCCAGCGCCAGGTCGGCGCGGTCCGCGCGGTCGACGGCCTCGACTTCGAGGTCCGCTCGGGCGAGACGCTGGGTGTCGTGGGCGAGTCCGGCTGCGGCAAGTCCACGATGGGCCGGCTGATCACGCGGCTGCTCGAACCCACCGGCGGCACGGTGGAGTTCGAGGGCACGGACATCACGCACCTCGGCGTCGGCGGTATGCGCCCGATGCGCCGTGACGTGCAGATGATCTTCCAGGACCCGTACTCGTCGCTGAACCCGCGCCACACGATCGGCACGATCGTCAGCGCCCCCTTCAAGCTCCAGGGCGTCACGCCCGAGGGCGGCGTCAAGAAGGAGGTGCAGCGGCTGCTGTCGGTCGTGGGGCTCAACCCCGAGCACTACAACCGCTACCCGCACGAATTCTCCGGCGGTCAGCGCCAGCGCATCGGCATCGCCCGCGCGCTCGCCCTGAAGCCGAAGCTCGTGGTCGCGGACGAGCCGGTCTCCGCGCTGGACGTCTCCATCCAGGCGCAGGTCGTCAACCTCCTCGACGACCTCCAGCAGGAGCTCGGCCTCACGTACGTGATCATCGCGCACGACCTCTCCGTCGTACGCCATGTCTCGGACCGGATCGCGGTGATGTACCTCGGCAAGATCGTCGAGCTCGCCGACCGGAACTCGCTGTACAAGGCGCCGATGCACCCGTACACCAAGGCGCTGATGTCGGCGGTGCCGATCCCCGACCCGAAGCGCCGGGGAGTGAAGAGCGAGCGCATCCTGCTCCAGGGCGACGTGCCCTCGCCGATCGCCCCGCCGAGCGGCTGCCGGTTCCACACGCGGTGCTGGAAGGCGACGCAGATCTGCAAGACGACCGAGCCGCCGCTCCTGGAGCTGAGGCCCGGCCAGCAGGTCGCCTGTCACCACCCGGAGAACTTCGAGGACCAGGCACCGCAGGACACCGTGCTCCTCTCGGAGGCGCGCGAGGCGGTCGAGCTGGTTCCGGACGCGGTGCTGGCGGCGGACGCGGGGCAGAAGTCCCGGGTCGAGAAGTCGGAGACGGCGGCGAAGCTGGAGAAGGCGGAGACGCCGAAGAAGACGCTGAAGGCCGAGACGGCGGAGGGGGCACCGGCTGAGGCCGCCGCTCCGGCCCCGGCTTCGGCTGAGGCCGCGGCTTCGGACGTGTCCTCGGCTCCGGACGAGGCCGCCGCTTCCGAGACCGAGGCCGAGGGTGCGGCTGAGCCGGACGCCGACGCCGACGCCGACACCGGGACCGACGCCGACACCGGTACCGACGGGGACGCCTCCGCCAAGAAGTAGTCGGGGAGCGGGGGGCCGCCCGTGATCGGGCGGCCGTCCGGCAGGACGAGAACGGGAAACGGGAGAGCGCACCGCGCTCTCCCGTTTCCCGTGCCGTGCGGGCCGTGAGTAAGAATGTCGGGTGTCTCAGCAACTGTTCACCCCGTCCGTCCAGCACACGCTCGACCTGATCGGCATCTTCGTCTTCGCGATCTCCGGCGCCCTGCTGGCCGTGCGCAAGAACTTCGACGTCTTCGGCATGGCCGTCCTCGCCGAGGTCACCGCGCTGGGCGGCGGCCTGCTGCGCGACGTCGTCATCGGCGCTGTGCCCCCGGCCGCCTTCACGGACCTCGGGTACTTCATCACGCCGATGTTCGCCACACTGCTCGTCTTCTTCCTCCACCCGCAGGTGGAGCGGATCCAGGTCGGCGTGAACGTCTTCGACGCCGCGGGGCTCGGCCTGTTCTGCGTGGCGGGCACCACCAAGGCGTACGCGTACGGGCTCGGCCTCACCGCCTCGGCGGCCCTCGGGCTGGGCACGGCGGTCGGCGGCGGTGTGCTGCGCGACGTGCTGGCCAACGAGGTGCCGTCGCTGCTGCGCTGGGACCGCGACCTGTACGCCGTCCCCGCCATCGTGGGCGCCACGATGGTCGCCCTGTGCCTGCACTACGACGCGCTGACGCCGTTCACCTCCGGCCTCGCCGTGGTCACCGCCTTCGTCCTGCGGCTGCTCGCGATGCGGTACCACTGGCGGGCACCCAGGGCCTGGCACCGGCGGTCGACGGTGCGCGAGGTCGAGGACTGAGGGCCGGGCGGGTGGCCGGAGCCGACAAGGCGCCGCACAAGGCGCCGCACAAGGCGCCGCACAAGGCACCGCACAAGGCACCGGCACAAAAGCTACCGCTTAGTAATTACGTGTTGTACCGTTCTCCCATGTCAGAAGCAGCTCTCGTACAGGCGACGATCGGCGACAGCGAGTTCGACCGGGACACCGCGGTCACCCTGCGCGAACCCGGCGTCTACGACATCGACCTCTCCGCGGGGTGGACGATCATCACCGCGGTGAACGGCGGCTATCTGCTGGCGGTGCTCGGCCGTGCGCTCGGCGAGGCCCTCCCGCACTCCGACCCGTTCACCATCTCCGCGCACTACCTGACCGCGTCCCAGCCGGGCCCGGCCCTGATCCGCACGGACGTCGTACGGACCGGACGGACCCTGTCGACCGGGCAGGCCTCGCTCTTCCAGTACGACGAGGAGGGCCGCGAGGTCGAGCGGATCCGCGTGCTCGCCTCCTACGGCGACCTGGACACGCTCCCGGACGACGTGCGCACCAGCGCCGAGCCGCCGGCGATCCCGCCGATGGACCAGTGCTTCGGTCCGCAGGACGGTCCGTCCCCCGTCCCCGGCAGCTCGGCCATCACCGACCGCCTGATGCTCAAGCTCGACCCGGCCACCCTCGGCTGGGCCCTCGGTGCGCCGTCCGGCAAGGGGGAGATGCGGGCCTGGTTCGGCCTCGCGGACGGCCGGGACGCGGACCCGCTGTCGCTGCTGCTGGCGGTCGACGCGCTGCCGCCGACGGCGTTCGAGATCGGGCTGTCCGGCTGGGTGCCGACCGTCGAGCTGACGGTGCACGTCCGCTGCCGCCCCGCTCCGGGCCCGCTGCGCGTCTCCATCACCACGCGCAACCTCGCCGGCGGCTTCCTGGAGGAGGACGCCGAGGTCTGGGACAGCGCCGACCGCCTGGTCGCCCAGTCCCGCCAGCTCGCCCGCGTACGGCTGGGCTGACCCGCACGCGCACCGGCGCCCCCGGCGTCCGCCCGCACCACGGCCGTGTTCCCCGCCCTCCCGGCGAGGGGCACGGCCGTCGGCCGTCCGGCCGGGTGCGGCAGCCGCCGGCCGGACCTTCGGGCGCGCCCGCACCGGGGCGGCCGGGGTCACTCGTCGCGGCTCAGCCAGTGGCGGCGACCGATGCTTATCAGCCGCATCTGACGACGGGCCACGCCCACCACCCGGTCCCGCTCCCGCGCCGACTCCTCCGGGGTCCGGCCGGCCTCCCGTGCCTCCAGGAAGAGCGTCGCCGTCATCAGCATCTGGTCGACGTACAGTCCCGCGAGCATCAGCAGGTCGTCGTCGCTCCAGCCCTCGGACTCCGGGTCCTCGGCGAGCCCGTCCCTCACCTCCTCGGCGAACCGGGACAGTTGCTCGCCGATCGCCTTCCGCACCGGCTGGACCCCGCCGTTGCGCTCCCGCGCGATGAAGCGCACGTGTGCGGGGTACTCGTCGACGTGACGGGCGATCAGCTCGACGGCGCGCGCGACGCGTTCCTCGCTGTCGCCCGCCGGGGACACCGTGGTCCCGATCATCGGGTGCAGGCTGCCCAGCGCCTCCTCGACGAGGGCGACGCCGAGGTCGGCCGTCGAGTGGAAGTGCCGGTAGAAGGCGGTGGGGGCGACTCCGACCGCGCGGGTGACCTCCCGCAGACCCAGGCTGCTCAGGCTCTGCTCCTCCAGCAGGCCCAGAGCGGCGTCCAGGAGCGCCTGCCGGGTCTTCCGCTTCTGCGCCTGCCGGACGCCGAGAGTGTGACTCATACCATGCAGTTAACAACTGTTCTCTGTAATTGGGAAGCATGAAGCGCGCTAGACTCGGTAGTCAGTGAACGACTGTAACCACATATGTTCACCGTGCCGTACGCGTACGGCACGCGTGCTCCTCGTCCACGAAAGGGAGGCCGCTCATGCTGATCCTCGTCGCCGCGCTTCTGCTGCTGGGCGTCGTGCTCGGCACCGTCGCCCACGCACCGCTGTCCGTCAGCCTGATCGGCGCCGCCGTCATCGGCGTCTGGCTGATCGTCTTCGCGATCCGCGAGCGCGGCACCCGCCGCCGCGCCACCCGCTGACCCGTCGCCGGCCCCGCCGGGCCGTCCCTTCCGGCCAACTCACCCTTGGGAGTTGCATCATGGAACTCACCGCCGCACCGCGCCGCCGCACCGGGACCCGGGACACCGACGGCATGGCCGTCGCCTCCTTCGTCCTGGGCCTCGTCGGCCTCCTGGCACTCAACATCTTCCTCGGCCCGATCGCCATCACGCTGGCCGCCGTCGCCCTCTGGCGCGGCACCGCCCGCCGCGGTCGCGCCTGCCTCGGACTGGGCCTCGGCATCGCCGACCTGATCGTGCTGGTCGCCCTCATGCAGGCCGACAACACGCTGTCCTGGAGCTTCGGCGGCTGACATCGCCCCACCCCGGCGCCGTCGCGGGGGCCGCCGGTCGGCCGGGACCCACCCCGCGGGCCCCGATCCGGGGAGGCGGCCCCGTAGAATCGGGCTCACCATGGCTTACCTCGACCACGCCGCGACCACTCCGATGCTTCCGGAGGCGGTGGAGGCGATGACCGCCCAGCTGGGCGTCACCGGCAACGCCTCCTCGCTCCACGCAGCCGGCCGCCGGGCCCGGCGTACCGTCGAGGAGGCCCGCGAGGCCCTCGCCGACGCCCTGGGCGCCCGCCCCAGCGAGGTGGTTCTCACCTCCGGCGGCACCGAGGCCGACAACCTCGCCGTCAAGGGCCTGTACTGGGCCCGCCGCGACGCCGACCCGGCCCGTACCCGCGTCCTCACCAGCCCCGTCGAGCACCACGCCGTCCTGGACGCCGTCCACTGGCTCGGCGAGCACGAGGGCGCCACGGTCGAGTACCTTCCCGTGGACGCCCACGGCCGGGTCCACCCGGACATCCTGCGCGAGGCCATCGCCCGCGACCCCGGCGACGTCGCCCTGGCCACGGTGATGTGGGCCAACAACGAGATCGGCACCCTGATGCCGGTCCGTGAACTGGCCGACGTCGCCGCCGAGTTCGACGTCCCGCTGCACGCCGACGCCGTCCAGGCCTTCGGCCAGGTCCCTGTCGACTTCGCCTCCTCGGGTCTCGCCGCGATGACCGTGTCCGGCCACAAGATCGGCGGGCCGTACGGCATCGGCGCGCTGTTGCTGGGCCGCGAGTACAGCCCCGTGCCCGTACTGCACGGCGGTGGCCAGGAGCGGCACGTGCGCTCCGGCACCCTGGACGCGCCCGCGATCGCCGCGTTCGCCGTCGCGGGACGGCTCGCGGCCGAGCGGCAGGAGTGGTTCGCCCGGGAGATCGGCGCGCTGCGCGACCGGCTGGTGGACGCCGTACGCACGGCGGTGCCCGACGCGATACTCGGAGGCGACCCCGCCCCCGGCGGCCGCCTCCCCGCCAACGCGCACTTCACGTTCCCCGGCTGCGAGGGCGACTCCCTGCTGCTCCTGCTGGACGCCCAGGGCATCGAGTGCTCCACCGGCTCCGCGTGCACCGCGGGCGTCGCCCAGCCGAGCCACGTCCTCCTCGCCACCGGCACCGATCCCGACCTGGCCCGCGGCACGCTCCGCTTCTCCCTCGGCCACACCTCCGCGCCGGCCGACGTGGAAGCGCTCGCCGGGGCCATCGGCCCGGCGGTCGAACGCGCCCGCACGGCGGGGCTCAGTTAGGCGGCCCCGGGGGAAGCCCCGTCACGCCTTCCCGGTGGTCCCGGCGTCCCCGGCCGACGTACGCGCCCGCCGCACCAGCCCCATGTACCGCTCCCAGTCCCAGTGCGGGCCCGGGTCGGTGTGGTCCGTGCCGGGCACCTCCACGTGGCCGACGATGTGCTCGCGGTCCACGGGAATGCCGTACCGCCCGCATATCGCGGCCGTGAGCCGCGCCGACGCCCTGTACATCGCGTCGGTGAAGTCCCGCGGCCGGTCCACGAAACCCTCGTGCTCGATGCCGACGCTGCGCTCGTTGTACGCGCGGTCGCCCGCGTGGAAGGCGACGTCCAGCTCGCGGATCATCTGCGTGACGTGCCCGTCCTTGCCGACGATGTAGTGCGCCGCCGCGCCGTGCCCCGGGTCCTGGAACACCTTCACCGCGCTCTTGAAGCTGCCCTGGGTGACGTGAACGACCACGCGGTCTATGCGGTAGTCGTCGGGCCGGTCCGCGCGCCGCCAGTTCGCCGACGACGCCGCCACCCACCGCGCGCCCCGGAAGTCGACCGCGCCCGCCACCCGGGGCCTCTCCACCCCGGGAAGCCTCCACCACAGGTGCGCCAGCTCGTCCCGGGCCAGCACGGCGGTGCCCACGGCGGCCGCGGCGCCGCCGATCAGCACGGTCCGCCGCCCGACCCCGCGGTCCGCGTCGTCCCTCTTCTCCGCCGGCTTGTCCCCCATGCGATCTTCAACGGATACGCGCGGGCTCCGGTTCCCGCGTCCCCGTACCCTGGAGGGGTTATGACTGAGACCCCGCAGCGCCCCCGCCCCCTCCGTGTACTCGCCGCCATGTCCGGCGGCGTGGACTCCGCCGTCGCCGCCGCCCGTGCCGCGGACGCCGGGCACGACGTGACCGGCGTCCACCTCGCCCTCTCCGCGAACCCCCAGTCCTTCCGGACCGGCGCGCGCGGCTGCTGCACCATCGAGGACTCCCGCGACGCCCGCCGCGCCGCCGACGTCATCGGCATCCCCTTCTACGTGTGGGACCTCGCCGAGCGCTTCCGCGAGGACGTGGTCGAGGACTTCGTCGCCGAGTACGAGGCCGGCCGCACCCCGAACCCGTGCCTGCGCTGCAACGAGAAGATCAAGTTCGCCGCGCTGCTCGACAAGGCGCTCGCCCTCGGCTTCGACGCGGTCTGCACCGGCCACTACGCCCAGGTGATCGTCCGCGAGGACGGCACGCGCGAGCTGCACCGCGCCTCCGACATGGCCAAGGATCAGTCGTACGTCCTCGGCGTCCTCGACGACCGGCAGCTCGCCCACGCGCTCTTCCCGCTCGGCGACACGGTCACCACGAAGGACGAGATCCGCGCGGAGGCCGAGCGCCGGGGCCTCGCCGTCGCCAAGAAGCCCGACTCGCACGACATCTGCTTCATCGCCGACGGCGACACCCAGGGCTTCCTCGCGAACCGGCTCGGACGGGCCGAGGGTGACATCGTCGACGAGTCCGGCGCCAAGGTGGGCACCCACGAGGGCGCGTTCGGCTTCACCATCGGCCAGCGCAAGGGCCTGCGCATCGGCACCCCGGCCGCCGACGGCAAGCCCCGCTACGTCCTCGACATCTCCCCGGTCGACAACACGGTGACGGTCGGCCCGGCCGCGGCCCTGGACGTGACCGCCCTGACGGCCGTCAGGCCCCGCTGGTGCGGCACGGCCCCGGCCGGCCCCGGCACCTACACGGCCCAGCTGCGCGCCCACGGCGGCGAGACCGAGGTGACCGCCGGCCTCGTCGACGACACCCTGCACGTCACGTTCACCGACCCCGTCCGCGGCGTCGCCCCCGGCCAGGCGATCGTCCTGTACGACGGCACCCGTGTGGTCGGCTCGGCGACGATCGCGACGACGGCGCGGGCGGCCGCGGCGGTCTGACCGTCCGGCAGCGGCGCGGCAAGCCGGTCCGGAGAGACCCGGGGTCCCGCGGGGCGAAGGGCGAGGCCCCCGGACGTCAGGCGTGTCCGGAGACCGCCGGAAGCACCTTCTCGGCTATGCCGACGAGAACGCTGTCGTCCGGGGGGAAACCGGCCTCGCTCCACACGGTGATGTCGTAATAGCCGCCCCGGTCCTTGCGGTCGAGGGCCACGGTCAGCGTCCTGGCCGGCGGGCCCTGCTGCACCGGCCCGCTGGACCCCTCACTCCCGAGATCGATCTCGAACTGCATGGTGTGACCCGAGGAGAAGACCGCGGGCCGGCCGAGCACCTCGAGCGTCTCGACATCCTGTTCCCCGGTCGTCATCAGCTTCGCGTACCGGGCGGTCGACAGGTCGTTGTACGTGGCCGAGACGTTCACGGTGTACGTGTCGAACTTGACCTCGGCTTCCGGCTGGGCGACCTTGCCGTCGGTCAGCGGCGCGGTGTCGCTGGTGCCGGACGCCGTGGTCGCGGTCTCTCCGGGCGTTCCCAGGAGCCCGGCCAGGCCGGGCCGGTTGAGCGCCTTGCACAACTCCTCACCCGTAGGGGCCTGGGGCGTCCTGCGGTAGGCCGCGGGCAGTTTCTCGTGCTCCCCGTCCGGACAGGAGACGTTCCGCGCCGCGGTGTCGTCGGACGGCATCAGGTGCGGGCCCAGCCACAGGACACCGCCGATCGCCCCGAACACGGCCACGGCGGCGAAGGCCTGGCCCCAGGCGTTGTGCTTCTCCGGCGCGCGCGGGGCGGGGGACGGTACGGGCACGGGCTGGGGCTGGGGGTGTGCATGGGCCGGAGCGCCGGGCGCCGCTCCCTCCGCGGGAGCCGGGTTGCGGCGTGCGCGCAGCGCCTTGTGGACCATGCGCACGCGGAGCGCGGTGACCACGAGGAGCACCGCGCCGAGGGCGGCCATGCCCCAGACCCCGTCGAGGGCGGCGCGCATCATGATGCCTACGCCGAAGACGGACCCGACCAGGATGAGCAGGGGTTCGCGGACCCAGAAGGGCAGGAGACGGATGATGAGACCGAGCATCCGGTGATCTCATCATGATCGTCATGGCGGAAGACACGGTTCCAGGTCACGTACGGGCTACGGCGCCGGGGTCTGTGCCCGTTCCGTGCGCTCCGCCGCCTCCTTGATGCCGTCCAGCGTGGCGGTCATGCCCTTGCCGAGTTCGTCGAGGCGGTAGGCGACGATCGCCTCCTCGCGGTCGGGGGCGCGGTCGATGTACGCGCTCAGACCGGAGCGGCCTGGGCCGATGGTGACCGACTGGCGCAGGACGGTGTGGCCGTCCGGTGCCTCGGTGAGGGCGAACGACCAGGTGGCCATGCGGTCGGCCGGGTCCGTGGCGGGGTCGCCGTAGCGGCCGTCGGGGTCCAGGACGCACCAGGTGAGGGTGCGGCCGGGGACGCACTCGGTGAACTGGGAGACGGTCCGCCACTCGCCGTTGACGGGGTGCTGGTTGTGCCCGATGTAGCGGGCTCCGGCATCCGGGCCGTCGGCCCCGTCCTGCCACTCGACGCGGACCAGTTCCGGACTCCACCCGGCCATCGCCTCGACATCGGTCACGATCTCCCACACCCGTGCCGGACCGGCGGCGATGCGCACTTCGCGGTGCGTGCCGGGATTTTCGGCGTAACGCATGACGGCTCCCCGTGCCGGCGCGGTCGTTCGCCGCGCCCGCACGGGGATCCTAGGACGGTCAACGAGCCCTGGAACGTGTTCGGTTGATCACAGGCGCGACGGGCGCGACAGGCGCGACGGGCGCCACGGAGGCGACAGGGGTGCCGGCCGGGGCGCGTCCGTCAGCCGGCCGCGGCCTCGACGTCGTAGAAGCAGAGGTGGTCCTTGATCGCGGCGACGTCCGGCTTAGGGTCGGGGTAGGCCCAGACGAGGTCGGGCGCGTCCGGGAGGGACCAGTACGACGCGTCTCCCTTGAACGGGCAGTGCGTGTGGGTGTCGGAGGGCGTCAGCAGGTCGAGGCGGACGTCCTCGGGCGGAAGGTAGTAGCGGACGGGAAGGCCGGTCTCGCGCAGCAGCAGGGGCCGGTCGCTCTCGGCCAGCACCTGGTCGCCGTGCACGACGCGTACCCGCTGCGTGCCCTGCTCGATCGTGATCGTGTGTCCGGTCATGAGTGGTACAGCGCCGGGGGTGGCCGACTTCTTCCCCGGAGGGGCGGCCGGGCGTGGCGGGCTCGTACCGTGGGCGCATGAACATCTGTGTCTTCCTCTCCGCCGCCGATCTCGACGACCGCTATACCCGGCCCGCCAGGGAGTTCGCCGAACTTCTCGGCAAGGGCAGGCACACGCTGGTGTGGGGCGGTTCCGACGTCGGTCTGATGAAGGTGGTCGCCGACGGCGTGCACGAGGCGGGGGGACGCCTGTGCGGCGTCTCCGTCGAGTTCCTGTCGCACGCGGTGCGCCACGGCGTCGACGACATGGTGGTGGCCAAGGACCTGGCCGAGCGCAAGCGGCTGCTGCTGGAGAAGGCCGACGCCGTCGTGGTCATGGTCGGCGGCACCGGGACGCTCGACGAGGCCACCGAGATCCTGGAACTGAAGAAGCACGGCCACACCGACATGCCGGTGGTGCTGCTCAACACGGCGGGCTTCTACGACGGGCTGAAGGAGCAGTTCCGGCGGATGGACGACGAGGGGTTCCTGCCGTGCCCCCTCACGGACCTCGTGTTCTTCGCCGAGGAGCCCGTGGGCGCGCTGGCGTACCTGGAGGAGAGCGCGGGCGTGCGGTGAGGGCCGGGGCGCGGGGGAGCCGTGACCCGCGAGCGCGGGATCCGGGGCTCCGGTGACGCGCGCCCGGGGGTCTTTCGTCGGGATCGGGGCCAGACCCCGTGAGCCCGGCGTGATCCGGACGAGAGGCACTGGTGGTGAGCCCCGGCCCGCGGTGGTGCGAGCATGGCGCACATGGCTACACATGTGATCACCGGGGCCGGCTCCGGCATCGGCGCGGCCGTCGCCCGCCGCCTCCACGCGCGCGGGGACGACATCGTGCTGCACGCGCGCGACGCGGGCCGGGCGAAGGAACTCGCGGCGCGGTTCCCGGGCGCGCGCACGCTCGTCGGCGACCTGGCCGACCCCGACAAGCTCTCCTGGGCCTTCTCGCACCAGACCCTGCCCGAACGGGTCGACTCGCTGCTGCACATCGCGGGCGTCGTCGACCTGGGCCCGGTGGGCGAGCTGACCCCCAAGTCCTGGCGCCACCAGCTCAACGTGAACCTGATCGCCCCCGCCGAGCTGACCCGGCACTTCCTGCCCCAGCTCCGCGCCGCCCAGGGGCACGTGGTGTTCGTCAACTCCGGCTCCGGTCTGCACGCGGGCCCCGAGTGGTCGGCGTACGCGGCCTCCAAGCACGGCCTGAGGGCACTGGCGGACTCGCTGCGCCAGGAGGAGCACGCGGGCGGGGTCCGGGTGACCTCGGTCTACCCCGGCCGCACGGCCAGCCCCATGCAGGCCAAGGTCCACCAGCAGGAGGGCAAGGAGTACGACGCCTCCCGGTGGATCGACCCGGAGTCGGTCGCCACGACGATCGTCATGGCCCTCGACCTGCCGAGGGACGCCGAGGTCAACGACCTGACGGTCCGCCCGGGCCGCTGACGGACCCGGCCGCCGGGTCGGCCGGCCCGGCCGCCGGGCCGGCGGCCGGTGCCGGTCCGTGGACCGGGCAGGCGGAGCGTTACGTACGCTTCCGGTGTGAGCGAAAACAGCGTGTTCAGGTTCGGTCCCGCCACCGGGGTCGGGTCCATGCCGGGCGGGGACGCCCGGGAGGCCGTGAAGACGGTCACCGGGTCCTTCGAGGACTTCCCGTATCTGCCCGAACTGCCCGCGCGAGGGCCCGGCGCCGACATGATCGGCCGGACCGCCGGCCTGCTCGTCGAGCTGTACGCGCGCGTGGAGCCCAGCGGCTGGCGGCTCGGCGACCGGCCCGGCCGTGACACCAAGCGGGCCAGGGCCTGGCTCGGCGAGGACCTCGACGCCCTGGAGGAGTTCACCCAGGGCTACGACGGGCCGCTCAAGGTGCAGGCGGTGGGCCCCTGGACCCTGGCCGCCGCCCTCGAACTGCGGAACGGCGAGGCCGCCCTCTCCGACCCCGGTGCCTGCCGCGACCTCGCCGGCTCGCTCGCGGAAGGGCTGCGGGTCCACCTCGACGACGTACGGCGCAGGGTCCCCGGCGCCCACGTCGTGCTCCAGCTCGACGAACCCTCCCTCGTCTCCGTGCTGCGCGGACGGGTGAGGACCGCGAGCGGCTACCGCACCCACCGGGCCGTGGACCGGCAGCTCGTCGAGGCCACCCTGCGCGAGACCGTCGCCGCGCACGCCCACGGGCCGGCCGTCGTCCACTCGTGCGCCCCCGACGTGCCGTTCGCCCTGCTGCGGCGGGCGGGTGCCGCGGGCATCTCCTTCGACTTCTCGCTGCTCACCGAGCGTGACGACGACGCGATCGGGGAAGCAGTGGAAGGGGGCACCCGTCTCTTCGCCGGTGTCGTCCCCGGCACGGACGGCCCGTTGTCGGACCCTGCCGGTAGCGTCATGGGTGTCAGGACGCTGTGGCGCAGGCTGGGGCTGTCTCCGGGACTTCTCACGGAGGCGGTGACCCTCACTCCGGCGTGCGGACTCGCGGGGGCCTCCCCGGAGTACGCGCGGCGGGCGCTCGCCCACTGCGCCCGGGCGGCGAGATCCCTCGCGGACAACCCTGAGTAACGGGAGGACAACACGGTGGTCGGCGAACAGCACACGGAACCCACACCGGTACCCGCCGAGGCACGGGAGCGGCACGCCCAGCTCGCCGAGCAGATCGAGGAGCACCGCTTCCGGTACTACGTGAAGGACCAGCCGGTCGTCAGCGACGCCGAGTTCGACAAGCTCCTGCGCGCCCTCGAAGCGCTCGAGGACGAGTACGCGGAGCTGCGCACCCCCGACTCCCCGACCCAGAAGGTCGCGGGGGCGTACGCGACCGAGTTCACCGCCGTCCAGCACAGGGAGCGCATGCTCTCCCTGGACAACGCCTTCGACGACGCGGAGCTCGCCGCCTGGTCCGACCGAGTCGCCAAGGACGTCGGCGCCTCCGGCTACCACTTCCTGTGCGAGCTCAAGGTCGACGGCCTCGCCGTCAACCTGACGTACGAGCACGGTCGCCTCACGCGCGCGGCGACCCGCGGCGACGGCCGGACCGGCGAGGACATCACGCCCAACGTCCGGACCATCGCGGAGATCCCGGACCGGCTCAGGGGCGACCGCGTCCCGGACCTGGTGGAGATCCGCGGCGAGGTCTTCTTCCCGATGGAGCGGTTCGAGGAGCTGAACGCCCGTCTGCTGGAGGGCGGCGACAAGCCCTTCGCCAACCCGCGCAACGCGGCGGCGGGTTCGCTGCGCCAGAAGGACCCCCGCGTCACCGCGACCCGCCCCCTGCACATGGTCGTGCACGGCATCGGCGCCCGCGAGGGCTTCGACATCGACCGGCTCTCCCACGCGTACGACCTGCTGCGCGAGTGGGGCCTGCCGACCGCCAGGCACAACAGGGTGGTCGACGGACTCGACGGCGTACGGGAGTTCATCGCGCACTTCGGCGAGCACCGCCACTCCGTGGAGCACGAGATCGACGGAGTGGTCGTCAAGCTCGACGAGATCCGCCTCCAGGGCCGCCTCGGTTCCACGGCCCGCGCCCCGCGCTGGGCCATCGCCTGGAAGTACGCCCCGGAGGAGGTCAACACCAAGCTCGTCGACATCAAGGTCGGTGTCGGCCGCACCGGCCGTGTCACGCCGTACGCCCAGGTGGAGCCGGTCACCGTCGCCGGATCCGAGGTCGAGTTCGCCACCCTGCACAACCAGGAGGTCGTGAAGGCCAAGGGCGTCCTCATCGGCGACACGGTCGTGCTGCGCAAGGCGGGCGACGTGATCCCGGAGATCCTCGGCCCGGTCGTCGACCTGCGGGACGGCGGCGAGCGGGAGTTCGTGATGCCGGCCGAGTGCCCGGAGTGCGGGACGCCGCTCAAGGCGATGAAGGAGGGCGACATCGACCTGCGCTGCCCCAACGCCCGTACCTGCCCCGCCCAGCTGAGAGAGCGCGTCTCCTACCTCGCGGGCCGCGAGAGCCTGGACATCGAGCACTTCGGCAACGTCGCGGCGGCGGCCCTGACCCGTCCGCTGGAGCCGGCCGACCCGCCGCTCGTCGACGAGGGCGACCTCTTCGGCCTCACCGTGGAACAGCTGCTGCCCATCAAGGCGTACGTCCTCGACCCGGACAGCGGTCTGCCCAAGCGTGACCCGAAGACCGGTGAGGAGAAGGTCGTCACGGTCTTCGCCAACCAGAAGGGCGAGCCGAAGAAGAACACCCTCGCGCTGCTGGAGCACATCGAGCAGGCGAAGACCCGGCCGCTCGCCCGCTTCATCAACGGCCTCTCGATCCGGCACGTCGGACCCGTGGCCGCCGAGGCGCTGGCCCGCGAGTTCCGGTCGCTGGACCGGATCGAGCAGGCGACGGAGGCGGAGCTGGCCGCGGTCGACGGGGTCGGCGACATCATCGCGGCCTCCCTGAAGCGGTGGTTCGCCGAGGAGTGGCACCGCGAGATCCTGCGGAAGTGGAAGGCCGCCGGCGTCCGGCTGGAGGACGAGGGCGCCGGCGAGGACGAGGGACCCCGGCCGCTCGCGGGTCTCGTGGTCGTCGTCACCGGGACCCTCGAACACCACACGCGGGACGGCGCGAAGGAGGCCCTGCAGAGCCGCGGAGCGAAGGTGACCGGATCCGTCTCGAAGAAGACGTCCTTCGTGGTGGTCGGTGACAACCCGGGCTCGAAATATGACAAGGCCGTGCAGCTGAAGGTGCCCGTCCTGGACGAGGACGGCTTCGCGGTCCTGCTGGAACAGGGACCCGAGGCGGCGGCGGAAGTCGCCCTGCCGGGAGCGGAGTAGCGGGATGAGCGGTTGAACACGCCCCGATCGGCGCATACCAGATGCATACGGGAGGCCGGGTCGCATTCGGGCAACCGTGGACGACGGCTGCCCGAGGACGCCTTCCGCGGCCTACTGTTGAGATGTGCGCCGGCCGTGCCCAGCCGCGGCCGGGGCACTCCCCGCTCATCAGCAGTCCGGGGAACGGTTTTTGGACGCGGCGCCGCCCGCAGTTGTCGCAGGCACCGGGCCGCGTGGTGTGGGCACCGCCGGCCGTGAGAGGGACGGGAATGGAACCGACCGAGAGCGCCGCCCCGGACTCACGGCTGCCCCTGCGCCGGATACCGGGCGTGTGGTGGAGCGGCCTGAGGCCCACCCGTCCCGCGGCTCCCCTCGGCTCGGACGGTCCCGGCCCCCGCCGCCTCACCGCCGAGCCCGGCCCGGGGACACGGGAACTGGAGCGCGAACGGCTCGCTTCCTGGCCCGCGTTGCCCGCGGCCGTCGTCGCCACCGCCGGTGCCGTCCTCGGCGCCGGGCTGTACCGGGCCTTCGGCGGCCACCACGCCCTCTTCCCGTCCGGCGGGGCCGGCTGGTCGCTGGCCTTACTCACCGGCATCATCGTGGGCCATCTGGTCGCCCTCGGCCGCGCCCGCTGGTGGGGCGGCACGGGCTCCGGCGCCGCGCTCGCCCTTGCCGTCCTGCTGCTGTACGGCTGGGTGCCCGCCGGAATGGTCAGCCTCACCGTCGTCGTCCTGGTCGGCGTCGCCCGCCGGGGCCGCTGGCGCCAGGGCGTGCTGCACGGCGCGGTGGACATACTCGGCATCGGCGCCGGGGCGCTGGTGCTGGCCGCGTTCGGCTCGGGCCCCTCGGTCGAGACGCCGTGGGACCCGCGGACCTGGTCGTTCGTCGCCGTACCCGAGGTGGTACTGGTGGCAGGCGCCTATCTCGCCGTGACCCGCGCGCTCCTGTGGTACCTCCACGCGCCCCGCAAGCCCGGTCTGCCGACCGTCGCCCGTACGGCCCTGGTCCGGCACGGTCTCGTCGCGCTCGCGCTGCTCGGGATCGCGCCGCTGATCTGTGTGGTCGCGGTCGCCCTGCCGGCGCTGCTGCCGCTGTTCTCCATCCCGCTGATCGCCCTCGACTCCACCCTGTGGATAGCCAGGGCCCGCGCGGAGGAGCAGCTGCGGGACCCGCTGACGGGCCTGCCCAACCGGCAGTGGCTGCTGGAGCGCACCTGGGCGGCCCTGGACGACGCCGAGCGTGTCGGTGCGCGTTCCGCCCTGATGCTGATCGACCTCGACCGGTTTCGTTCGGTCAATGACACGCTGGGGCATCTCGCGGGGGACCGGCTTCTCCTGCAGATCGCCGACCGGCTGCGGCTCGCCCTGCCGCGCGGAGCGGAGGCCGCGCGGCTCGGGGGCGACGAGTTCGCCGTCCTGCTCCCCGTCGCCGACTCCACGACGTCGGCCACCCGGGTCGCCCGGGGCCTGGTCACCGCCCTCGGCTCACCGCTCGACCTGGACGGCCTCACCCTCGTACTGGAGGCCAGCGCGGGACTCGCCGTCTTCCCCGACCACGCGCTCGACGCGGAGGGGCTGCTGCGCCGGGCGGACGTGGCGATGTACCAGGCGAAGCGGGACCGCACGGGCGTCGAGGTGTACGAGTCCAAGCGGGACTCCAACACGCCCGACCGGCTCGGTCTCCTCGGCGACCTGCGCCGCGCCCTCGACGCGGGCGACGTGGAGCTGCACTACCAGCCGAAGGTCCGCTTCGACGGGCACGTGGCGGGACTCGAGGCGCTGGTCCGCTGGGTGCATCCCGAGCGAGGGAAGGTTCCGCCGGACGAGTTCATCGCCATCGCCGAGTCGTCCGGGCTGATGCCCCACCTCACCGAGTACGTGCTGGAGACGGCGCTCGCCCAGGTCGCCCGGTGGCGGGCGCAGGGCCTGTTCGTGCCGGTCGCGGTCAACGTCTCCCCGCGTGACGTCCACACGCCCGGCTTCGCGGGGTCGGTCGCCGCGCGGCTGGCCCGGCACGGCGTCCCGCCGGGCTCCCTCCAGCTGGAGATCACCGAGCATGTGCTGCTGGAGGACCCGCAGCGGGCCGCCGACACCCTCGCCGGCCTGACCGGGCACGGCGTGAAGATGTCGCTGGACGACTTCGGCACCGGGTACTCGTCGCTGGTCCATCTGCGCCGGCTGCCCGTCAGCGAGCTGAAGATCGACCGTTCCTTCGTCGCCCGGCTCGCCGTCGACACCGAGGACGCGGAGATCGTCCGCTGCACCGTCGACCTCGCCCACTCCCTCGGGCTGCTGGTCGTCGCCGAGGGCGTCGAGGACGACGAGACCTGGGAGCGTCTGCGGGACCTCGGCTGCGACGCGGTCCAGGGGTGGCTGGTCGCCGCCGCCATGCCCCCGGACGAGACCACGGCCTGGCTCCGCGCCCGCGGCTCCCGGGGCTGGCAGCGCCCCGCCGCGGCCCTCCCGGCCGCCACCGCGGACGACCCGGGCCACGTCATCAACTGACCCCGCGCGGGCGCCACCGCGCTCCCGTCCGGCCTATCCCCTGCGGCCGTCCCCGCCCCGTCCCCACCGCGCTCCCGCGAGGTTTCCCGCCGCATCCGCGCGGCCCTGTCCCCGCCCCGGCGCCACCGCGCTCCCGAATGGTTCGCGCCCTCCCCGGCGCCACCGCGCTCCCGCGTCCCGCGGTCCGAGCGCCGCCGTCCGGGAAACCCGTGCGCGGGCATCCGCGGCGGAGCCATAGGATTGGGGGTCACACCACACGCACTCACCCCAGAGGATCGCTGCATGCCTGGCATCACGCGCGAGGAGGTCGCCCACCTCGCACGGCTGGCGCGTCTGGAGCTGAAGGGCGAAGAGCTCGACCACTTCGCAGGCCAGCTCGACGACATCATCGGCGCGGTCGCCCGCGTCAGCGAGGTCGCCGACCAAGACGTACCGCCGACCTCTCACCCGCTGCCGCTGACGAACGTCATGCGCGCGGACGAGGTCCGTCCGTCGCTCACCCCCGAGCAGGCGCTCTCCGGCGCCCCGGCCCAGGAGCAGCAGCGTTTCAAGGTGCCGCAGATCCTGGGGGAGGACTAACCACCATGACGGACACCAACGTCACCATCATCAGGCTGACCGCCGCCGAGACCGCCGAGAAGATCGCGTCCGGCGAGCTCACCGCCGTCGAGGTCACCGAGGCCCACCTGGCCCGGATCGACGCCGTCGACGAGAAGGTGCACGCCTTCCTGCACGTGGACCGCGAGGGCGCCCTGGCGCAGGCCCGCGCCGTCGACGCCAAGCGGGAGGCCGGAGAGAAGCTCGGCCCGCTCGCCGGCGTGCCGCTCGCGCTCAAGGACATCTTCACCACCGAGGGCGTCCCGACCACGGTCGGCTCCAAGATCCTCGAGGGCTGGATCCCGCCGTACGACGCGACGCTCACCAAGCGGCTGAAGGCCGCCGGCGTCGTCATCCTCGGCAAGACCAACATGGACGAGTTCGCCATGGGGTCCTCCACCGAGAACAGCGCCTACGGCCCGACCGGCAACCCCTGGGACCTCACCCGGATCCCCGGCGGCTCCGGCGGCGGCTCGTCCGCCGCGCTGGCCTCCTTCCAGGCCCCGCTGGCCATCGGCACGGACACCGGCGGTTCCATCCGCCAGCCCGCCGCCGTCACCGGCACGGTCGGCGTCAAGCCCACGTACGGCGGCGTCTCCCGCTACGGCATGGTGGCCTTCTCCTCCTCCCTCGACCAGGGCGGCCCCTGCGCCCGTACGGTCCTGGACGCGGCCCTGCTGCACGAGGTCATCGCCGGGCACGACCCGCTGGACTCCACGTCCATCGACGCCCCGGTCCCGCCGGTCGTCGAGGCCGCCCGCAACGGCAGCGTGGACGGGATGCGCGTCGGCGTCGTCAAGCAATTCCGCGGCGAGGGCTACCAGGCCGGTGTCGTCCAGCGCTTCGACGAGTCCGTCGCCCTGCTCAAGGAGCTGGGCGCGGAGATCGTCGAGCTGGACTGCCCCTCGTTCGACCTCGCCCTTTCGGCGTACTACCTGATCGCGCCGTCCGAGTGCTCCTCGAACCTCGCCCGGTTCGACGCCATGCGCTACGGCCTGCGCGTCGGCGACGACGGCTCGCACTCCGCCGAAGAGGTCACCGCCCTCACCCGTGAGGCCGGTTTCGGCGACGAGGTCAAGCGCCGCGTCATGCTCGGCACGTACGCGCTCAGCTCCGGCTACTACGACGCGTACTACGGCAGCGCCCAGAAGGTCCGCACGCTGATCACGCGCGACTTCGAGAAGGCGTTCGAGCAGGTCGACGTGATCGTGTCGCCGACCACGCCCACCACCGCCTTCCCGATCGGCGAGCGCGCCGACGACCCGATGGCGATGTACCTGGCCGACCTGTGCACCATCCCGACCAACCTCGCGGGCAACGCGGCCATGTCGCTGCCCTGCGGTCTCGCCCCGGAGGACAACCTCCCGGTCGGGCTCCAGATCATCGCCCCGGCGATGAAGGACGACCGGCTGTACAAGGTCGGAGCCGCCGTCGAGGCCGCCTTCGTGGAAAAGTGGGGTCACCCGCTGATCGAGGAGGCTCCGTCGCTGTGAGTGCCATGGCAAAGAAGGCCAAGAACTTCAAGAAGTCGAAGACCGGGCTGTACGTCTCGCTGGGCAGCACCGCGTTCGGTGCGATCAGCGTCGCCAAGCAGGCCAGGCTGGCCCGCTCGGACGGCGACATGCTGAGGCTCGTCGACGCCGCCGTGTCGGCCGCCGCCATCGTCACCGGCCTGGCCATCCTCTACCGCGAGCTGAAGCGCCTGGGCGACGACGACGTCCTGTTGGGCTGAGAGGGAAGTTTCACCGTGACCACCACGACCGACCTGGTGTCGTACGAGGACGCACTCGCGTCGTACGACCCCGTCATGGGCCTCGAGGTCCATGTCGAACTCGGCACCAGGACGAAGATGTTCTGCGGCTGTTCGACCGAGCTGGGCGCCGAGCCCAACTCGCAGACCTGCCCGACCTGCCTCGGCATGCCCGGCTCGCTCCCGGTCGTCAACGCGACCGGCGTCGAGTCGGCCGTGAAGATCGGTCTCGCGCTGCACTGCGAGATCGCCGAGTGGTGCCGCTTCGCCCGGAAGAACTACTTCTATCCGGACATGCCGAAGAACTTCCAGACCTCCCAGTACGACGAGCCGATCGCCTACAACGGCTATCTGGACGTCCAGCTGGAGGACGGCGAGGTCTTCCGCGTGGAGATCGAGCGCGCCCACATGGAGGAGGACACCGGCAAGTCGACGCACGTCGGCGGCGCCACCGGCCGTATCCACGGCGCGTCCCACTCCCTGCTCGACTACAACCGCGCGGGCATCCCGCTCATCGAGATCGTCACCAAGCCGATCGAGGGCGCGGGCGAGCGCGCCCCCGAGGTCGCGAAGGCGTACGTCGCCGAGCTGCGCGAGCTCATCAAGGCGCTCGGCGTCTCCGAGGCCCGCATGGAGATGGGCCAGATGCGCTGCGACGTGAACCTGTCGCTGCGCCCGCACGGCCGGGAGAAGTTCGGCACCCGCAGCGAGACCAAGAACGTCAACTCGCTGCGCTCCGTCGAACGCGCCGCCCGCTTCGAGATCCAGCGGCACGCCGCCGTGCTCAACGACGGCGGCACGATCATCCAGGAGACCCGCCACTTCCACGAGGACACCGGGTCCACGACCTCGGGCCGCGTGAAGGAGGAGGCCGAGGACTACCGGTACTTCCCGGAGCCCGACCTGGTTCCCGTCGCTCCCTCACGGGAGTGGGTCGAAGAGCTGCGCGCCGGGCTGCCCGAGCAGCCGCTGGCCCGCCGCAACCGGCTGCGCGAGGAGTGGGGAGTGAACGCCCACGACATGCAGTCGATGCTCAACGCCGGTGCCATCGACCCGATCGTCGCCACGATCGAGGCCGGTGCCGACGCCGCGTCCGCGCGCAAGTGGTGGATGGGCGAACTGGCCCGCAGCGCGAACGAGTCGGGCACGTCCCTGGACGCGCTCCCGATCACGCCGGAGCAGGTCGCCCGGGTCGCCGCGCTGGTCACCGCCGGTGAGCTCAACGACAAGCTCGCCCGTCAGGTCATCGAGGGCGTGCTCGCCGGCGAGGGAACCCCGGACGAGGTCGTCGACAAGCGCGGCCTCAAGGTCGTCTCCGACGAAGGTGCGCTGACCACCGCCGTCGACGAGGCCATCGCGGGCAACCCCGGCATCGCCGACAAGATCCGCGGCGGCAAGGTCCAGGCGGCCGGAGCGCTCGTCGGCGCGGTCATGAAGGCCACCCGGGGCCAGGCCGACGCGGCCCGCGTCAAGGAACTGATCCTCGAGAAGCTGGGCGTCGGCGAGGGCTGAGCCCCCGCCTCCGGCGCCCGCCGCACGTCCCCAGGGGGACGCATCGTGACCGATGCGTCCCCCTGGGCGTGTCCACCGTCCCCGTAGGCGCGTCCACCGGCCGCACCCGGGAGAAGCCCTTCCCTTCGCGTGACCCGTGGCCTGTTGTGAGGTGTGCCGCGGTCGCGGCCCGCCGATGGGGCCGCCCCTGTCCTATTCCTGTGAGTAACCCCACGAACTGGACAAAGGATCATTTCCAGGTGAAACAGTGGGCGCGGCATGGTTCATGCCCTCTTTGCGGGTTGTTCGGTCTTTGCGGGTTTTTCGGTGCGAACTCCGGCTGTTCCCGGTCAAAGATCCACGAAGTGACTCAGGGAGCATGTCCGTGGCCGCCCTCGCCCGCTGGTGTGTACGACACCGCCTCGCCGTCGTTCTGCTGTGGCTGCTCGCCCTCGGCGGCGTGAGCGCCGGCGCGGCCGTCGCGGGCACCGCCTACTCGAACGACTACGACGCCCCCGGAACCGAGTCGGGCCGCGCCACCCAGCTCCTGCGGGCCGGTTTCCCGGCCCTGTCCGGCGACAGCGACACCGTCGTCTGGCACAGCACCCCCGGCACCGTGCGCGCCGCCGACGTCGAGCAGACGATGACCCGGACCCTGGACCGGATCGCCCGGCTGCCCGGCGTCGCCTCGGTGGTGAGCCCCTACCAGGGGGACGGCCACTCCGGCCGCGTCAGCGGCGACGGACGCACGGCGTACGCCACGGTCACCTTCGAGGACCGCCTGGAGAGCATCGACCCGGACCTGGCCGGGACCGTCGTGGACGAGGCGAAGGCGGCCGAGACCGACGGGCTCCAGGTGGAGCTGGGCGGCAGCGCCATCGCGCTGGCCGAGCCGGCGGGCGGCCACACCGCCGAGATCGTCGGCGTGATCGTCGCCGCGGTCGTCCTCTTCCTCGCCTTCGGCTCGCTCGCCGCCTCTCTGCTGCCGATCGCGACCGCCCTGGTCGGCGTCGGCACGGCGTACGCCGGGATCGTGCTGCTCGGCCACGCCATGTCCGTCGCCGACTTCGCCCCCATGCTCGGCATGCTGATCGGCCTCGGCGTCGGCATCGACTACGCCCTGTTCATCGTCACGCGGCACCGCAGATCGCTCAAGCGCGCGATGCCGGTGCCGGACGCGGCGCGCGAGGCCGTCGCCACCACCGGCCGGGCCGTCGTCTTCGCGGGAGCGACGGTCTGCATCGCCCTGCTCGGCATGCTCGTCCTCCGGCTCGGCTTCCTCAACGGCGTCGCGGTGGCCGCCTGCCTCACCGTGCTCCTGACCGTCGCGGCCTCCGTGACCCTGCTGCCCGCGCTGCTCTCCTTCATCGGCCCGCGCGCCCTCAGCCGCCGCGAACGGCGCCGGCTGGACGAGCGGGGGCCCGAACCGGAGCTGCCGACCGGCCTCGCCGCCCGCTGGTCCGCCTTCGTCGAGCGGCACCCCAAGCTGCTCGGCGCCGTCGCCGTGGTGGTCATGGCCGTCCTCGCGCTGCCCGCCTTCTCGCTCCACCTCGGCACCTCCGACCAGGGCAACGACCCCGGTACGACGACCACCCGGCGGGCCTACGACCTCCTCGCGGACGGTTTCGGCCCCGGCGTGAACGGGCCGCTGACCCTCGTCACGGAGGTCACGAGCGCCGGGGACCGGCTCGCGCTCGACAACCTGGACGCCACCCTGCGCACCGCCGGGGGAGTCGCCGCCGTGACCCCGGTGACGTACGACTCCGGCGGCGGCATCGGCTACCTCACCGTGGTCCCGGAGTCCTCCCCGCAGTCCCGCACGACCAGCGACCTGGTGGACCGGCTGCGCGAGGAGGTGCTCCCGCGCGCCGAGGCGGGCACCTCCCTCGATCTGCAGGTCGGCGGTGTGACGGCGAACTACGACGACTTCGCGGACGTCATCGTCGGGAAGCTGCCGCCCTTCGTCGGCGTCGTCATCGGCCTCGGCTGCCTGCTGCTCCTGCTCGCCTTCCGATCCGTCGGCATCCCCGTGAAGGCCGCCGTCATGAACGTCGCCGCGGTCGCCGCCGCCTTCGGCGTCGTCGTGGTCGTCTTCCAGTGGGGCCACGGGAGCGAACTCCTCGGCCTCGGCAGAGCGGGACCGATCGAGCCGTTCCTGCCCGTCATCATGGTCTCGGTGCTCTTCGGGCTCTCCATGGACTACCAGGTCTTCCTGGTCAGCCGGATGTACGAGGAGTGGCTGGAGACCGGCGACAACCGGCGGGCCGTCCGGGTCGGCCTGGCCGAGACCAGCCGCGTGATCAACTCCGCGGCGGTCATCATGATCTCCGTCTTTCTCGCCTTCGTGCTGAGCGGCGACCGGGTCGTCGCCATGTTCGGCATCGCGCTCGCCGCGGCCGTCGCCCTGGACGCGTTCGTCCTGCGGACCCTGCTGGTCCCCGCGCTCATGCATCTGCTCGGCGGCGCCAACTGGTGGCTGCCGCGCCGCCTCGACCGCCTGCTTCCGCACCTCAGCATCGAACCGCCCCGGCCGCCCGCCGATCGTGCGACGATTCCCGGGCCGCGCGACGTCCCGGACGCGCTGGTGGACGTACTCACGAAGGAGCGGCAGCGCGATGTACGCGATATCCCTGGGTGACGACGGCGCCGAACTGCGTCCCCTGGAGCCCTGGCACGCCGAGGAACTGTTCGCGCACATCGACCGGGCCCGGGATTTCATCGGCCGGTACGTCGCGCTCGCCTCCGTCATCACGGACGTCGACGCCGCGCGCACGTTCCTCCAGTCCTACGCCGACAGGCGCGCCGCCGACTCGGGCAGCCTGCACGGGCTGTGGCTGGACGGAAAGCTCGTCGGCGGCCTGCTCTTCCGCGTCTTCGACGCCACCGCCGGGAACTGCGAGGCAGGCTGCTGGCTGGAGCCCTCGGCGTCCGGGCGGGGCCTCGTCACCCGGGGGATGCGCCCGCTGCTCGAATGGGCCTTCGACGAGCGGGGCATCCACCGCGTCGAATGGATCGCCTCGACGGAGAACGAGCCGAGCGTCAACGTCGCGCGGCGGCTGGGGATGACCCGTGAGGGGGTCCTGCGGGAGCACTACCTGTACCGGGGCGAGCGCCAGGACATGGAGGTCTGGTCGCTGCTCGCACCGGAGTGGCGGGCCGCGCGCGCGGAGTAGGTCCGGTCACCGTCCACGCGCGCGTGGGCATCGTCACCCGCGGACACAGCGGTCGTTAAGCAACCTCTCAGAGTCCGTCCGTACCGTGCCGGGCATGGGAACCAAGACTGTGGACGAGGCCGGACCCGAGACCGGCACCGAGGCGAAGAGCGACGGAGAGACCGTGGACGTCACCAAGGCCGGACCGGAGACCAAGGCCGGACCGGAGACCGGGGCCGGACCGGACACCGGGGCCGGAACGCAGGACGGGACGGGCGAGGGCGCGGACACCGCGGTCACCGCCGAGGAGGAGGCGGCCGCCTCCGCGAACACCGGGGTCGGCCAGGGTGCCGCCGCCGTCGTCTCCGCCGGACTCGGCGTCGTCTCGCTCACCGGCAGCTGGGTCGGCACCGTGGCCGCGGCGCGCGAGACCCTCGTCGGCCAGCTGAGGACCTCGTCGTCGGCGAGCGTCGCCACCCAGGTCAAGGAGGTCTACGGGAACGCCTGGCAGGTCACCGCGCTCGTCGGCGGCCTCTTCGCGCTCGCCGCCCTCGCCGTCGGCGTCGTGGTGCTGGTCAGGCCCGCCTTCGGGGAGCCCGGCAGGCCGCAGGCCGCCTGGATCAAGTCGGCCGCCTGGGCGGGCGTCTCGCTCGGCGTCGTGGGACTGCTGCTCGCCGTCGCCAAGTACTCCGACTTCCTGCTCGGACTGCCCTCCGCGAGCTGACACGCACCCGTGTCTGAGGGGCCTTAGACCCGGCGCACGCCGTCCGCGCCGTGCCTAAGGCCCCTCGCGCACGCCAAGATGCGGCACTCTCCCGATGTGGCGCACCCCCCTCACGGACGAAGGTTGAGTCATCGCACCGAGCGATGCGGGAACCGAGTACCGACGAGGGGTACGAGATGTTCGAGTACGAGATCCAGCAGATGCGTGCCGCCGAGATGATCCGCGCGGCGGACGACTACCGGCTCGCCCGCGAGGCCGTCCGCGGCCGTCGGGCCGCCCGGCGCGCCTCCGGCGAGAACGACGGCGCGGAGGGGCGGATGCATACGCGCCACCCCCGCCGGCACCGGTTCGCCCGCGCCGCGTGAGCGGCGGGCCGCCCCGGGGCGGCGGCCTCGCACCGCGCGAGGACGCCGGCACGGGGCCGGACGGAGGCGACCGTACGGGGGTCGGTCGCACCCAGGGGGCGGCGGCTTCCCCGCCGACAGGGAAGCGCGCCCGGCAGGCCGCGGTTCCGCCGGCACCCGAGGGTGCCGGCGGAACCGCGGCTTCCGGCGTTTCCGGGGGCGGGCCACGTGCCCACCGGGCGATAACCGGTGCCGCGGTGTCAGACCCCTGTGCGATGCTCAGCGGTGTGGAGACCAGGTCCGTGAGCCCGGTGTTCGTCGGTAGGACCGACGAACTCGTCGCACTGAACGACGCGCTCGCCCGCGCCGACGCCGGAGAACCGCAGGCATTGCTCCTCGGCGGCGAGGCGGGCGTCGGCAAGACCCGGCTGATCGAGGAGTTCGCGGGCGCCGCCTGCCGCGCCGGCGCCGTCGTCGCGCTCGGCGGCTGTGTCGAGATCGGCGCCGACGGCCTGCCCTTCGCCCCGTTCTCCACCGCCCTGCGCGCCCTGCGCCGCGCACTGCCGGCCGAGGTCGCCGCAGCGGCCGCCGGACAGGAGGAGGAACTGGCCCGGCTGCTGCCCGAGCTCGGCGACACGGCCGCCGCACGGCGGTACGACGACGAGGGCATGGCCCGGCTGTTCGAGCTGACCGCCCGCCTCCTGGAGCGCATCGCCACCGACCGCACCGTCGTCGTCGCCCTGGAGGACCTGCACTGGGCGGACGCCTCCACCCGCCATCTGCTGGCCTACCTCTTCCGCACCCTGCGCAGCGGCCGCCTCGTCGTCGTCGCCACCTACCGCGCCGACGACATCCACCGCCGCCACCCCCTGCGCCCCCTGCTCGCCGAACTGGACCGGCTGCGCACCGTCCGCCGCCTCGAACTCGCCCGCTTCAACCGGGTCGAGGTCGGCCGGCAGATCGCCGGGATCCTCGCCCAGAAACCCGACCCGGCCCAGGTCGACGCCATCTTCGAACGCTCCGACGGCAACGCGTTCTTCGTCGAGGAACTCGCCGTCGCCGCCCACGAGGGCTGCAACACGGGCCTCACCGACTCCCTGCGCGACCTGCTGCTCGTCCGCGTCGAGAAACTGCCCGAAGGCTCCCAGCGGGTCTGCCGCATCGTCGCCGAAGGCGGCTCCACCGTCGAGTACCGGCTGCTGGCCGCCGTCGGCAGGCTCGCCGAGGACGACCTGATCGAGGCACTGCGGGCCGCGGTCGGCGCCAACATCCTGCTCGCCGCCCCCGACGGTGAGGGCTACCGCTTCCGCCACTCCCTGGTCCGCGAGGCCGTCAGCGACGATCTGCTGCCCGGTGAGCGCTCCCGCCTCAACCGCCGCTACGCCGAGGCGCTGGAGGCCGACCCGGCGCTCGTGCCCGCCGACGTGCGCGCCACCCGCCTGGCCAGCTACTGGTACCACGCGCACGACGCCGCCAAGGCCCTGCCCGCCGTCCTGGACGCCTCCGTGGAGGCCCGCCGCCGGCACGCCTACTCCGAGCAACTGCGGCTGCTGGAGCGGGCGATGGAGCTGTGGGACGTCGCCCCCGACGCCGTGCGGGCGGAGTTGCGCCCCGTCGACTACACCGAGGTCTACCCTCCCAGCGGCTGCGACCCCGCGACCACACCGCTGGGCTACCTGGACCTGATGGCGGAGGCGGCCGTCGCGGGCCGCCTCTGCGGCGAGCGCGAGCGCGCCCTGAAGATCACCAAACGGGCGCTGCGCCTCCTCGAGGAGGCGCACGACCCCCAGCGCGCCGCCTGGTTCTGGGTGCAGCGCTCACGGCTGGTCCAGGCGATGGCCCGGGGGAACGGCTGGAAGGAACTCGGCACCGCCCAGGACCTGGTGCGCGGGCTGCCCCCGTCCCAGGTGCACGCCGAGGTGCTCGCCATGGTCGCCGGCTGGTCGATGTGCCACGAGCCGGGCCCCGACGCCTTCCTCGACGCCGAGCGCGCCGTCGAGTACGCGCGGATGCTGGGCGCCGACGAGATCGAGCTCAACGCCCGGCTGACCCTGGGCAATTTGATGGTCGACGCCGGAGACGTCGAGGCCGGACTCGCCCAGATGTACGAGGTCAGGGACCGGGTGGTCGAGCGGGGGCTGACCGCGGTCGTCGGCCGCAGCCATGTGAACCTGCCGTCCAGCCTGGAGGGCGTCGGCCGCTCCCGCCAGTCGGCCGACGTCCTGCGCGAGGGCATCCGGATGACCCGCACCATGGGCCTGCCGGAGTCCGAGGCATGGATGTGGGTGAACCTCTCCGAGTCGCTCTACTCCCTCGGCCGCTGGGACGAGGCCGTCGAAGCCGCGACGAACGCCGGCACCACCAGCCACAGCGCCAAGCCGCGCGGCGGCGGTGCCACCCGCCGCGCCCATGTCGCCCTGGCCCGCGGCGACATGGCCGAAGCGGCCCGCCAACTGGCCGCCGCCCGCGGCCACTACGGCAGCCACGACCCGATGCCCCAGCACAACCTGCCGCTCGGGCGCATCGCCATCGGTGTCGCCGCGGGAGAGGGCCGGCTCCTCGACGCCCGCGCCGAACTGGACCGCGCCCTGAGCGCCGGCTTCCCTCCCGGCACCCAGCGCTACGGCTGGCCCCTGCTGCTCGCCGCCGTCAGGGCGGAGGCCGACGCCCGCGGCCTGCCCGTCGCCGGACCCGGCCGCGCCGAGGTCCTGCACCGGATCCGTACGGCCGCGAAGTCGCTGGCCACCGGTGCCCCCGTCTGGCAGGCACACCACGCCTGGGTCCAAGGGGAACTCGCCCGTGCCGACGGTGTCAGCGACCCGGAGGCCTGGACCGGGGTGGTCACGGCCTTCGAGGCGCTGGAGCGCCCCTACGACCTCGCCCGGGTCCGCCACCGGCTGGCCGAGTCCCTGCTCGACGCGGGCGCCGACGACGACCGGGCCCGCGCCACCGAGCTGCTGCGTCTGGCCGCCGCCGTCGCCGGCCACCTCGGCGCGCGGCCGCTGGAAGAGTCCGTCGCGGAGCTCGCCCAGCGCGCCCGCCTCCCCCTGGGGCACGGCCCCGGGCGGTCCGCCCCGGCCCCCGGGGATCCGGTGGAGGCCCTCGGACTGACCAGCCGCGAGCGCGACGTCCTGCGGCTCGTCGCCGCCGGCCGCACCAACCGCCGGATAGCCGAGGAACTGTTCATCTCCCCGAAGACGGCGAGCGTCCACGTGTCGAACATCCTCGCCAAGCTCGACGTCTCCGGCCGGGGCGAGGCGGCGGCCCTGGCGCACCGGCTCGGACTGTTCCCCTCCTCCCCGCCGTCCGCCGCCCGGACGACGGGCTGAGCCGTACGCTGGACGGACCCCCGCCGAGGAGGCGCCGTGTTCAACATGTTCGAGGAGCTTTTCGCACCGGGCCGCAAGCACACCGAGGACGAGCGCAACCGCCTGGAGACGACCCGGGAGGACACCGGGGACAACGACCCGGGCCGGGGGCCGATAGACCTGTCCTCCGGCAAGGTCGTCGTACGCCGTCCGGCGCGGCCCGCCCCGGGCTCGGCCACCGGCGACGGCACCGGCACGGACACCGGCACCGCCGACGGGAGCGAGGACGGGGCCTGAGCCCGGCTACCGGACCTTCAGCTCCAGGACCCTGTCGTCGCCCCCGCCCGGCGAACCGCGGCCGTCCGTCTCGCTGGTGACCAGCCAGAGCCGGTCGCCGCCGGCCGCGACCACCGTGCGCAGCCGGCCGTACTTCCCCTTCAGGAACGCCTGCGGAGCGGCCGACACCTCGGTGCCCTTCAGCGGGACGCGCCACAGCCGCTGCCCGCGCAGCCCCGCCATCCAGACGGACCCCTCGGCGTAGGCGATGCCGCTGGGGGAGGCCTCGTCCGTGTGCCACTGGGCGACGGGATCGTGATACCTCGCCTCGCCGGCCTTGCCCTCGGCCTCCGGCCAGCCGTAGTTGTCGCCGGGCTTGATCGCGTTCAGCTCGTCCCAGGTGTCCTGGCCGAACTCGGAGGCCCACAGCCGCTGCTTGCCGTCCCAGGCGAGCCCCTGGACGTTGCGGTGGCCGTACGAGTAGACCACCGAGTCGCCGAACGGATTGCCCGGGGCCGGCTCGCCCTCCGGAGTCATCCGCAGGATCTTGCCGCCCAGCGCCTTCTTGTCCTGGGCCTTGCCCCGGTCACCGGTCTCGCCCGCCCCCGCGTACAGCATCCCGTCGGGGCCGAACGCGATCCGCCCGCCGTTGTGGATCACCCCCTTGGGGATGCCCTTGAAGACGGTGTCCGGCGCGCCGAGCTGCTCGCCGGCCGGCTTCTTCTCGTCGTACAGCACACGGACGACGCGGTTGTCCGACGCCGTGGTGAGGTACGCGTAGACCAGGTGGTCCGAGGCGTAGCCGGGGGAGAGGGCCAGGCCCAGCAGGCCGCCCTCGCCCTCCGGTGCCACCCCCGGCACCTCGCCGGCCTCCGTCTTCTTCCCGGTCTTCCCGTCGACCCGGGTGACGGTCCCCTCGTCCCGCGAGGACACCAGCAGGTCGCCGTCGGGCAGCGGGGCGAGGCCCCAGGGCGACTTGAGGCCGTCGGCGACCGTACGGACCACCTTCACCGAGCCCTTGTCGGGCGGCGCCTGTTCACCGGGACCGCGGGAGGACGGCGCCCCGGTCCCCGTACGGTCCGGGGACGCGCTCCCGGAGGCGGCCGGCTTCTCCCCGTCGCCGGAGGAGCAGCCGGCCGTCAGCAGCAGCGCGGCCGTGGCCAACGCGGCCGTCACAGCATGACGTTGCACGATCAAGGTCCCTTCGACGCGGCGGTTCCCCTGTTCTTACACCGCCCGCGCCTTCGGCGTTCCCGAACCCGTGAGCCCGAACCGCGCGTCGCCGCGCGCCAGGGGGTGCCCGACACGCTCCCGCGGCGTCACGGTGCTGTGTCAGACACCCCCCTAGTCCCACGACCCCTGCGCGGGCGGAAGCGCCGCCACCTCGGCGAGGTCCCGTTCCGTCAGCCGCAGCCCCGCCGCGCCCGCGTTCTCGGCCACCCAGCGCTCCCGCTTGGCACCCGGCACCGGCACCACGTGCCGCCCCTGCGCCAGTACCCACGCCAGAGCGACCTGGGCGGGCGTGACACCGTCGCCGTGCCGCCGCGCTATGCGCCGCAGCCCCACCACGATCGGCTGGTTCGCGGCCATCATCTCGGCGGTGAAGCGTGGGTGCCGGGCCCGCAGGTCGTCCGGTTCGAAGCCCTCACCGGGGGTCAGGGTGCCGCTCAGGAAGCCGTTGCCGAGCGGCATCGCCGCCAGGAGACCCACCCCGCGCGTCTCGCACCAGGGCAGCAGCGCGTCCAGCGCCTCCGTCGACCACACCGACAGCTCCGCCTGCACCGCGCCGACCGGGAAGACCTGCTGCACCCGCTCCAGCTGCCGGATCGTTCCGTCGTGCAGCCGCGCCCCCGCGCGACGCCCGGCGCGCGCCCCCACCGCGCACAGGCCGAGCGCCCGTACCTTGCCCGCCGAGACGAGTTCCGCCATGGCGCCCCAGGTCTCCTCGACCGGCACCTCGGGGTCGGCCCGGTGCAGCTGGTAGAGGTCGATGACGTCGGTCTGCAGCCTGCGCAGCGAGGCGTCGCACGCCCGCTTCACATAGCCGGGGCGCCCGTTGGCCACGATGTGCTGCTCGCCCACCAGCAGACCGGCCTTCGTCGACACGAAGGCCTCGGACCGCCGCTCCTTCAACGCCCGCCCCACCAGCAGCTCATTGGTGAACGGGCCGTACATGTCGGCCGTGTCGAGCAGCGTCACGCCCCGGTCCAGGGCCGCGTGCACCGCGCGCAGCGACTCCTCGCCCCGCTGCCGTGAACCGGTGTAGGCCCAGCTCATCGGCATGCATCCGAGTCCGACCGCCCCCACCTCGAGCGCCGCCGCGCCGATCGTCCTGCGCTCCACCTGGCCGCATCCTCCCTTTCCCGCCGACCGGCCCGAGGCCTCTCGTCCGTTCGGGCCGGCTCGCGGGGCCCGGCACCGGCCCGAACGAATGACCCTAACCTCTGGCCTCCCGGTGTCTGGCATAGCCTCCTGACCATGACTTCCGACGTGTGGCTCCCGCTCCGTGCCGACGACATAGACGGTCTCCCGGAAGGGCTCGAGTACCGCTTCTGGGACGGCGGCCAGGAGTTCCCCGCAGACCCGGCCGACTGTGTGTTCTACGTGGTCCCCTACATGAGGCCGCCGGGCGTCGCGCACCGTCCGCTGGCCCGCATGACCTCGGTCCGGGTCGTGCAGACCCTCTCCGCCGGCGTCGACCACGTCCAGTCGGGCCTCGGGGTGCTGCACCCGGGCGTGCGGCTGTGCAACGCGCGGGGAGTGCACGAGGCGAGCACCGCCGAACTCACCCTGGCGCTGATCCTCGCCTCGCTGCGGGGCGTCCCCGGCTTCGTGCGCGACCAGGACCGGGGGGAGTGGAGGTCCGGGTTCCATCCGGCGCTGGCCGACAAGTCCGTGCTGATCGTCGGGTACGGGTCGATCGGGTCCGCGGTGGAGGACCGGCTCGTTCCGTTCGAGCTCGCGCGGGTGGTGCGCGTCGCGCGCTCCGCCCGCACCACGGAGCGCGGGCCGGTGCATCCGCTCACCGATCTGCCCGCCCTGCTCCCCGAGGCCGACGTCGTCGTGCTCACCACACCCCTCACCGACGCCACCCGCGGCCTGGTGAACGCCGACTTCCTGGCCCGGATGAAGGACGGCGCGCTGCTGGTCAACGTGGCCCGCGGCCCCGTCGTCGACACCAAGGCCCTGATCACCGAGCTGGAGAGCGGCCGGATCACCGCGGCCCTCGACGTCACCGACCCCGAACCCCTGCCCCGCGAGCACCCGTTGTGGCGCGCGCCGGGGGTACTGATCACGCCGCACGTGGGCGGTCCGACCTCGGCGTTCCTGCCGCGCGCCAAGCGGCTCCTGGCCGCGCAGCTGCGCCGTTTCGCGAGCGGGGAGCCGCTGGACAACGTGGTGTTCACCACCGGCGCGTAACGCCTGCCCCCCTTGGCCCCGGCCGTCCCGGGCACCCGATGGACCGGCGCCGGGTACCCTCCGCAGCACTCCGTACGCGGACCGTACCCGCATATGCGCTGATCGTTACGGAGCGTAGAGAGACTATGTCCCTGAGTGACGAGACTGGTGTATCGTCCCGACAGGGGTTGCGCCGTGCACCGAGCGGCGCCGGGGACGCACCAGCAGACTGCGAGGGGGGCGACGGGCGATGCACGGCCTTTGGACGAACGATCCGACGCGGCGGGGCCGCCGACGGCGACCCCCGTGTCCGGCCGCGCCGGGACGCGGCCACCACGGCCACTCCGGCCCTCCGGGTGACAACAGCCCCGAGCGGCCCGAGCGTTCGCACCAGAGGGAGCCGGGGGCGCCGCGGACCGGGGAGGACCGGTGAACTCCCGCCCGTCTCCCGCCGCCACCCTCAACCGGGCCCTGCGGGCGCAGTCCTTCACCGGGGTGCTGCTGCCCCGCCCCCGCGTGTCCGGCGCGGCGACGGACCTCCGCGCGCAGCTCGTCCTCGCCCTGGCATGCGCGGGCTATGCCGTCGGCGCCGCGTTCGGCTGGGGCTCGCAGACCCTCGCCCTGGTGATGGGCGACTTCGGACTGAGCGCCGCGGCCGGCGCCGCGGCCGTCTCCTGCTTCCGGTGCGCCCGCAGCCGCCGCAGCCAGTTCCGGCCCGCCTGGCTGCTGTTCGCGCTCTCCTCCGCGATGGCCTCTCTGGGGAACCTGGTCTGGGGCTGGTACGAGGTCGTGCTCGGCCGGCCCGTGCCCAACCCGAGCTATGCGGACCTGTTCTTCCTCTGCTTCGCGCCGCCCGCCATCGTCGGCCTCCTGGTGCTCGCCAAGAGGCCCGTGACCAGGGCCCGCTGGGTCTGCCTGGGGCTGGACGCCTGGCTGATCGGCGGCTCGCTGCTGACGCTCTCCTGGAGTCTCGCGCTCGCCCAGGCGGCGAAGTTCGACGGACCGAGCGTCGCGCACACCGCGCTCTCCCTCGCGTACCCGCTGCTCGACATCGCGCTGGTCAGCATGGTGCTCGCCCTGCACCTGCGGCGCTCGTCGGTGAACCGGTCAGCGGTGAACACCGCGATCGGCGCCCTCGCCCTGACCGTGATGTGCGACGCCCTGTTCACCTCGCCCCTCCTGCACGACACCTACCGCTCCGGCCAGCTCCTCGACGCGGGCTGGTTCGCCGGCTCCCTGCTGCTCGCGTACGCGCCCTGGGTCGGCGCCCGGGGCGAGACGGACGAGGGCGGGCACAGCCGCGTACCGGACGGGCACACGCGCGTGGTCCACGAGCACATCCCCGGACAGCGGCCGGACGGTCCGCGCCGCACGGGAACCGCGCGCCCGCCCCTCCCGGACGGCGGCCCCGGCCGGGACCGCCGGCCCGACGAGGGGCACGGCCGGGACCCGGCCGCCCGGCCCATCGCCGGATCACTGGCCGCGCTCACGCCCTATCTGGCCGCCGCCGTCTGCACCCTGGGCATCCTGTACAACGTCCTCAACGGCCGCCGCGTCGACCGCGTGGTCCTGATCACCGCCTGCACGGTCGTCCTCGCCCTCGTGGTGCGCCAGGGCATCATGCTCCTCGACAACCTCACGCTCACCCAGGAGCTGGCGCAGGCGGAGAACCACTTCCGTTCCCTGGTGCAGGGTTCGAGCGACGTCATCATGATCGCCGCCCCCAGCGGCATCCTCCGGTACGTGAGCCCCGCCGCCGCCGGCGTCTACGGCCGCGACGCCGAGGAACTGGTCGGCTCCGAGCTCGCCTCGCTGATCCACCCCGAGGACCTCGGTCACGTGGTGCACGAGGTGCGGCGGTTCCTGGCCGCCGACCCCGCGGACGAGCCCACCACCCGGATCGAGTGCCGCTTCAGGTCCGGCGGCGGGGGCGCCTCCCGCCCGTGGGGGTCGGCCCGCCCGGGCGAGGCCGGGAGAGGGGGAGGAGCCGGGAGCGGGGAAGAATGGCTCAACGTCGAGTCGACCGTCAACCGCCATCACGGCGGCCTCATCTTCAACAGCCGGGACGTCACCGAACGGGTGCGCCTGCAGGCGCAGCTCCAGCACAACGCCGAGCACGACCCGCTCACCGACCTGCCCAACCGGGCGCTGTTCACCCGGCGGGTCGGGCAGGCGCTCTCCGGGCGCCGCGCGTCCGACCGCGGCACCGCGGTGCTCTTCATCGACCTGGACGGCTTCAAGGGGGTCAACGACACCATCGGCCACCAGGCGGGCGACGAGCTGCTCGTCCAGGCCGCCCGCAGACTCCGCGACGCGGTGCGCCACGGGGACACCGCCTCACGCCTGGGCGGCGACGAGTTCGCGGCCCTCATCGTCGGTGACGGCACCCGCGACCGCACCGCGCGCCAGCGCCACATCCTGGAGCTCGCCGACCGGCTGCGCCTGACGCTCTCCCAGCCGTACGCCATCGACGGCAACGGTGTCCGCGTCGCCGCCTCCATCGGCGTCGCCTTCGCCGAGCCCGGTCTCGGCGCCGGTGAGCTGCTGCGCAACGCGGACCTCGCGATGTACCGGGCCAAGGCCGCGGGCAAGGACCGCGTCGAGCTGTACGCGCCGCAGATGCAGCAGGACGTCGTCCGCAAGGCCCAGCTCGCGACCCGGCTGCGCGCCGCCCTGCACGACGGCGAGTTCGCGCTGCTGCACCAGCCCGTCGTCTGCCTGGAGAGCGGCAGGATCAGCTCGGTCACCGCCCAGGCCCGCTGGCGCTCCTCCCAGGGGGTGCTCTTCACCCCGGCCGAGTTCCTGCGGGTGGCCGAGGGCGGCGACCGCACCGCCGAGCTCGGCCGCTGGGTGCTGGAGGAGGCCGTCGAGCAGGCCGCGGAGCGCGCGGCCGCCGGACTGAGCGCGCCCGTCGTCGTCAGGACGAGCGCGCACGCCCTGCTGGACCGCTCGCTGCCCCTCGGCTCCGTCGAGGCCCTGCTGACCCGGCACGGCCTCGCCTCGGGCGCCCTGGTGATCGAGCTGTCCGACGCCGACCCCCGGGTCTGCCTGGACGAGCTGGAGCGCCGGCTGAACGCGCTGCGCAGACTGGGGGTCCGGGTCGCCCTCGACGGCTTCGGCAGCGGGTTCGCGGCCATCACCGCCCTGCGCAGACTGCCCGTCGACGTCCTGAAACTGGACAGAGGCCTGGTCGAGGGCGTCGTCGAGTCCGCCCGGCTGCACAAGATCACCAACGGGCTGCTGCGGATCGCCACCGATCTCGGACTCCAGTCCATGGCCGACGGAGTGGACCTTCCCGAGCAGGTCATAGCCCTGCGCGCGATGGGCTGCACGCACGGTCAGGGCATGGCGTTCTCCGGACCGCTCGACGAGTACCGGCTGCGCCGCGCGCTGTCCGCGGGCGGATACCCGGTGCCGCACGGACCCGTCGAACCGGCGTTCGCCGGCAGCGCGGCGGGCGGCGGACCGGGCGGGGTCGTGGGCGGCCAGTCGGCGGGCGGAGCGGCCGGGGGAGCGGGTGTCTTTACCAGAGGTGTGCCCGTCGTGCTCGGTGGTGGTACGGCATTGCGCTCACATGATGAGACTCCCGTCCCACCTACTTGACAGTCGGTGTGTGCCGGGGAGAGGGTCAATGCCATGCGCACCCGAATTCTCGTACTTGGAAAGCGCGTCGGCTGAGCTGGGACTGACCGGAATGGCACCGGAATCCCAGCTGTCGCACCCGACGCGCTCCCCTCGCCTGCCTCACGGCACGAGGGGTTTTTTGTTGCACAGGCACCCGTCGTACACCGCACAAACCTCGCAAAAACCCTCAGCATCGAGAAGAGAATGCCGATGACCGAGCAGGCCACCGGGGCCCACCATCCGCAGCCGCGGCCCCGTTCAGGAGGACACCAGTCCGCTCCCGAGTACGTCACGGGTGCGCAGGCCCTCATCCGTTCTCTCGAGGAGGTCGGGGCCGACACGGTATTCGGCATTCCAGGCGGCTGCATCCTCCCCGCGTACGACCCGCTGATGGACTCCACCCGGGTGCGTCACGTCCTGGTCCGCCACGAGCAGGGCGCCGGTCACGCCGCCGAGGGCTACGCGCAGGCCACCGGCAAGGTCGGTGTCTGCATGGCGACCAGCGGCCCCGGCGCCACCAACCTGGTCACGCCGCTCGCCAACGCGCACCTGGACTCCGTGCCCATGGTCGCCATCACCGGCCAGGTCGCCTCCAAGGCCATCGGGACGGACGCCTTCCAGGAGGCGGACATCGTCGGCATCAGCATGCCGATCACCAAGCACAACTTCCTGGTCACCAAGGCCGACGACATCGCGCGAGTGATCGCGCAGGCGTTCCACATCGCCTCCACCGGCCGCCCCGGACCGGTCCTGGTCGACATCGCCAAGGACGCCCTGCAGGCGAGGACCACGTTCTCGTGGCCGCCGGTCATGGACCTGCCCGGCTACCGCCCGGTGACCAAGCCGCACGCCAAGCAGATCCGCGAGGCCGCCAAGCTGATCACCTCGGCCAGGCGGCCCGTGCTCTACGTCGGCGGCGGCGTCCTCAAGGCCGGAGCCACCGCCGAGCTGAAGGTCCTCGCCGAACTCACCGGGGCGCCCGTCACCACCACCCTGATGGCGCTCGGCGCGTTCCCCGACAGCCACGAGCTGCACGTGGGAATGCCGGGCATGCACGGTGCGGTCACCGCCGTCACCGCGCTGCAGAAGGCCGACCTGATCGTCGCCCTCGGAGCCCGCTTCGACGACCGCGTCACCGGCAAGCTGGACAGCTTCGCCCCGTACGCCAAGATCGTCCACGCCGACATCGACCCGGCCGAGATCGGCAAGAACCGCGCCGCCGACGTGCCGATCGTCGGAGACGCCCGCGAGGTCATCGCCGACCTGGTCCAGGCCGTGCAGCGCGAGCACGCCGACGGCCACGCCGGCGACTACAGCGCCTGGTGGAAGGACCTCAACCGCTGGCGCGAGACGTACCCGCTCGGCTACGACCAGCCCGAGGACGGCTCGCTCTCCCCGCAGCACGTCATCGAGCGGATCGGCCGGCTCGCCCCCGAGGGCACGATCTTCACGGCGGGCGTCGGCCAGCACCAGATGTGGGCCGCGCACTTCGTCGAGTACGAGAAGCCCGCCACCTGGATCAACTCCGGCGGCGCCGGGACGATGGGGTACGCGGTCCCCGCCGCGATGGGCGCCAAGGCGGCCCGGCCCGACCGCACGGTCTGGGCGATCGACGGCGACGGCTGCTTCCAGATGACCAATCAGGAACTCGCCACCTGTGCCCTGAACAACATCCCGATCAAGGTCGCCGTCATCAACAACGGCGCCCTCGGGATGGTCCGCCAGTGGCAGACCCTCTTCTACAACCAGCGGTACTCCAACACCGTGCTCCACAGCGGCCCGGACGACGTCACCCCGGAGGTCAGGGGCACCCGCGTCCCCGACTTCGTGAAGCTGTCGGAGGCCATGGGCTGCTACGCCATCCGCTGCGAGCGCCCCGAGGACCTCGACAAGGTGATCGAGGAGGCGAACTCCATCAACGACCGGCCCGTCGTCGTCGACTTCATCGTCCACGAGGACGCCATGGTCTGGCCGATGGTCGCCGCCGGCACCTCGAACGACGAAATCATGGCCGCCCGGGACGTCCGCCCCGACTTCGGCGACAACGAAGACGACTGAGAGAGAGCCGAGTCAGAACCATGAGCAAGCACACCCTCTCCGTCCTCGTCGAGAACAAGCCCGGCATCCTCGCCCGGATCGCGGCCCTGTTCTCCCGGCGCGGCTTCAACATCGACTCGCTCGCCGTGGGCGTCACGGAGCACCCCGAGATCTCCCGCATCACCATCGTGGTGAACGTGATCGAGGCGCTGCCGCTGGAACAGGTCACCAAGCAGCTCAACAAGCTCGTCAACGTCCTGAAGATCGTCGAACTCGAACCGGGTTCGACCGTCCAGCGCCAACTCGTTCTGGTGAAGGTGCGCGCCGACAACGAGACGCGCTCCCAGATCGTCGAGATCGTCCAGCTGTTCCGCGCCAAGACGGTCGACGTCTCCCCGGAGGCCGTCACCATCGAGGCCACCGGCGGCAGCGACAAGCTGGAGGCCATGCTCAAGATGCTGGAGCCCTTCGGCATCAAGGAGCTCGTCCAGTCCGGCACGATCGCCATCGGCCGCGGCGCCCGCTCGATCACCGACCGGTCGCTGCGCGCACTCGACCGGTCCGCGTAACGGTCGCGACAGGCACCGAAGCAGTCCTCGAACGGCTGTATACGGGCGGTCGGTGACACCCGGCCGCCCGCGCCCCGCCCGTATACCGAGACCCCAGACCCTCCCTTCCCCCTCCCGCCGTACGGTGGGACGCAACACCTGCACACCAAGGAGATATCCCAGTGGCCGAGCTGTTCTACGACGACGACGCAGACCTGTCCATCATCCAGGGCCGCAAGGTCGCGGTCATCGGCTACGGCAGCCAGGGCCACGCCCACGCGCTGTCGCTGCGCGACTCGGGTGTCGACGTCCGCGTCGGTCTGCACGAGGGCTCCAAGTCCAAGGCGAAGGCCGAGGAGCAGGGCCTGCGCGTGGTGACGCCGTCGGAGGCCGCCGCCGAGGCCGACGTCATCATGATCCTCGTGCCGGACCCGATCCAGGCGCAGGTCTTCGAGGAGTCCATCAAGGACAACCTCGAGGACGGCGACGCGCTGTTCTTCGGCCACGGCCTGAACATCCGCTTCGGCTTCATCAAGCCCCCGGCCGGCGTCGACGTCTGCATGGTCGCCCCCAAGGGCCCGGGCCACCTGGTGCGCCGTCAGTACGAGGAGGGCCGCGGCGTCCCGTGCATCGCCGCCGTCGAGCAGGACGCCACCGGCAACGGCTTCGAGCTCGCCCTCTCCTACGCCAAGGGCATCGGCGGCACCCGCGCCGGCGTCATCAAGACGACCTTCACCGAGGAGACCGAGACCGACCTGTTCGGTGAGCAGGCGGTCCTGTGCGGTGGTACGGCCGCGCTGGTCAAGGCGGGCTTCGAGACGCTGACCGAGGCGGGCTACCAGCCGGAGATCGCCTACTTCGAGTGCCTCCACGAGCTGAAGCTCATCGTCGACCTCATGTACGAGGGCGGCCTGGAGAAGATGCGCTGGTCCGTCTCCGAGACCGCCGAGTGGGGCGACTACGTCACCGGCCCGCGGATCATCACCGACGCCACCAAGGCCGAGATGAAGAAGGTCCTCGCCGAGATCCAGGACGGCACGTTCGCCAAGAACTGGATGGACGAGTACCACTCGGGTCTCAAGAAGTACAACGAGTACAAGACCCAGGACGAGAACCACCTCCTGGAGACCACCGGCAAGGAGCTGCGCAAGCTCATGAGCTGGGTGAACGACGAGGCGTAGAACTCGTGCGTGACGGGGGCCGCGGCACCGCGCCGCGGCCCCCTCGCCGAGCCGGAGGCAACCGCCCGCCCGTCCCGTCCGGCCACGGACGGGTGATCCTTCCGCCCAGGCGCAGGACGACCTCCCCGGCGCCACTACACTGCACACCAAACGCGTCAGGGCCCACAGCGTCGTGCGTCTTCCACGCGGCTAGCAACCTCCACCGCCTGCGGCCGTCGGGACGGCCGTCCGCATTGGACCTGTGAGGACTCACGTGAGCTCGAAACCTGTCGTACTCATCGCTGAAGAGCTGTCGCCCGCGACCGTCGACGCCCTGGGCCCGGACTTCGAGATCCGGCACTGCAACGGCGCGGACCGCGCCGAACTGCTGCCGGCCATCGCCGGAGTCGACGCCATCCTGATCCGCTCGGCCACCAAGGTGGACGCCGAGGCGATCGCCGCCGCGAACAAGCTGAAGGTCGTCGCCCGGGCCGGCGTCGGCCTCGACAACGTGGACGTCTCCGCCGCCACCAAGGCCGGCGTGATGGTCGTCAACGCCCCCACGTCGAACATCGTGACCGCCGCCGAGCTGGCCTGCGGTCTCCTGCTGGCCACCGCGCGCAACATCCCGCAGGCCAACTCCGCCCTGAAGAACAGCGAGTGGAAGCGCTCCAAGTACACGGGCGTCGAGCTGGCCGAGAAGACCCTCGGCGTCGTCGGCCTCGGCCGCATCGGCGCGCTGGTGGCCCAGCGCATGTCGGCGTTCGGCATGAAGGTCGTCGCCTACGACCCCTACGTCCAGCCCGCCCGCGCCGCGCAGATGGGCGTCAAGGTCCTTTCGCTGGACGAGCTGCTCGAGGTCTCCGACTTCATCACCGTGCACCTGCCGAAGACCCCGGAGACCCTCGGTCTCATCGGCGACGAGGCGCTGCACAAGGTCAAGCCGGCGGTGCGCATCGTGAACGCCGCGCGCGGCGGGATCGTCGACGAGGAGGCGCTGTACTCGGCGCTCAAGGAGGGCCGCGTCGCCGGCGCCGGCCTCGACGTGTACGCGAAGGAGCCCTGCACGGACTCCCCGCTCTTCGAGCTCGACCAGGTCGTCTGCACCCCGCACCTCGGCGCCTCCACCGACGAGGCCCAGGAGAAGGCCGGTATCGCCGTCGCCCGCTCGGTGCGCCTCGCGCTCGCCGGTGAGCTCGTCCCCGACGCGGTGAACGTCCAGGGCGGCGTCATCGCCGAGGACGTCAAGCCGGGTCTGCCGCTCGCCGAGAAGCTCGGCCGCATCTTCACCGCCCTCGCGGGCGAGGTCGCGGTCCGGCTCGACGTCGAGGTGTACGGCGAGATCACCCAGCACGACGTCAAGGTGCTCGAACTGTCCGCGCTCAAGGGTGTGTTCGAGGACGTCGTCGACGAGACCGTGTCGTACGTCAACGCCCCGCTGTTCGCGCAGGAGCGCGGCGTCGAGGTGCGGCTGACGACCAGCTCGGAGTCCCCGGACCACCGCAACGTCGTCACCGTCCGCGGCACGCTCGGCACCGGCGAGGAGGTGTCGGTCTCCGGCACGCTGGCCGGCCCGAAGCACCACCAGAAGATCGTCGCCGTCGGCGAGTACGACGTGGACCTGGCGCTCGCCGACCACATGGCCGTCCTGCGCTACGAGGACCGTCCCGGTGTCGTCGGCACGGTCGGCCGTGTCTTCGGCGAGGCGGGCATCAACATCGCGGGGATGCAGGTCGCGCGTGCGGATGTCGGCGGAGAGGCGCTGGCGGTGCTGACGGTGGACGACACGGTGCCGCAGAGTGTGCTGACGGAGGTCGCCGCGGAGATCGGGGCGACGTCGGCGCGGTCGGTCAACCTGGTCTGACGGCTCTTCGCCGCCCCGGGGGCTTCTTCGCCCCCGGGGCGGTTGTGCGTCAGCGGGGCGGTCCGGTGCGCCTGCGGCGGGCTTTCGCCCCCTCCGCCCCTTCCCGTCCCGTTCCCGGGGCTCCGCCCCGGGCCCCGCTCCTCGAACGCCGGAGCGGCTGAAACCCCTCAGAACTGGCTAGATCAAACCCTTGCGGTAGGCGATCGACACCGCCTCCGTGCGGCCCGTGGCGTGGAGTTTGGCCAGGATGTTCGAGACGTGGACGCTGGCCGTCTTGCCCGTGATGAACAGTTCCTCGCCGATCTGGCGGTTGCTGCGGCCCAGGGCCAGCAGGCGCAGGACGTCGCTCTCCCGGGCGGTCAGTACGGCGGCGGTCCGGTCGCCGTCCGAGGACGGCGGGGCGAGGCGGCCCCGGCGGACCAGCGCGTCCACGTCGTCCCGCAGGGGCACCGCGCCCAGTGACGCCGCCGTCTCACGGGCCGCGCGGGCGTGTCCGGCGGCCTCCTCCCGGCGGCCACCGGCCAGCAGCGCCTCCGCGAGCCGTCGCTCGCAGCGCGCCCTCTCGTACGGGTCGCCGTAGGCGAACGCGGCGAGGGCCTTCTCCCAGGCCGCGACGGCGTCCCCGTCCGCCGTAGCCCGCAGCCACTCCGCCTCGGCCCTGGCCAGCCACGCCTGCCCCTCCGGTCCCTGCGGGGCGCCGTCGGTGCCCCGGGCCGCCGAGGTCCGGGCCACCTCCACCAGTTCGGCCGCGGCCGTGGTCCAGCGGCCGGCGGCCGCCCCGTCGCCTGCCGCGCGGGCCTCCACGGCGGCGTCGGCGACCGCCGCGAGCGCGAGTGCGGCGAGCCGGACCGCCGCGTCGGGCGTGTCCCCCGAGGTCTCGGTGAGCGCCGCGAGGCTTTCCCGGAACTGCGTCACGGCGGCCTGCGGATCGTGGGCCAGCGCCGCCGCGTCCGTGAGGACGACGCCCGCGACGAGCGAGGACATCCAGTCGAACGGGCCGCCCAGGAGGGCGCGGGCACGCTCGGCGGCGCCCCGCTCGCCTCGTGCCAGGGCCACGTACAGGGCGGGCCCGGTCGCGAACGCGCCCGCGGCGGGCAGCTGGGCGGCCTCGGCGGCGGCCCGCGCGCACGCGTCCCAGCGGCCCAGGGTGTACAGGACGAGGGACTGGAGGTAGCGCATCTCCAGCGCGTACGGCGCGGCCAGGAGCCCGGCCCGGCCCGCGCGGTCCAGGCCGTCGGAGAGCCAGGTCAGGCACTCGTCGAGGGTGCCGGACTCGAAGCAGCCGATGGCGAGGTTGAACAGGGCGCGCATCTCCACGGTGGCGTTCCCGGAGCGGCGGGCCAGCTCGCGGGCCTCCCGCAGCCGTTCCCGCCCGGCGGGGGTGCGCCGGTTGTCCCGGTCGAGTCCGGTCAGGGAGACCGTCAGATCCGCCTGCGCGTCGGTGAGCCGCAGCTCCCGGGCCATGCGCAGCGCCCGTCCGGCGACGTCCCGCGCGATGTCGTTCTCGCCGACGTGCCGGGCCGCCATGACGTGGGTGGCGGCGGCCCACACCCACGTGGGCGACGCGGGGGAGGCGGGGATCAGGCCGAGCGCCTCACTGCTGTAGCCGAAGGCGGCTTTCAGGCTGTCGACCCGTATGAGGTTGTCGGCGAGCGTGTAGCGGACGCGGGCGGCCAGCTCGGAATCGACGTCGGTGCCGGCGGTGGCGAGTGCGGAGCGGGTGAGGGAGACCGCCCGGTGGGACTCCCCGGCGTGCACGGCCGCCGCCGAGGCGCGCAGGGTGAGGGTGACCGGGTCGAGGCCCGCCCCGGACGGCCGGCCGGCGGGGGCGACTCCCGGCCACAGCTCCAGGACGGCTTCCAGGTGGTGCAGTTCCTCGGCGGGGGCGCCGACGCGCGCGGCGTGGTCGGCGGCTTCGAGGGAGGCGGCCAGGGCGTCCGCCAGGTCGTGGCTCTCCCGTGAGTGGTGGGCGCGTTCCGCCGCGCTCCCGGCGCGGCCCCGCCGGGCGAGGACCCGTGCGAACAGGCCGTGCAGCCGCACGCGTTCGCCGGGGAGCAGGTCGGAGTAGACCGCCTCGCGGGTGAGGGCGTGCCGGAAGGAGTACGTGGTGTCGTCGCCGGGGACGAGGAGGCTGCGGCCGACGGCCTCGCGCAGCGCCGACTCCAGCTCGTTCTCGCCGAGTTCGACGGCCTCGCGCAGCAGTTCGTGCTCGACGCTGCGGCCGGCGACGGCCGCGGTCCGCAGCACCTGCTGGGCGGTGTCGGACAGTTGCTCGATCCGGATCAGCAGCAGGTCGGCCAGGCCGCTGGGCAGGGTGTCGGCGAGCGCGTGCCCGGCGTCGGGGCCGCAGGCGCCGGGCAGGGCGTCCGCGGTGGCGGCGAGGAGTTCCTCGGCGTAGAAGGCGTTTCCCTCGGCGCGCTCGACGATCCGGTGGACGGTGGCGTCGGGCAGCGGTTCGGCGCGGCCCGTGCGCAGCCCGCGGACCAGCCGGGCGACCTCGGCGTCGGGCAGCGGCCGCAGTTCGAGGCGGTCCACCGAGGGCAGCCGGATCAGCTCGGCCAGCAGGGGCCGCAGGGGATGGCGGCGGTGCAGGTCGTCGGCACGGTACGAGGCGAAGACCGCCAGCCGCCGGGCGGGGGCGCCGCCCGCCGGCCGCTGCAGGATGCCGCGGCTGAGCAGGAAGCGCAGCAGGTCGCGGGAGGACTGGTCCGCCCAGTGCAGGTCCTCCAGGACGAGCAGCAGGGGAGTGACGTCCGAGGCGTCGGCGAGCAGTTGGGCCATGTCCTCGAAGAGCCGCAGCCGGCCGCCCGCGTCCGCGACCCCGCCGGTGTCACCGACGGCCCTGCCGCCGAGCAGGCGGTCGGCGACCGGGTGGGCCTCGAGGGCGGCGGCGAACCGCTCGTCGGCGGCGAGCAGGCCGAGGATCTCGGTGAACGGCAGATAGGGAAGGCCGACGTCGCCGAGATCCACGCAGTGGCCCGTCAGGACGGTCATGCCCGTGTCCGTCGCGTGGGAGGCGGCCTCCGTGAGCGCCCGCGTCTTGCCGACGCCCGCGTCCCCGGTGACCAGCAGGGCGCGCGGCTCGCCGTCCCGGGCGCGGTCCAGCACTCCTGTGAGCCGGGTGAGTTCGTCGTCCCGGCCGATGAACGGCGTCCCGAAGGCGGTGTGCTGCACGGCTCCATCCTGGCACGCCGCCACCGGCGGGCACGGGCTCGTCCGGGGCCCCGGCCCGCGGGCCGGGGAGGTTCTGGACGAGCCCGTGCCCGGTGTCCGGCCCGCGGGTCTCAGACCAGCGCCTTCTCGGACGCCGGGCTCTGAGCGCGCGCCGCTCCGGTCTCCGTCTCCTCGTCCGGTGCCTGCCTCACCGTCACGCCGCGCAGGGCCGCCGTCGCCAGCACCGCCGCGCCGATCAGGAGGGCGCCTCCGGCGACGGCCGCCGTCTGCATCCCGTCGGTGAAGGCGTCCCGGGCGGCCGCCGTCAGGGCGTCGCCTGCCCGGCCGGGCAGGTCCCGGGCCACGGCCAGGGCGCTGCCCAGCGTCTCGTGCGCGGCCGAGGGAGCCCCGGCCGGGACGCCGTGGCGGTAGACGGCCGTGCCGATGGAGCCGAGGACCGCCATGCCGAGGGCGCCGCCGAACTCCGAGCCGGTCTCCAGCAGCGAGGACGCGGCGCCCGCGTCGCCCACCGGAACGGTGCTCAGCGCCAGGTCCACCATCTGGGACATGACGGTGACGATCCCGGAGGCGAGGACACCCGCGCCGGCGAGCACCAGCCACAGGGAGTCCGTACCGGCGAGGGCGAGCATCCCGTAGCCGCAGGCGGCGACGGCGAAGCCGCCGGCGACGACGTGCGCGCGGTGCACGCCCTTCTCGACGAGCCGGCCCGAGACGGGAGCCGCGACGCCGATGAGCACCGAGGGGAGCAGCGACCACAGGGCGGCCTCCATCGAGCTCTTGCCGAGCACCGACTGGAGGTACTGCGTGGTGAAGTACGCCGATCCCATCAGGCCGAAGGCGGCGACGAGGTTCAAGGCGACGGCGGCGGCGAAGCCGCGGCCCCGGAACAGCGCGGGGGAGATGAGCGGCGACTCGGCGGTGCGCTGGCGCCGCACGAAGAGGGCAGCGAACACCAGACCGACGACGATCGAGGCGCCGTACTCGGGCTTCCAGCCCTCGGAGGGGATCTCCTTCACCCCGTAGACGACGGGCAGTACGGCGGCCATCGACAGCGGCACGCTGATGAGGTCGAAGCGGCCCGGCGCGGGGTTCCGGGACTCCGGCAGCAGGACGGGGCCCAGGACGAGCAGCAGCACCATCGCGGGCAGGTTGACCAGGAAGACCGAGCCCCACCAGAAGTACTGGACGAGCACGCCGCTCATCACCGAGCCCAAGGCCACGCCGCCGGTCGTCACGCCGGACCAGATGCCGATCGCCCTGGCCCGCTGGCCGGGGTCCGTGAACATCGTGCGGATGATCGCGAGCGTGGACGGCATCAGGGTCGCGCCGCCGATGCCGAGGACCGCGCGGGCGGCGATCAGGGTCTGCGCGCTGTCGGCGTACGCGGCGACCACCGACGCCGTGCCGAAGGCGGCGGCACCGATCAGCAGCAGCCTGCGGCGTCCGACACGGTCGCCGAGCGAGCCCATCGTCATCAGCAGCCCGGCGAGCACGAACGCGTAGATGTCGAAGATCCACAGCTGCTGGGTGCCGCTCGGCTCCAGGTCCGCGCTGATGGAGGGGATCGCGAAGTAGAGGACGGAGACGTCCATCGAGACCAGGAGCAGCGGAAGCATCAGAACGGCGAGCGCCGTCCATTCGCGGCGTCCGGCGAGAGCGCCGACGGCGGCCGTCGGGTGGGTCGGGTTCGTCATGACAGCGACTGTACGCACGTATTAAACGTGTGTCTAGTACGGACGAACGTATGAGTCACTTGTCTTGTACGGGCGTCTAGCCGGGCGGCGGCGACGGCGGGTCGCGGCGGGACATGCCCCCGGACGCCGGCGTCGCCTCAGAGGCGCGACCCCTTCAGCGCCATGTGCAGCAGCAGCCGGTCCTCGCCGTCGTCCAGGTCGAGGCCCGTGAGCTGCTCCACCCGGGACAGGCGGTAGTACAGCGTCTGGCGGTGGATGCCCAGCTCCGCCGCCGTGCGCCCGGCCTGGCCCGCGCGGTCGAGGAACACCTCGGCGGTGCGGGCCAGTTCACGGTGCGCAGGAGCCAGCAGGGTGCGGACGGCGGGGTCCTGGGCGACGTCCGGGGGCAGCGCGGTCAGCAGCCGGAACGGCCCGATCGCACCCCACTCCGCTACCGGACCGAGGCGCGGCTCGGCCAGTACCGCGCGGGCGGCGGCGGACGCCTCCTGCCAGGCCGCGCCCAGCTCGGCGAGCCCGCCCCGGATGCCGGCGACCCCGGCACCGGACCCCGCCCCCGCCCCCGCGCCCACGGCCCCGCCGCCCGCCGCCCCCGCGCCCGCCGCCCCCTGTGCCTCGCGCAGCAGCCGCGCCGCGGCCGTCAGGGCCGGCGTCAGGACGTCCGCCGAGCGCAGCCGCACCAGCAGGGCGAGACTGTGGCCCGTCGCGCCCCACGGCACCGTGCACAGCGCGGTCGCGCCCGGCAGGGTCCGGACCGAGGGGGCGTCGTCCGGGTCGGCCGACGGCCAGGGCGTCACGCAGACCAGCGTGTGCAGGCCCTCCCCGCGGGCGCCGAGAGCCGAGCGCAGCTCCGCCACCGCCATGTCCTGCTGCCAGCCCCGCTCCGCGGTGAGCACCGCGCGCAGTTCGCGGCTCAGATCCGCGCCCGCCTGCGCCTCGTCCGCGAGCAGCGCGCCGATGCGGGCGGCGACCTCCATGGCCGCGTCCAGCTGCTGTCCGGTGGGCCCCGGCTCGTCCTCCAGCAGCCAGACGTACCCGAGCACCACGCCCCGATGGCGCACCGGCAGGCAGACGCGTCCCCGGTGCACGCCGGCCTCCGGTGTGCGCGGGATGCGCACCGGACCGGTCGCCCGGGCGATACCGAAGCCCTCGAACCAGGTGCGGACCGCCGACGTGGAGCGCCGCGTCAGGATCGACCGGGTGCGCACGGGGTCGAGGGAGGCCTCGTCCAGCTCGCTGTCGCTGTCGTACGCGCCGAACGCGATCAGCTCGAAGTCCCGGTTCTCCAGGGTGGCGGGCGCGCCCAGCAGCGACGAAATCTCGTCCACCAGCTCCTGGTACTCGCTCCGGCCCGCCCGGCCCGTCGTTCCCGCCTTGAAATCACCCGTCACAGGGGCATTCTCTCCCAATTCCCGAGCACCCTCATACATATGTCTGAGATCCAGTCCACGGATGCGTGACAGCTGTCGATGGCCCAGGATCGGAGGCATCCCTAGGTTTCACGGTGGTTCCCCGTGCCGTACCCGGCCGGCCGTCCGACGGCCCCGGCTCCGCGGCCGTCCGTACTTTCCGTGGAGGTGCCCCGTGCTGGGTCCCGTGATTCTCGCCGCGTCGCGCAGTGACAGAATGCGCCGCTTCGTGTCGGCGGCCCCCGGCACGAAACAGGTGGTCGCCCGTTTCATCGCGGGGGAGACCGTCGACCAGGTCGTCGAGATCGTCCGGGACGCCGCCGCCAAGGGACTCGAGGTCACCCTCGACGTCGTCGGCGAGGACATCACCACGCCCGAGCAGTCCTACGCCGCCCGGGACGCCTACCTGGAGCTGATCGAGCACCTCAAGGACCTGGAGCTCGGGGACAAGGCCGAGATGTCGGTCAAGCTGTCGCTGTTCGGGCAGGCCCTGGAGCGCGGCCACGAACTGGCGCTCGCCAACGTCCGCCCGGTCGTCGAGGCGGCGGCCGCCATCGGCACCACGGTCACGCTGGACGCGGAGGACCACACCACCCTGGACTCCATGTTCGCCATCCACGAGGAGCTGCGGAAGGACTTCCCGGGGACCGGCTGCGTGATCCAGGCGTACCTCTTCCGCACGGAGAAGGACGCCCGTCGCCTCGCCGGGAACGGCAGCCGCGTGCGGCTCGTCAAGGGTGCCTACAAGGAGCCCGCCTCCGTCGCCCACCAGGACAAGGCCGAGATCGACAAGGCGTACGTCCGTGTCCTGCGCGTCCTGATGGAGGGCGAGGGCTACCCGATGATCGGGTCGCACGACCCGCGCCTCATCTCCATCGCGCAGGAGCTGGCCCGGCGCGCGGGAAGGAAACTGGACGAATACGAGTTCCAGATGCTGTACGGCATCCGCGGCGAGGAGCACCTGCGGCTCGCCGCCGAGGGCCACCGCATGCGTGTCTACACCGCGTACGGCACCGACTGGTACGGCTACTTCATGAGGCGCCTCGCGGAGAAGCCGGCGAACCTGCGCTTCTTCGCCCGCAGCATCCTCACCAGGGGCTGAGACATGACGATCACCGAAGCTCGCTCCTGCCGGGGGTCCGGGGGTTGCCCCCCGGGCAGGCACAGTATGAGGCGCCTCGCGGAGAAGCCGGCGAACCTGCGCTTCTTCGCCCGCAGCATCCTCACCAAGGGCTGAGCCCGCACCCGCTCGCAAGACCGCTCAGTAAGGAGTAACGGAACTCATGGACGCTGTGACCCAGGTCCCCACCCCCGTCAACGAGCCGGTGCACGGCTACGCCCCCGGCTCGCCGGAGCGTGCCCGTCTGGAGGTCAAGCTCAAGGAGCTGGCCGAGAACCCCATCGAGCTGACGATGACCATCGGCGGCGAGAAGCGGCTCGGCGGCGGCCCGCGCTTCGAGGTCGTGCAGCCGCACAACCACAAGGCCGTCATCGGCACCGGCGCGCACGCCACCCGGCAGGACGCCCAGGACGCGATCGACGCGGCCCTGGCCGCCGCTCCGGCCTGGCGCGCGATGTCCTTCGACGACCGCGCGGCGATCATCCTGCGCGCCGCCGAGCTGCTGTCCGGCCCCTGGCGCGAGACCCTAGCGGCCTCCACCATGCTCGGCCAGTCGAAGACGGCCCAGCAGGCCGAGATCGACTGCCCCTGCGAGCTCGTCGACTTCTGGCGCTTCAACGTCCACTACGCCCGGGGCATCCTGGCCGAGCAGCCGCCGGCCAACTCGCCGGGCGTGTGGAACCGCATGGACCACCGCCCGCTGGAGGGCTTCGTCTACGCGATCACGCCCTTCAACTTCAGCGCGATCGCGGCGAACCTGCCCACCGCCCCCGCCCTCATGGGCAACGTGGTGGTCTGGAAGCCGTCCCCGACCCAGACCCACGCCGCCGTGCTGCTGATGCGGCTGCTGGAGGAGGCCGGGCTGCCCAAGGGCGTCATCAACCTCGTCACCGGCGACGGCATCGAGGTGTCCAAGGTCGCCCTGGAGCACCGCGACCTCGCGGGCATCCACTTCACCGGCTCGACCAGGACCTTCCAGCACCTGTGGAAGACGGTCGGCAACAACATCGAGAAGTACCGCACCTACCCGCGCCTGGTCGGCGAGACCGGCGGCAAGGACTTCCTGGTCGCCCACCCGTCGGCGGACCGCGCGGTGCTGAAGACCGCGCTGACCCGCGGTGCCTTCGAGTACCAGGGCCAGAAGTGCTCGGCCACCTCGCGCGCGTACGTCCCGGCCTCCATCTGGAACTCCGGCTTCAAGGAGGAGTTCGCTGCCGAGGTCGACTACCTGACCATGGGTGACGTCACCGACCTGTCGAACTTCATGGGCGCGGTCATCGACGAGCGCTCGTTCGCCAAGAACAAGGCGGCGATCGACCGGGCCAAGTCCGACCCGGCCTGCGAGATCGTCGCGGGCGGCTCGTACGACGACTCGGTGGGCTACTTCGTGCGCCCGACCGTCGTCGAGTGCTCGGACCCGGAGAACGAGGTCTTCCGCACGGAGTACTTCGGCCCGTTCCTCGCGGTGCACGTGTACGACGACAGCTCGGCCGACGCCTACGACGCGATGCTGACCCAGATGGAGTCCGTCTCGGACTACGCGCTCACCGGCTCGGTCATCTCGAACGACCGGGCGGCCGCCGCGTACACGATGGAGAAGCTGCGCTACGCCGCCGGCAACTTCTACATCAACGACAAGTCGACCGGCGCCGTCGTCGGCCAGCAGCCCTTCGGCGGCGGCCGCGCCTCCGGCACCAACGACAAGGCCGGCGCCCCGCAGAACCTGATGCGCTGGACGCTGACCCGCGCCATCAAGGAGACGCTGGTCCCTCCGACCGACTACACGTACCCGCACATGGGCTGAGCCTCAGCGCTCCGCCCCTGAGGGCCCGGGCCAGGAAGCCGCCGAACAGGGCGGCTGCCTGGCCCGCGTGCGTTTCCCGGGCGAGGTGTCCCCCCGCCGGGAGGCGGGTGGACGGGCTCGCCGTCTCAGATAGTAGGAAGTCCGAGTAATTGTGGAGACAGGGGCGCGCTCCTCGCCTAGCTTTGTAGGAGCCGAACGTCTCGCTCGACCAAGCGAAGGGCGGTCGCGAGCCGGAGCCCGAGGCAGGCAACCCCTGCGGCCCCGCTCCCCGCCCCCTCCGGCCACTCGTATCCCCCGCCGCGCACGCGGCCGCAGCTCCCGGATGCAAGGAGTCGATCCATCATGGCCGAGACGACCACCCGCCGAGTCCGTCACCGTTCCCGCACCAGCGAGTCCGACCGCAAGAACGCGGCCGCGGCCCTCCAGCGCGCCCTCGACCGCAGGGACAACGGCGGCGAGACCGGCCACTGAGCCCGGCGCCGGGCAGCCCCTGGCCCGCGGCGTCGCGTCCGTATGGCGGACAGCGCGTGTCATCCCATGGGACAAGGAGTACGGTGCCGTCATGTCTCGCAGCATCAATCTCGCAGTGATCCCCGGTGACGGCATCGGCCAGGAAGTCGTGGCCCAGGGGCTGAAGGTGCTCTCCGCCGTCCTTCCGCAGGATGTGAAGCTGGAGACCAAGGAGTTCGACTTCGGCGCCCGGCGCTACCACGCCACCGGTGAGACCCTCACCGACGCCGACCTCGACGCCCTGAAGCAGCACGACGCGATCCTGCTCGGCGCGATCGGCGACCCCTCGGTCCCGTCCGGCGTCCTGGAGCGCGGTTTCCTGCTCAAGCTCCGCTTCGCCTTCGACCACCACGTCAACCTGCGTCCCTCGAAGCTCCTCCCGGGTGTCGCCACTCCGCTGGCCGGCCAGCCCGAGATCGACTTCGTCGTGGTCCGCGAGGGCACCGAGGGTCCGTACACCGGCAACGGCGGCACGATCCGCACCGGTACCCCGCACGCGGTCGCCACCGAGGTCTCCCTCAACACCGCCTTCGGCATCGAGCGCGTGGTGCGCGACGCCTACGCCCGTGCCCAGGCCCGCCCCCGCAAGAAGCTGGCGCTCGTCCACAAGAACAACGTGCTCGTGCACGCCGGTCACCTGTGGACGGACATCTTCCACCAGGTGGGCGCGGAGTTCCCCGACGTCACCACCGAGTACATGCACGTCGACGCCGCGACGATCTACCTCGTCACACAGCCCGAGCGCTTCGACGTGATCGTCACCGACAACCTCTTCGGTGACATCATCACCGACCTCGCCGCGGCGATCTCCGGCGGCATCGGTGTCGCCGCCTCCGGCAACATCAACCCCTCGGGCGACTTCCCGTCGATGTTCGAGCCCGTGCACGGCTCGGCGCCCGACATCGCGGGCCAGGGCAAGGCCGACCCGTCGGCCACCGTCCTGTCCGTCGCCCTGCTGCTGCGCCACCTCGGCCACGAGACCGAGGCCGCGCGCATCGAGGACGCCGTCTCCGCCGACCTCGCGGAGCGCGTCGGACAGCCCGCCCGCAGCACCGAGGACATCGGCGACGCGCTCGCCGTACGAGTAGCAGGCTGACCCGCCGCTCACCCAGCCGCCGGGTCGCATCCGCACCCGGCGGCTACTGCTGTGCGCCGCCGGGTGTCACCATCATCCCTGGGCCGTCTTCACGCCGTTTCGGTCCCGCCGGGCCTCCGGGACCCGGGCATGTCCCCCATTCGGCTCCGCTCGCGCGATAATCGAACGCGGAGCCGCGTCATGAGGGAATGCTCGGACGTCCTAGCACTGGCCACGGGCGGTACGGGCGTGAGCGCGGCTCGTCACAACCCAACCGGTGAAGGACACCCACTCATGACGACGCCCACGATCGAGCTCAAGCCCTCCGCCGCCCCGCTCTCCGACGCGGAGCGCGAGGCGATCCTCGCCGACCCCGGGTTCGGCCGCCACTTCACCGACCACATGGTGACCATCCGGTGGACCGAGGGCCGCGGCTGGCACGACGGCCAGCTCGTCCCCTACGGACCGCTCTCCCTCGACCCGGCGAACATGACCCTGCACTACGCGCAGGAGATCTTCGAGGGTCTGAAGGCGTACCGCCAGCCCGACGGCTCCGTCGCCACCTTCCGCCCGGACATGAACGCCCGGCGCTTCCAGGCCTCCGCCCGCCGGCTCGCGATGCCCGAGCTGCCCGTCGAGACGTTCATCGAGGCGTGCGACGCGCTCGTCCAGCAGGACAGGGCGTGGGTGCCCGCGCACGGCGGCGAGGAGTCCCTCTACCTCCGCCCGTTCATGATCGCGGCGGAGGTCGGCCTGGGCGTGAAGCCCGCCAACGAGTACCTGTTCATCGTGATCGCCTGCCCCGCCGGCGCCTACTTCCCCGGCGGTGTGCGACCCGTCTCGATCTGGCTGTCCGAGGACCGGGTGCGCGCCGTCCCCGGCGGCATGGGCGACGCCAAGACCGGCGGCAACTACGCCGCCTCGCTGCTCGCGCAGGCCGAGGCCGCCCGTGAGGGCTGCGACCAGGTCGCCTACCTCGACGCCGTCGAGCACAAGTGGGTCGAGGAACTGGGCGGCATGAACCTGTACTTCGTGTACGGCGACAGGATCGTCACCCCCGGCCTCACCGGCTCCCTGCTGGCGGGCGTCACCCGTGACTCCCTCCTGACGGTCGCCCGCGACCTCGGCTACGAGTCCGAGGAGGGCCGCGTCTCCATCGACCAGTGGCAGCGCGACTCCGAGAACGGCACCCTCACCGAGGTCTTCGCGTGCGGCACCGCCGCCGTCATCACCCCGGTCGGCGTCGTCAAGCGCACCGGCGCCGAGTGGAAGCAGTCGGGCGGCGAGCCCGGCGAGGTCACCCTGAAGCTGCGCGAGGCGCTCCTCGACATCCAGCGCGGCGTCCGCGAGGACGAGCACGGGTGGATGCACCCGCTGGGCGGCTGACACCCGGACACGGGACCGTTCCGGCACCGGGACGGTCCCCGTTCGCATCCTGAGACGGCCATGAGCGTGCGGGCGAGGCTGTGCCAGACTGACACCGTGCTCTCGTTCGCCATGATTATTGGCAGCAGGCGCGCCGGTCCGCAGTGACCGCCACGTACGACCAGGTACGGGCGGACACCGTCGTCCTCGACCCGCGCGCAGACCTCTCGCACCCGCGAGGGGTTTTTCTGTTTCCCGGCCCACCACACGCCGGGAGGGGAGCGCGCGGGACCGAGGATGGTGGAACCGGTCATTCCGGTAGACCGAGATCCCTTACAGGAGCCCATGACCATGACGGACACCAGCGAACTCGACGATTCGTTCCACGTCTTCGACACGACGCTGCGCGACGGCGCGCAGCGTGAGGGCATCAACCTCACGGTCGCGGACAAGCTGGCCATCGCACGGCACCTGGACGACTTCGGCGTGGGCTTCATCGAGGGGGGCTGGCCCGGCGCCAACCCGCGCGACACCGAGTTCTTCGCCCGCGCCCAGCAGGAGATCACCTTCCGGCACGCCCAGCTCGTCGCCTTCGGCTCCACCCGCCGCGCGGGCGCCAAGGCCTCCGAGGACGCCCAGGTCAAGGCGCTCCTCGACTCCGGTGCACCGGTGATCACCCTGGTCGCCAAGTCGCACGACCGGCACGTCGAGCTCGCCCTGCGCACCACCCTCGACGAGAACCTGGAGATGGTCCGCGACACCGTCTCCCACCTCGTCTCCCAGGGCCGCCGGGTCTTCGTCGACTGCGAGCACTTCTTCGACGGCTACCGGGCGAACCCGCTCTACGCGAAGTCCGTCGTCCGGGCCGCCGCCGAGGCCGGCGCCGACGTGGTCGTCCTGTGCGACACCAACGGAGGCATGCTCCCCGCCCAGGTGCAGGCCGTCGTCGCCACCGTGCTCGCGGACACCGGGGCCCGGCTCGGCATCCACGCCCAGGACGACACGGGCTGCGCGGTCGCCAACACCCTCGCCGCCGTCGACGCGGGCGCCAC